>KV797018.1:23249-32064 GCA_001809325.1 Neisseria sp. HMSC077D05 | reverse complement strand
TTGTACTATTTTATTTTTAATTGACTATAATATCCACGCACTCATATCCATCCCACAGGAACACCATCATGAAAACCCTACTCCTCACCTTCGGCCTCTTCCTCCTCGTCATCCTCGGCATGGCGGTCGGCTATATTTTTTCCAAGCGCACCATCAAAGGCAGTTGCGGCGGCATCTCCTCGTTGGGCATGAAAAAAGTCTGCGACTGCGACGCCCCGTGCGACACCCTGCAAAAGAAACTGGACGAACAGAAACAGCAAGAAAGCAAAGGCATCACCGTTGATCGCTGACCTTGCCCGAATCAGGTTCAGCCTTGCTTTGAACAGGGCAACACAAAAGGTCGTCTGAAAACCGCATATTGCAGTTTTCAGACGACCTTTGATTTGCAAGTTTGGCTGTTTTTAAAAGGCAGACAGCGATTTATCGAAGCTGCTCCAATTACCGCCATTCCTTCGCAGGCGGGAATCCAGCCTTCTGCTTTTCAGAGGCACTTAAAGATTGCCGTAAGCCCGAACCTCCGGATTTCCGTCGCAGTCCATCTCCGCGCAGGTAGGAAGGACAGAACAGATAGTTCCAATGTCGATTACGATACAGACAAAAAGGTCGTCTGAAAAAACCTGAAATCCGTTTTTCAGACGACCTTTTGTTCCACCTTCTTACAACCTCGTTACGCTCAACACGCCTTTGACGTCGCCGAGGCTGGCGAGGACGCGCGGGAGGTCGTTGACTTGTTTGACTTCAAGCGTGAACCTCATGCTGGCTTCCAAGTCGCGGGACTGGGTTTGTACGGCGGTAACGTTGAGTTTGTGGCGGGCGAGCGCGTCGGATACGTCGCGTAAAAGGCCTGAGCGGTCTTGGGCGCGGATTTCGACATCGACGGCGAACACTTGCCCTTCCTGCAACGCCGCCCAGCTTGCGTCCAACACTTTTTCAGGCGCGTGTTCGGCGAGATGTTGGAAAGAGGGGCAGGTTTTGCGGTGGACGGAAATGCCGCGCTCGCGGGTAACGAAGCCGACAATATCGTCGGGCGGTGCGGGTTTGCAGCATTTGGCCAGCGTGGTCATCAGGCCGTCTTCGCCATCGATGAGCACACCCGTTTTGCCGCCTTTTTTGATTTTGGACTGTTTGACGATGGTGGTTTCGCTGACGGGCACGGGCGGCGGTTCGTTCAGCGTGCCGCAGGCTTTCTGGATGGCGCGGTTGGAAATTTCTCCTTGTCCGACGGCGGTGTAGAGGTCGTCGAGTTTTTTGTAGCCGAGGTTTTCGGCAAGCTCTTGCAGGTTGGGCTTGGGCGTGAGTTTGGCAAGCTGTTTGTCAAGTTGGACGCGACCTTCTTCGCGCACGGTGTCGGCGTTTTGCTGACGGATGTAGGCGCGGATTTTGCTGATTGCCTTGCTGGATTTAACCCAGCCTTCGTAGAGCCAGTTGACGGAGGGATGTCCTTCTTTGGCGGTAATGATTTCGACGCGCTGTCCGTTTTCGAGCGGGGTGGACAGCGGCACGATTTGCCCTTCGACTTTCGCGCCGCGGCAACGGTCGCCGATGCTGCTGTGTAAGGCGTAGGCGAAGTCGATGGGGGTCGCGCCCGTGGGCAGGGAGAGGACTTTGCCGTGCGGGGTCAGGACGTAAATCGTGTCGTTGAAAAGCTCGGTTTTGAAGGCGGCGGCGAGGTCTTCCTTGCCGCTTTCCGCCATGTTCTCGCGCCAGTCCAAGAGTTGGCGCAACCAGGCGATTTTTTGTTCGTAGGCGGAATCGCCCTTGCCGCCCTCTTTGTAACGCCAGTGGGCGGCGACACCGAATTCGTTGAATTGGTGCATATCGAAGGTGCGGATTTGCACTTCCACGCCTTTGTCTTCGGGGCCGACGATGACGGTGTGCAAACTTTTATAGCCGTTGCCTTTGGGGTTGGCGATGTAGTCGTCGAACTCGCCCGGGATGGGCTGCCAGAGGCTGTGGACGATACCCAGCGTGGTGTAACACTCGGGGACGGTATCGACTAGAATCCGCACGGCGCGGATGTCGAACAGCCCGTCGAAGCTGAGTTTTTTCTTCACCATTTTTTTGTAAATGGAGTAGATGTGTTTCGGACGGCCGGCGACTTCAAAGTGGACGTTGTATTTTTTAAGCTCCGCGCGCAGGA
Source organism: Neisseria sp. HMSC077D05 (assembly GCA_001809325.1). Taxonomy (GTDB): domain Bacteria; phylum Pseudomonadota; class Gammaproteobacteria; order Burkholderiales; family Neisseriaceae; genus Neisseria. The sequence goes on along the minus strand of KV797018.1, from coordinate 29,924 downwards.
TGTTGAGGAAGTTTTCGATGTATTCGAGGCGTTCGGTGCGTTTTTCGTCCAAAAGCAGCGCGATTTCGCGGTATTTTTCAGGTTCTTGATGGCGGAAGCCGAGGTCTTCGAGCTGCCATTTGAGCTGCCATACGCCCAGACGGTTGGCGAGCGGGGCGAAGATGTCGAGGGTTTCTTTGGCGACGGCGCGTTTTTCGGGGCTGTCGGGGATATTGCTGAGAAACTGCATGGTGCGGGTACGCATGGCGAGCTTGATCAACACGACGCGGATGTCGGTGACCATCGCCAGCAGCATTTTACGCATGGTTTCCGCCTGCTGGGCGCGCTCTTCAGGCGTGGCAAGGCTGTCCACACGGGCGAAGTGGGTGAGCTTCTGCACTTCGTCCACACCTTTGACCAGCTCGGCGACGGTGCTGTTGCAGCGTTCCGTGAGCAGCTCGCGCCAGTCGGGCACAAAACGCACGATGTCGGCCAAAAGCGTGGCGGCCACCGCATCGGGCAGTAAATCCAATTCGTTCACCATACGCGCCGCACCCAAAAGGTGCGCCAAAAGCGGCTCGCCCGCAGGCGTGGCCGCATCGGCAGGATAATGCGTCTCGGCCAGCGACAAGGCCGTCTGAAGCAGCTTTTGCGCAGGTTCGGGCAAACCGGCGGTGTGCGCGTCAAACCACGCGCGGGATTCTTGCAGCGGTGCGGCGGGGATTTCCGGTGTTTGTCGTGTGTTGCTCATGGCGTGCCGTTTCTCCGTTTGTTTTGTTTCGACATAGCGGCTGTATTGTAGCAGCTTGCCCGTATTTTGCGACAAAGCATGTTTCAGACGGCCTGGGCTACCCAACTTGCAATAACATATAAACATCAAAATAAAACAAACAATTAGCGTGTAAATGTGCTTGCAGTGAAAAAATATTGGAAATAATATCAATGCAAGTAATAATTTTTATCAAGAAGGAGATGAGTGTGAAATTTTTAGCTGCTTTGCTGTGGCCGGCCATGTTGCTGCCCATTTTGTCTCATGCCGATAGCGGCATTCAGACGGTCTCTGTTTCTCAAGCATATGCGGATGACGCAACGGGCTGCGAGCAGCTTTATCCTGTAAATAGCTTCGAGAATTTGTTCAGACAGATGGCCGGCACGCTGCATAGTGCCTGTTTGCTTGATATGCCGCCTGAAGATTTAGCGAAAAAGTGGCAGATTCCCGTGTACCGGCGCTATGTGCGGCTTTCCGGCCGTTTGCGGCCTGACGGAGAAAAACAGGCGGTACTCAGATGGAAAGACAAGGCAGAGCGGCAGAAATGGCTCAAACACAGGTGGCGTAAGCTAAAACGGCCGACCGACGGCTTTACGGTAGTGCATCAGACCGACTACGACGGCAGCACTTTTTTAGAAATCGAAGCAACGCCTGATTATTTAAAGCATTACCGTTCGCTGTTTCCTGACAACCGTTATCCCGAGGATTTGCCCCTGCCAAGAATTGCTTTGCATCCAATGTTTAGGCCTATACTTTGTTCTGATTCTGCTGTAAGTTTTGAAAAATCATTAGAGGCTATTGACAACAACGGTCATATTAAGGATTTTCATGCAAGATTGTCTATTAAAGATAGTGTATCTCTATACTTTATGCATGATAACCAAGAAAATATGAGATGTAGCAAGGAAATATCTTATATTCAATATGAAAAAAATTATTTTATCACCAATTAAAATTAAAAATTTACTCTAACAATTAATAGGAGAATTATTATGGCAACAGTTCAAAATGCACAAATCCGGCAGCATTTTATTCGCATGGGCATGCCTAAAAAGGAGATTGATAGCATCATGCGGGATAATGTTATTATGCAAAAGACTCATATTTTTATCAATAAATGGGGGCTATCAAGTATTCGTGTCGATCATCATGTTCCAGCCACTTATACAACGAGAAAATTAAAAGGAGACATTGAATACCGTGAGATGGTATTTGGAAAAGATTATCTTACGGCTTCTGATTATGCCCATGAAATCGAGCATGGTATTTCTGATACTCTTTATAGACTAGATCTTGCTGATGAGAGAAATCCAACAAAAAACCTTACTGCAAATGAGTATGCCCGCCGTCTTTTGTATGAAGAAGGAAAAGCCGAATACAACCGTTTTCAGTTTGATTTGCGGAACAATCCCAAAGAAACCAAATACGGATCGGATACGGCAGCAATCAAGGCGATGAACCAGCAACAGGCTGTTGATTATTTTGCCCATAAAATGAAAACCCAAAACCCCAGCGGCCAGCCCAGCGATACTTATTGGACATGGGCGAAATCTATATTCCTTGAGGAAACCAATCCAAACCTGCTAAACGGTAAAACTCCGGCCGAAAAGCAAAAAATTCTGCAATCAGGAATGGATGAAGCAGCGCCTGACCATCCCAACAGACTGTTTGGCGTAGGTGACGAGCGGGTTCGCTTTCAGAAAACCGATCCGAATATGCCGCTTAGTCTGATGCCGATGATGGCGCGTGGAAATCCTACGCTGATGGTGGTATTTGTACCTGCCAACAGCCGTTTGGCAGACGGTACGGTAACGACGGCTGCAAGAACAGCGTTATATTATTCTTCAGGCGGAAAGCAGGGGGCGATTGAATTCGGTATCGGCAGCGCGGGCAAGAGTGTCAGCTTCAACGATAATTTAGTAAATTACTCAAAAAGTGCGTATGCGGCACTGATTACTTCAGCCAGTAGGCTTCATTCCAATGCAGTGAACCGCTTGGCTACTTTGGTCGAACAGCAAAAATCTGAACAGGCATCAGGAAAAGGCAAAGAAATTCATAATGAAAACGAAGCTTTGAAAGCTTTGCAGGATTTACTGAACAAAGCCAATATTTCACTTGATTTGCAGGGCGGAGTGGATAATCTTCAGCAGAATTTTGACCAAATTGCCAAAAATTACCATACTCCTCTTGCTATCGAGCTGTATGGAGAAGAGTTGCTCACGACTTCGGTGGAGGATGGAGTGAGTTTTGATATGGATGGCGACGGGATGGCCGAACAGACGGCTTGGCTCAAAAAAGGCAGCGGTTTTTTGGTTTGGGATAAAAATGGAGACGGCATGGTAAACGACGGAACGGAGATGTTTGGTGAGGCAACAGTTATGTCTGACGGCAAGCGCGCAGAAAACGGCGTAGAAGCTTTGAAAGATTTGGACAGCGACAATAATAATATCATTAATCAATATGATGAATTGTGGGGCGAGCTAAGAATCTGGCATGACGAAAACAGTAACGGGAAAACGGAGGAAGGAGAGCTTTCTCTATTGTCCGACTGGAATATCCAGTCGATCTCTTTGGATTTTGCAGAAATCAATCTGAAAGATGAAACCGATAATAAAATATTATTTGAATCAGAAGTGGTTTTGGAAAACGGGGAAAGGCGCAAGGTTGCCGATATTGATTTCCAAAACGACAAAGGAATTTACAATGAGTTGGCAGGTGAAATTTCAGCAGAGGCAGCCGCTGATGTCGTGTATCCGACGGAAATTTCAACATCGGTTATACTGCCCGGAGAAAATACTGCATATATCCCGGCCGTATAAACACGTTATCAGATATGGCTTCCAAAGATATTTGGCAGGATAATCCTTTTGCGTGAGGCATTCAGACGGCCTTTGCCCAATCAAACCCATTTTCGGAGGATTTTTAATGAAACTGTATTACTATGACCATTGCCCGTTTTGCGTGCGGGCGCGGATAGCGGCGGGGCTGTTGGGCGCGGACGTTGAAGACGTCGTGCTGGCAAACGACGACGAGGCGACGCCGATCAGCATGATCGGCGCGAAACAAGTGCCCATCCTGCAAAAAGAAGACGGTTCGTTTATGGGCGAGAGTTTGGACGTTGTCCGCTATCTTGACCGCGAAGGTCGTCTGAAAGATGAAACCCGCCCCGAAATCCAGGCATGGTTGGACAAAGTGGGCGAATACAACCTGAAACTCGTCCAGCCGCGCGTGATCAAACTCGAGCTGCCCGAATTTGAAACGCCGGAAGCGGTAAAATATTTCACGGACAAAAAAGAGAAAAGCATCGGCAGCTTCGCCGCCAATTTGGAGAAAACCGGTCAGTATGTGCAACGGCTGAACGGGGATTTGGCGGAACTGGAAACGCTGATGGCCGAAGGCGGCGCAGGTTTGAACGGCGAAATCGGCATGGAAGACATATTGGTGTTCCCGATATTGCGCAACCTGACCGTCGTGCGCGGTGTCGAGTGGCCGCAGAAGGTTATGGACTACCTGCTGCGCATGAGCGAAGCATCGGGTGTGCCGCTGTATTTCGACCGCGCCTTGTAATAACCGAATCCGTCGGATAAAACAAACGGAAAGGTCGTCTGAAAACAGTTTTCAGACGACCTTTCCGTTTGCGCCCGCCCTACCTTCCGGGAGTGAATGGAATCAGGCGGAACAAGCATGGCGAGAAATTGTTGATGTATGACCCCGAACAGATCGGGTGATACATCAATAATTCCTAGCTGTGCTTATTGTGCGGCAGGTGCAGAAGCAGCAGCTGCGGCTGCGCCTTCAGCGGCGCTGCGTTGGTAGCCTTTGTCTTTCATACATGCATCGAACACGGCGCGGTCTTGGTTTGCACCGGAAGCTTGTTGACATTGAGCGATTGCCTCTTCAACGCTTACGCTAGGAGTTTTAGCTTCTTCAGTAGTTTTGCTGCTGGAGCAGGCACCCAGCATCAGGCTTGCAGCGGCAACGGCGATCAATAAAGTTTTCATGTCGTATATTCCTATTGTGATTGATGGTTTACAGCGCAAATTTGCGTCTGTCCCAAAACAGAGTCCCATTAGTACGATTTAGTTTCATTTACATATGAAAGGTTTTGATAAGTTTGAACTATGACAGTAAATGCCGTCAGAAAATGATAAGCGGTTTCAAAAATTTAAGGAACATAAACGCCGACGCCTCCGCAATGTAAAAAATTCCCTTACCGACTCGGCAACGCAGCCGAACAACTATGCTCCGCCCGCCTGCCGTTAGGCGGCGCAGGGGTTTTATGGCATAATCGCGCTTACCTTTCCATACCGCAGAAGCCACATTCCTTTTCTGCGGCTTGCCGTACACCGGTCGCACACTTTGCCGGCGGCATCCTAATAAAACACATCATCAAAACATCCTCCCGTTTCAGACGACCCCACGCGGCATTCCGCATCCCGTCTGGACAGAAAGATACCGCCATGAATCCATTTGCCTCACTCGGGCTAGGCAGCGAACTCGTTTCCGCACTGATCGAACAAGGTTACGAAAACCCGACGCCCATCCAAGCCGCCGCCATCCCCAAAGCACTCGCCGGTCATGATTTACTCGCCGCCGCCCAAACCGGTACAGGCAAAACCGCCGCCTTTATGCTGCCCAGTCTGGAACGCCTCAAACGCTACGCCACCGCCAGTACCTCGCCCGCGATGCACCCCGTGCGTATGCTCGTATTGACCCCGACGCGCGAACTCGCCGACCAAATCGACCAAAACGTGCAGGGCTATATCAAAAATCTGCCGCTGCGCCACACCGTCCTCTTCGGCGGCGTCAACATGGACAAACAAACCGCCGACCTGCGCGCCGGCTGCGAAATCGTCGTCGCCACCGTCGGCCGGCTGCTTGACCACGTCAAACAGAAAAACATCAACCTCAATAAAGTCGAAATCGTCGTCCTCGACGAAGCCGACCGTATGCTCGATATGGGTTTCATCGACGACATCCGCAAAATCATGCAGATGCTGCCCAAGCCACGCCAAACCCTGCTCTTTTCCGCAACCTTCGCGCCCCCCATCCGCAAGCTCGCCAAAGACTTCATGAACGCGCCCGAAATCGTCGAAGTCGCCGCGCAAAATACCACCAGCGCCAATGTCGAGCAGCACATCATCGCCGTTGACGCGCTCAAAAAACGCAATCTTTTAGAGCGGCTGATTGTCGATTTGCAGATGAACCAAGTCATCGTGTTCTGCAAAACCAAACAAAGCGTTGACCAAGTGACCCGCGACCTCGTTCGCCGCAACCTTGCCGCCCAATCCATCCACGGCGACAAATCCCAGCAAAGCCGCCTCGAAACCCTCAACGCCTTCAAAGAAGGCAGCCTGCGCGTCCTCGTCGCTACCGACGTCGCCGCACGCGGACTGGACATCGCCGAGCTGCCCTTCGTCATCAACTACGAACTGCCGACTCAGCCCGAAGACTACGTCCACCGCATCGGACGCACCGGCAGGGCAGGCGCGGACGGCGTCGCCATTTCCCTGATGGACAAAACCGAACAGAAAATGTTTGAAGCCATCAAAGAGCTGACCGGCAATAACTTGGCAGTCGAACGCATCGAAGGCTTCGAGCCGAACTGGTGGGGTGCGGACGCCGACGGCGATACCGCAGACACCCAAGCCACCCCGACCCGCAGCCGAGGCAGCGACAGAAACCGTTCCGAACGGAGCAACCGCAGCGAACGCAATGATCGTAACGAGCGTAACGACCGCGGCGACAAATCCCCAAAAGCCGACAAAACCGATCCCGGCGCCGCCTGCGGCACCATCGCCGGACGCAGCCGCCGCAGCCGCAGGGAACGCCAACCCTGCGCCCTGCTGCAACCTAATTACGGTACGAAATAAATCTGTTCTCTATAAAGTCTAAAAGGTCGTCTGAAAAAATTTTCAGACGACCTT
>KV797018.1:3012-23149 GCA_001809325.1 Neisseria sp. HMSC077D05 | reverse complement strand
GGTCGTCTGAAAAAATTTTCAGACGACCTTTTTGTGTTGAACCATCTCCCTTTCCTTCAAACGCACAACAAGGGGCGCAATCATGCGCCCCTTGTTCATTATAGTGGATTAACATAAATCAGGACAAGGCGACGAAGCCGCAGACAGTACAGATAGTACGGAACCGATTCACTTGGTGCTTCAGCACCTTAGAGAATCGTTCTCTTTGAGCTAAGGCGAGGTAACGCCGTTCTGGTTTAAAGTTAATCCACTATATCCGCAGGCAAAGCCTTTTCAGACGACCTCACACGCCCAAATACCCTTCCCTGCTGGCAAGCCACCTTGCCAGATGCGCTTCGACGATTTCAGGGTTTTGTTCAATCAGCATCGGGGCGATTTCGCGCGCCTGTTCCAAGAGGTGCAGGTCTTCTTCGAGGTTGGCGAAGCGCAGCATGGGGACGCCGCTTTGGCGCGCGCCGAGAAATTCGCCGGGTCCGCGGATATTGAGGTCTTGGCGGGCGATTTCGAAGCCGTCGGTGTGTTCGTAGATGACTTTCAGCCGCGCTTTGGCGAGTTCGCTCAAGGGTTCGGCAAACAGGAGGACGCACACGCTTTCTGCCGCGCCGCGCCCTACCCGTCCGCGTAATTGGTGCAGCTGCGCCAAGCCCATGCGCTCGGCGTGTTCGATCACCATCAGGGCGGCGTTGGGCACATCTACGCCGACTTCGATGACGGTGGTGGCGACCAATACGTTCAGACGGCCTGCGGCAAACTCCGCCATGACTTCGGCTTTTTCGGCGGCTTTCATGCGCCCGTGTACCAAGCCGATGTTGAGTTCGGGCAATGCCGCCTGAAGCTGCTCGAGGGTTTCGGTAGCGGTTTGCAGTTGCAGGGTTTCGCTCTCTTCAATCAGCGGGCAGACCCAGTATGCCTGCTGCCCTTTGCGGCAGATGTTGAGGACGAAGCCTTCGACTTCGGCGCGGCGGACGTTGTTGACGAGGCGGGTTTTAATCGGGGTGCGCCCGGGCGGGAGTTCGTCAATGACGGACACGTCCAAGTCGGCGAAAAAACTCATGGCGAGCGTGCGCGGGATAGGCGTGGCGGACATCATCAACTGGTGGACGTCGCGCCCTTTGTTTTTGAGGGCGAGGCGTTGGGCGACACCGAAGCGGTGTTGTTCGTCCACAATCACCAAGCCCAGATTTTGAAACTCGACGTCGTCTGAAAACAGGGCGTGCGTGCCGACGGCGATTTTGACGGTGCCATCGGCGAGTTTGGCTTTGGCTTCGTCTTTGGCTTTCTTACGCTGGCTGCCGGAGAGCCAGACGACTTCTAGTCCTAAAGGCTCAAGCCATTGTTTGAACTTGATGAAGTGCTGTTCGGCAAGGATTTCGGTCGGCGCCATCACAGCCGCCTGCGCGCCGGATTCGATGGCGGTCAACGCGGACAAGGCGGCGACGATGGTTTTGCCGCTGCCGACATCGCCTTGCAGCAGGCGGTGCATCGGGTGGGTTTGCGCCATATCGCGGCGGATTTCGGACACGACTCTTTCTTGGGCATCGGTCAGGGCAAACGGCAAGGCGTGGCGCAGGGCTTGGGTCAGCGTGCCGTCGCCGCCCAATGCCGCCGCCGTACCGCTGACACGCTTCTGTCGTGCCAGCCGCATGGAAAGCTGTTGCGCCAAAAGTTCATCGAATTTGAGCCGCTGCCATGCAGGCAGCGCACCGTCGGAAAGCTGGTGGATGGTGAAACTCGGCGGCGGCGAATGCAAAAGGCGCAGGCTTTCGGCGAGGTGCGGCAGTTTCAGACGACCCAATAAGGCATCGGGCAGCGTGTCGTGCAGCGGCGTAACGTTCAACGCCGTCTGAATGATGCGGCGCAAAGTGGGCTGGTTCAAACCGTTTACGGTCGGATAAACGGGCGTGAGGCTTTCCGCCAAACCGCCGCTCTCGGTATCGCGGATTTTGGGATGAATCATCTCGTCGCCGTAAAACCCGTGTTTGATTTCGCCCACGGCGCGGATGCGTTTGCCTGCCGCCATCTGCTTCTGATGGCTGGCGTAAAAGTGGATGAAGCGCAGAAAAAGGACGCTGCCGGAATCGTCGGCGATTTGGACAATCAGCTGCTTGCGCGGTTTGAACGTAACTTCCTGATGGATAACCTCGCCCTCAACCTGACACGGCACGCCGATCGGCGCATCCTTAATCGGCATGATGTGCGTCTCGTCCTCATAACGCAGCGGCAAATGCAGAACCAAATCCCATGCGGTATGGAGGTTGAGTTTGTCGAGCTTCTTGGCGGAAACGTCGGTGATTTTGAGCTGTTTCTGGGTTTCGGGCGTCATCATGGCTTTGTCCTTTAATGGCGCGTATTTTAGCTGAAAATGTAAGAAGGGGTCGTCTGAAAGGACGTTCAGCACCAAGTTAATCCTTTATAATAGCGTGTTTTTCAGACGACCCCTGCCCCTGATTAATCCATGAATTATCTGCAAAATATCGCCACCCTCTATCACCTTGACCACCTCCCCTGCGGTCTGCCCGAATCCGAAATCACCGCTGCCGAACAACGCCTAGGCATCCGCTTCCCCGCCATGTTGCGCGAATATCTGCTCACATTGGGCGGCAGTAAGGCAGTCAATCAGTCGTTTAACCGATTGTTGCTATTGGAAAAGATGGATTTTGACGGCGATTATCTGGTGCTGATGGAAGAAAACCAAGGCGTGTTTCTGTGCGGCATTGCCAGAACCGATTTGGCGCAAGACAACCCGCCCATCCATATCGGCTTTTACACCGATAAAACCGACAGCTACGAATGGCAGCCGCACCTGCCCGACACCCGCGCCCTACTGCTGGAATTAGCTTGCACCAATGCCGCTATGGGCGGTCTGCGCTATTGCGCCAACATCATGGACGAAGAATCGACAGATGCCCAAGCCGTACAGCTTATCCAACAAAACCGCACCGAAATCATAGAACTCCGACAAGAAAACCAACGCTTCTACACCGACGGCTTTCACGAAATCATCCTGCTTTGTTTTAACGAAAACGGCAACGCAAACGGCGTATTTATCGGCACCGCCGACCAAGACCGCTTCGATACGCTGCTCGAACTGTTCGGCTGGGACAATTGGCTCTACACCTCCTATGACGATGAAGATGATGAAGAATGTGATGAGGAATAAGCCGCCGATAATTTCAGACGACCTCAGCCTACAAAGTAAGGGAAACCCATGTCCGAAATCCTGATGTACCAAACCGAAGACGGCCGCACCCAAGTAAACCTGCTGGCGCAGGAACACACCGTTTGGCTCAACCAAAGCCAACTGGCCGAACTTTTTGACACCTCCGTGCAAAATATCGGTCTGCACATAAAAAACATATTGGAAGACAATGAATTAGATGGAAATTCAGTTATAAAGGATTTCTTTATAACTGCCGCAGACGGCAAGCAATACCAAGTCAAACACTATGCTTTGGAAATGATTCTGGCCATCGGCTTCCGCGTGCGCAGCAAACGCGGCGTGCAGTTTCGCCGTTGGGCCAACGAGGTTTTGACGGGCTATTTGGAGAAAGGCTTCGTGCTGGACGACAAACGCCTGAAAAATCCCAACGGACGCGTGGATTACTTTGACGAACTGCTGGAAAAAATCCGCGACATCCGCGCCAGCGAAATGCGGTTTTATCAAAAAGTGCGCGAACTGTTCAAACTCTCTGCCGATTACGACCCCACCGACAAAGCCACGCAGATGTTTTTCGCCCAAGCGCAAAACAAGCTGATTTACGCCGTAACGCAGCAAACCGCCGCCGAACTCGTCTGCCACCGCGCCGACGGCAACGCCCCCAATATGGGGCTGACATCATGGAGCGGCGAACGCGTGCGCAAAGCCGATATCGTCATTGCAAAAAACTACCTGAATACCGACGAAATCGACACGCTCAACCGCCTGACCGTTATCTTTCTGGAAAGTGCGGAACTGCGCGCCAAAAACCGGCAAGGTCTGACGCTTGCGTTTTGGCAAAACCGCATAGACAGCATCATCGCCGACAACGGCTTCGCCGTATTGGAAGGTAAAGGCACGCGCAGCCACAAACAAATGGAAGCGTTTGCCGGCGAACAATACGGGCTGTTCAGGCAAAACCGTTTGGCACACATGGCGCAGCAGGTGGAAGCGGAAGATATTGCCGAATTGGAAGTGTTGAAGCGATAGTTTCAGGTCGTCTTAAATCAATAAATTAAATGAACAGATAGGTATAAAAATGCAAGATTTATTAATTCAAGCGCAAAGTCTACAAAATTTATTAATTTCTCGTGCTACTGGTGGAATTACATTCGCCAACGAAAGAGAATCTAATGCACAATATTTGCAGCTAAGGCAATTATTTATCACAAACAAAGAATTTGAAAAATACATCCCAACTTTTTTACTTACATGCAGGGATTTACATCAATTTTGGAATGAAGTAAAAGCACCGCGATTTGAGAAATACGCAGAGCGCAGAGATTTTATTTATAAAGCATTTGAACCATTATTGAATTTTATAGAATTTAATTATGGCAAGACTTGTCCTTCTGACGAATTAATCAATCAAGGCATTAAAAAACTCGATGCTATACATATAGAAAATGCTTGGAAAAAGGCTCTCGAAAGACGGATTGATGACCCAGAAGGAGCAATTACATCTGCACGAACACTGATAGAAAGTGTATGCAAATATATCTTAGATGAAGCAAAAATTGCTTACGATGACAGACAGGATTTACAGAAACTGTATAAACAAACAGCCGAATATCTCAACCTTGCGCCATCACAACATACGGAAGATATTTTCAAGCAAATACTAGGTGGCTGCACTGCTATCATTGAAGGATTAGGTGCATTGCGAAACCGTTTGAGCGATGCGCACGGTAAGGGAAAAATAGGAGTTAATCCCAAGCCCCGTCATGCACAATTAGCTGTTAATTTATCAGGAGCACTGGCAGTTTATTTACTTGAAACTTGGGAGCACAAAAAAAATCCTCAAAAATAACCTTTCAGGCTACCTGAAAATTTCGTTCTAACCCGAACCCAAAAAAGCAGCCTGCACTTTTCAACTTCGTTAAAACTAACGCTTTCAGGCAGCCTGCACCCATCCAAAGGACCCCCATGAACATCACCCAAATCCTCTCCCAAGAACTCTCCGCCACCGCCACCCAAATCACCGCCGCCGTCGAGCTTTTGGACGACGGCGCGACCGTGCCGTTTATCGCCCGCTATCGCAAGGAGGCCACGGGCGGGTTGGACGATACACAACTGCGCCAGCTTGCTGAGCGGCTGCAATACCTGCGCGAATTGGAAGAGCGCAAAGCCGTTGTGTTAAAAAGCATTGAAGAACAAGGCAAACTTTCAGACGACCTCAGGGCGCAAATCGAAGCCGCCGACAACAAAACCGCGCTGGAAGACCTGTATCTGCCCTACAAGCCCAAACGCCGTACCAAGGCGCAAATCGCGCGCGAACACGGTTTGCAGCCGCTGGCGGACGTGTTGCTTGCCGAGCAGCCGCAGGACGTGGAAGCCGCCGCGCAGGGCTACCTGAACGAAAACGTTCCCGACGCCAAAGCCGCGCTGGACGGCGCGCGCGCGATTCTGATGGAGCAGTTTGCCGAAGATGCGGAACTCATCGGCACGCTGCGCGACAAGCTGTGGAACGAAGCCGAAATCCACGCGCAAGTCATTGAAGGCAAAGAAACCGAAGGCGAAAAATTCAGCGATTATTTCGACCACCGCGAACCCGTCCGCGCCATGCCCAGCCACCGCGCGCTGGCGGTTTTGCGCGGCCGCAACGAAGGCGTGTTGAACATCGCGCTCAAATACCAGCCCGACGACACGCCGATTACGCAGCAAAGCGAATACGAGCAAATCATCGCCCGCCGCTTCAAGGTTTCAGACGGCCACAAATGGCTGCGCGACACCGTGCGCCTGACTTGGCGTGCAAAAATCTTTTTGTCGCTGGAACTCGAAGCCTTAGGTCGTCTGAAAGAAGCCGCCGACACCGACGCGATTACCGTGTTCGCCCGCAATCTCAAAGACTTGCTGCTCGCCGCGCCCGCCGGACGGCTGACGACTTTGGGTCTCGACCCCGGCTACCGCAACGGCGTGAAATGCGCCGTGGTGGACGACACGGGCAAGCTGCTGGATACCGTCATTGTCTATTTGCATCAAGAAAACAATATGTTGGCAACGCTGTCGCGCCTGATTAAACAACACGGCGTGAAACTCATCGCCATCGGCAACGGTACCGCCAGCCGCGAAACCGACAAAATCGCGGGCGAACTGGTGCGCGGAATGCCGGAAATGGGGCTGCACAAAATCGTCGTTTCCGAAGCCGGCGCATCGATTTATTCCGCGTCCGAATTGGCGGCGCGCGAGTTCCCCGACTTGGACGTTTCCCTTCGCGGCGCAGTGTCCATCGCCCGCAGACTGCAAGACCCGCTCGCCGAGTTGGTCAAAATCGACCCGAAATCCATCGGCGTGGGCCAGTATCAGCACGACGTGAACCAAAGCCAGCTCGCCAAATCGCTGGACGCGGTGGTCGAAGACTGCGTGAACGCCGTCGGCGTGGACGTGAACACCGCCTCCGCCCCGCTCTTGGCGCGGATTTCCGGTTTGAATCAAACCCTTGCCCAAAACATCGTCGCCTATCGCGATGAAAACGGCGCGTTCGACAGCCGCAAAAAATTGCTGAAAGTACCGCGTTTGGGCGAAAAAACCTTCGAGCAGGCGGCGGGCTTTTTGCGGATTAACGGCGGCAAAGAGCCGCTGGACGCGAGCGCCGTCCACCCCGAAGCCTATCCCGTCGTCGCCAAAATGCTGGCGCAACAAGGCATTACCGCCGCCGAACTTATCGGCAACCGCGAGCGCGTGAAGCAAATCAAAGCGTCCGACTTCACCGACGAACGCTTCGGCCTGCCGACCATTCTGGACATCCTGTCCGAGCTGGAAAAACCCGGCCGCGACCCGCGCGGCGAGTTTCAGACGGCATCATTCGCCGAAGGCATCCACGAAATCAGCGACTTGCAAGTCGGCATGATACTCGAAGGCGTGGTTTCCAACGTCGCCAACTTCGGCGCGTTCGTGGACATCGGCGTCCATCAAGACGGCTTGGTGCACATCTCCGCCCTGTCCAATAAGTTCGTCCAAGACCCGCGCGAAGTGGTGAAAGCCGGCGACGTGGTGAAAGTGAAAGTGCTGGAAGTCGATGCTGCCAGAAAACGCATCGCACTGACCATGCGCTTGGATGACGAAGCGGGCGCAGCCAAAGGCAACAGGTCGTCTGAAACCCGACATCAGGAACGCCGCGACCGCAAACCCCAACGCAACGACCGCGCCCCGACCAATTCGGCGATGGCGGATGCGTTTGCGAAGTTGAAGCGGTAAGGCGGGCATCAAAAAGAGCTGCAAAATGATTTGCGGCTCTTTTTTAAATCGAATCCACTATATTTGATGAACATGCCCAAAGTTCAAACCCTTCTGCCAAAGAGAAACACCGATTCAGACGACCTGAAAATGCAAAAACCGCCCCAAACAGGCGGTTTATATCGTTATTTTTTAAACCATCAATAAATATTGAGCGGTAGGCTGCGATCACCCAGAATGATAGGATCGGCAGCCACAATGCCATCATTGACAATGACTGATGTAGTCTTGACGGAGCCGGTGACGGCATTGAGGTGTCCCCATATATAGACCAGCCCTATCGGAGAAGGTTGGATTCTGGTCGGTTTGCCCATCAATGCAATCACTTCTCTTTCACTCATGCCCTGCCTGATTTGTCGGGCATTGGTCCAGCTGAAATTATTACCGAAACAGCCTGCCAATGTGACGGAAACAAGGGCAGCCAAAAACAACTTCTTCATTTATTATTCCTTTTATCATACAACAGTGTTTATTATGACATTATGCTTTAATGGCAATGCAATTGCAACCAGCCGTCATAACCAATGGCTTGCCGATATAAACAGGCGTATAGTTTGAGATATTGCAAACTCATCATCACCATCCAAGGAGTCCAAACCATGAAACCTGTTTTGTTTGCCGCGCTGATTTCCTGTTTTTCCGTTGCTGCCTATGCGGCCTGTACCGACAGCCAGCAGCAGTGTGTGATTTATAAAAACGGTAATGTCGCGGCTGAAGGCGGCTGTTCGGTCAACAAGTGTCAGAATGCCGATGCGCAGGTGTTGAAATGGAAGCTGAAAAACGGTAAAGGCGTAACCGTCGAAATCGGGAAAAACGGCAAGGTTTTGGTGAACAAAAAACCGGGAGCGAAGGCAAGCAACAGCAACGCGGCGGGCATGGGCTTGACGTGTTATGCCGCCGATGCGGACAAGCGTGAGCAGTTCTGCTCGACCAATTATTAATGCAGGATTGGCATGAAAAAGGTCGTCTGAAACCTGAATCGGTTTTCAGACGACCTTTTGTTTGAGCGCATCGTTATCAGCGTTTGACGCCGCTGAGCCTTGCCCAGCCTTCGTCGATTTCGGCGGGTTCGATGTCGAACCATTGGCGGTAAATGCCGCTGAGTTCTTCGACTTGTTCGTCCAGCAAACCGGACAACACGATGCGGCCGCCTTGTTTGGTGCGGGCGGCGAGCATTTCGCCGAGCATGCGCAGGGGGTTGGCGAGGATGTTGGCGACGACGATGTCGAATTGTCCTTGCGGCAAACCGTCGGGCAGGTAGAACTGTGCATCGACGTTGTTTTGTGCGGCGTTGTCCTTGCTGGCGCGGATGGCTTGTTCGTCAATATCGACGCCGACGGCAGAACCTGCGCCGAGCTTGAGGGCGGCGATGGTCAGGATGCCGGAGCCGCAGCCGTAGTCGAGGACGTTTTCGCCACCTTTGAGCTGTGTGTCCAGCCACTTGAGGCAGAGGCGTGTGGTCGGGTGGCTGCCGGTGCCGAAGGCAAGGCCGGGGTCGAGCTGGAGGTTGACGGCGTTGCCGTTGGGCGCTTCGTGCCAAGAGGGGGTAATCCACAGGCGTTCGGAGATTTGGATGGGGTCGAACTGGGCTTGGGTCAGGCGCACCCAGTCTTGGTCGGCGAGGATTTCGCTGGTGTATGCCAAGTCTTTCAGTCCGCATTCTTGGCTGGCGGTTTGAATCATGGCTGCGGCATCGTCGTTTTCGCCGAACAAGGCGATGACTTTGCTTTGCTGCCAGATTTGTTCGGTCGGCATACCGGGTTCGCCGAAGATGGCTTGTTCGTTTTCGGTGCCTGCGTAGGCATCTTCGATGGCGGCGGAGAGTGCGCCGTGTTCCATCAGGGCGTCGGCGAGGCGTTCGGCGACGGCGTCGTTGACGTTGATGGTGATTTGTTGATAAGACATGGTGGGCTTTCTCGGTGGGGTCGTCTGAAATTAGGAAATGGTGGGCAAATAAGTGATTTTGGTTGTTTGCGGTATGTTTTGACTATAGGCGTAACAGTGTGCTGCTTGCTTTGGATTGAATCGTTTTTCTACCTGAACACGGATTTTTTCTTGCGCTGAAATGGCGGCACATAGGTTGGCTCAATCATATTCTAGGTTTGCCAGCAATCGCGGCTGTACCCCCGAAGTCAGGTTGCAATCTGTCTGAAAAAAGGTCGTCTGAAAGCCATGCGGTTTTTCAGACGACCTCCGACTATCCAAGCGGAACGGTTTTATTTGTCCTGTTTGGCTTTGCGTTCTTCCAGCCAGTGTTCCAGATAGTGGATGCTGACGCCACCTTTTTGAAAACCGGGATCGCTGAACAAATCGCGGTGCAGCGGGGTATTGGTTTTGATGCCGGTTACGGCAAGCTCGGCGAGGGCGACGCGCATTTTTGCCATGGCTTGTTCACGGTCTTTGCCGACAACGCAGACTTTACCGATCAGGCTGTCGTAGTACGGCGGGATGCGGTAGCCTTGGTAAATATGGCTGTCCACGCGGATGCCGAAGCCGCCGGGCAGGTGGCAGCTTTCAATCAGACCGGGGCTTGGGATGAAGTTGTACGGGTCTTCGGCATTGATGCGGCACTCGAAAGCATGGCCTTCGATTTGGATGTCTTTTTGCTTGTATTGCAAAGGCAGGCCGCCGGCAATGCGGATTTGTTCCTGTACGATGTCCACGCCGGTAATCAGCTCGGTAACGGGGTGTTCGACTTGGACGCGGGTGTTCATTTCGATAAAGAAGAATTCGCCGTTTTCATACAGGAATTCAAACGTACCTGCGCCACGGTAGCCGATGCGTTTGCAGGCGTCGGTACAGGCTTTGCCGATTTTTTCGCGGGCTTTTTCGTCGATGAAGGGAGCTGGTGCTTCTTCGATGACTTTTTGGTGGCGGCGCTGCATGGAGCAATCGCGCTCGGCAAGGTAGATAGCGTTGCCGTGTTCGTCGGCGAGCACTTGAATTTCGACGTGGCGCGGGCGTTGCAGGTAACGTTCCATATAGACCATCGGGTTGCCGAACGCCGCGCCTGCTTCGGCTTTAGTCATTTCGACGGATTTGATGAGGTCTTCTTTTTTCTCGACCACCCGCATACCGCGTCCGCCGCCGCCGCCCGATGCTTTGATAATCACGGGATAACCGACTTTATCGGCGGTTTTGAGAATTTCGGCGGGATCGTCCGACAGAGCGCCGTCCGAACCGGGAACGCAAGGCACGCCCGCTTCAATCATCGCGTGTTTCGCGGAAACTTTGTCGCCCATCAGGCGGATGGTTTCGGCGCGTGGGCCGATGAAGATGAAGCCGGATTGTTCGACTTGTTCGGCAAAATTGGCGTTTTCGGCAAGGAAGCCGTAGCCCGGGTGGATGGCATCCGCGCCGGTAACTTCTGCGGCGGCGATGATGGCGGGGATATTGAGATAGCTTTGTGCGGAAGCGGCAGGACCGATGCACACGGATTCGTCGGCAAGTTTGACGTGCAGACTGTCTTTATCGGCTTCGGAATGCACGGCGACGGTGGCGATGCCCATTTCACGGCAGGCACGCAGGACGCGCAGCGCGATTTCGCCTCGGTTGGCGATTAATACTTTTTTCAGCATGATGACCTTTCCTGTGGTTTCAGACGACCTGCTTGTTACCTTTTGCCCAATGCATTGCGGATTTTTTCATCGGTCTTGTATTGGCTCAACGCGTACACCGCCCACATGGCGGCAGGAATCCAGCCGATTAAGGTGAATTGGAGAATCAGGCAGATGATGCCCGCAATCGGACGGCCGATGGTGAAGAATACGGCAAAGGGCAGGAAGATAGCTAACAGCAGGCGCATGGTGGAAATCCTGAGTTGGAAAGCATTTCAGACGACCTCCACGCAATCCGGAAGGTCGTCTGAAAACGAATTATTCGATGATGAAGAGCGGCTCGCCAAACTCCACAGGCGTAGCGTTTTCCACCAGAATCTCTTTAACCGTACCGGATTTCTCGGCTTCGATTTCGTTCATCAACTTCATCGCTTCGATGATACACAGCGTATCGCCGGCTTTGACTTGCTGACCAACTTCGACGAAGGCGGCGGCATTCGGACCGGGCGCGCGGTAGAACGTACCGACCATGGGCGATTTTTGCGCGTTGGACAGATCGCGGGCGGCAGGCGCTGCGGGAGCGGGGGCTGCTGCGGCGGCAGGCGCGGCGGCGGGGACAGGGGCAGGCACCGCTACTTGGGCGGGCGCGGCATAAACGGGAGCCGGAGCGGCGGTGGCGCGGGTGATGCGGACTTTTTCCTCGCCTTCGGTCACTTCGATTTCGGCGATACCTGATTCTTCTACTAAATCAATCAGTTTTTTTAATTTGCGCAAATCCATTTTCGTTCCTTTACGATACGGCCCAAATGTCGTGAAGCGGCCGTGTTTGTTGCGTGATATTTCAGAAAACAACCGGCCTGCGGCAACGGCGCAAGCCGGACGGTATTGGGTTGCATAAAGGGCATTCGCATGTGCAGAAACCCCGTAAATGAATTTGACTATTTTCCCGAACTTGCCGACAAATGTCTAGCAAAATCTCGAAAAAAGGCGGTTTTTGAACAAAACGGGCAAATTCGGAGATTTCGCCCGAATGCGTATTTTTTCAACGAGTGTTTATTCTAATTTGTTGGTTTATGAAGGGAAAAGGTCGTCTGAAAAAAGCCAAAGTGCGTATAATGACCGCCTGACAAAATTTGTAAGCATCAAAATAAGATTATGGACATTTCTGATTTCGATTTCACCCTGCCCGACCGATTAATTGCCCAGCACCCGCCCGAAGTGCGCGGCAGCAGCCGTCTTTTGGTTGCGCTGCCCGATCTGCCGCTGAAAGACCGCGTGTTCGGCGATTTGCCTGATTATATTGAGGCAGGCGACGTTTTAGTGTTCAACAACACCAAAGTCATGAAAGCGCGGCTGTTCGGACAAAAAGAGAGCGGCGGCAAAATCGAAGCCCTGATAGAGCGCGTTTTGGACAACCACACCGCGCTGGCGCACATCCGTTCGTCCAAATCGCCGAAGCCCGGCACGAAGCTGATTTTCGAAGGCGATATTCGCGCCGTCATGATTGAGCGTGCGGACGAACTGTTCTGCCTGCGCTTTGAAGGCGGGCAAACCGTTTACGAGCTTCTGGAGCAAAACGGCCATTTGCCGCTGCCGCCTTATATCGAACGCGCCGCCGGCGCGGATGACGACACGCGCTATCAAACCGTCTATGCGAAACATCAGGGCGCGGTCGCTGCGCCGACGGCGGGTTTGCATTTTACAGACGAGCTTTTAGGTCGTCTGAAAGCCAAAGGCGTGGAAACGGCAGAAGTAACCCTGCACGTTGGTGCGGGAACGTTCCAGCCCGTGCGCGTGGACAAAATCGAAGAACACAAAATGCACAGCGAATGGTTTGACGTACCGCCCGAAACCGTCGCCGCCATCGAAGCCGCCCATGCGCGCGGAAACAAAGTTTGGGCAGTCGGCACCACTTCCATGCGCGCCCTCGAATCCGCCGCGCGCGAGACAGGTCGTCTGAAAGCGGGACAGGGCGACACCGATATTTTCATCACACCAGGCTACCGCTTCCGCGTCATCGACCGCCTGATTACCAATTTCCACCTACCCAAATCCACGCTCCTGATGCTCGTCAGCGCGTTTTCGGGCATGGAACACATCCGCGCGATGTACCGCCATGCGGTCGAACATGAATACCGTTTTTTCAGCTATGGGGATGCGATGGTTTTGGGACGTTCGGAACCTTAAAAACATCTGAAGAAAAACGTCGTCTGAAAACGATTCAGACGACGTTTTGTCCTTTCTAGGTGGAAGGTTTATGAAGTGGGTAATCTGCAATACATAAAAACCGATTATGCCCAATCCGTCCAAACCGCCCCACCCTGTTCATACATGCGATTCAAACCTCTGCCGGTTGAAAACCAAATCAAATTCATAGCCTTCCAGCACTTCCCTGATTTGCTTGACTTCTTCGGGCATCAGCACGACTTCTGTATATTGTGAAATATATTCGGCAAAATCAGAGTCTTCCGTAACATTGTCCGGCATCATGGTTTGAAATTGGCAATTACCCG
Organism: Neisseria sp. HMSC077D05; assembly: GCA_001809325.1. Taxonomy (GTDB): domain Bacteria; phylum Pseudomonadota; class Gammaproteobacteria; order Burkholderiales; family Neisseriaceae; genus Neisseria. The sequence goes on along the minus strand of KV797018.1, from coordinate 9,647 downwards.
GAAAAACCACCACCGAAGAAAACGCCCGCGTCGGCAGGTGGAGCTTCTCGGACAAAATCCGAATGTATTGCTGATTTTTCAACAAAGGGTTCGGGAACAGTGTCTTGCTTTTGTGAAACTTATGCGTCCACATCCCATTGCCGTCGTCGCCCCAAATCCTGCCCTGATAATTCGGCGTGGCAACCACGAAAATCCCGAAACAGGACACATAAACATAATCAATCTGTTCATGCTGCCCGTCCCGATAAATATCCAAGCCGCGAAACTCATGATAGACAGATTCGTCCAAGCTGCAATCCGCACGGACATTGACGGCAAAACGGTTAATAAATTGTTTGACAGGCGTATTTTTAGACAGGCAGGTTGCCAGCGCAAATGCCGCTGCACAACCCGTCAGCACAAGACCGCCTGAAGACAGAAAGTCGGTATCCATAAATGATATTTTCCCGCAAATACTGCCGCTCCTGCATGAACAGCACTCCCCATACCCCATACAGACGGCAAAAATGTTATTTTTTATAATGTATTAGCTTATTTATAATGCTAATGTAATTTTTTATGATTATAACGCAATTTATATTATTTACAATAAAAAATACCATTTGTATAAAATTTACACCGCTTATCATTTTTTGAATCAGTCATTCTTCAGACTGACATTGCCTGACCGTTTCCATCCCTTCACTTTCCAAATCCAAAAAATCTCCTGATTATTCAATCTCAAGCATTCATCATAAATTAATCCGAAACCGACGCGCAAACCTTCAAAACCCCAATCCCACTACAAAAATAATCTGTGACATCAATCCGCCACACCTCTTTAAGTGTCGGCAAAATATCACACTCTCCGACAGCCCTTCCCTGCCTCTGTTTTCAGACGACTCCAATAATATTTCCCACCTCCCAACACAGTTCCCAAATACGACACCGCCGATAACACTTTGTATAGAAATAGTTTCTTTAGTTTTTATAAACATAAAAATAAAACAAGAACCTTTATCCACATTCCAAAAACATATTCACCCGATTCAGTTACTGCCTCAAAAGCCGGCGAAACAACAATTATTTACGATAAATTTTAACGGAGATACTCCTTTTTCACACTGCTTGCTTTATACTTACCCGATATAAACGGTTGAATTTACGGATAAACGCAAAAAGAATCGAACTCATTTTGCCCTACCGTTTCAGCCCCCAAAAACTAATCTTATTGATAAAGAAAGCCTCACTATGGAAACCAAACGTCTCTCTTCCCTTCTCAAACTCATCGCCAACCCCGACCGCATGACCATTTTGTTCATGCTGATGGACAGCGAACGCAGCATCGCCGAATTATCCGAAGCGCTCGGACAGCCTGCAACCGCCGTTTCCAACCATCTCGCGCGCCTGCGCTCCGAAGGTCTGATCGATTTCACCCGCTACCACCGCATCATCGAATACCGGCTGGTATCCGAAGAAGCCGCCGTCATCCTCGATACGTTGCGCAATTTGGAAAACCGTAAAGCCGCCTAAAGGCTGTTGAGCCTTGTTTTCTCAAACGGATTTTTGTTTCAAAACCGGCAGCCGCCCAAATCCCCTGATGATACAATAGCGTCCCGTTTACCCAACAAAGCGGTTTTGCATGAACCGCTTTTGTTTTGTCCTTATTTTGCCTGAAAAGCCCGAAACGCTTTTCAGACGACCCTCACACACGGAATCCGCATGAAAATCACCACTTGGAACGTCAATTCCCTCAACGTGCGCCTGCCGCAGGTGCAAAACTGGCTTGCCGACCATCAGCCCGATGTCCTCGTTTTGCAAGAACTCAAGCTCGACCAAGACAAATTTCCCGCCGCCGCCCTGCAAATGATGGGCTGGCACAGCGTTTGGAGCGGGCAAAAAACCTACAACGGCGTCGCCATCATCAGCCGCAGCGAACCGCAAGACGTACACGTCGGTCTGCCCACCCTGCCCGACGACCCGCAACGCCGCGTCATCGCCGCAACCGTCAACGGCGTGCGCGTCGTCAATGTCTATTGTGTCAACGGCGAAGCCCTCGACAGCCCGAAATTCCAATATAAAGAACAATGGTTTTCCGCATTGACCGAATTTGTCCGTGACGAAATGACGCGCCACGAAAAACTGGTCTTGCTCGGCGACTTCAATATCGCGCCCGCCGATGCCGACTGCTACGACCCCGAAAAATGGCATGAAAAAATCCACTGCTCATCCATCGAGAGACAGTGGTTCAAAAACCTGTTGGATTTGGGCCTGACCGACAGCCTGCGCCAAATCCACCCTGAAGGCGCGTTTTACACTTGGTTTGACTATCGCGGCGCGATGTTCCAACGTAAACTCGGACTACGCATCGACCACCAACTCATCAGCCCCGCCCTGTCTGCCGTGTTGAAAGACGTTTATGTCGATTTGGACGCGCGCGCGCAAGAACGCCCGAGCGACCATGCGCCGGTTGTCGCTGAATTTGATTTGTAAGGCGTAATCTTTAAAAAAGGTCGTCTGAAAACCTCATTTTTGGTTTTTCAGACGACCTTTTGCTATTTGCTTCTGACTCGAAATCGGCTTTATATCCTGCCGCTATTCCAACGTTCCACCTACTATCCGTGCACCCAGTTCTTCCTTCAAAGGCAACACGTTCAAGCGTTGCAAGGTCGTCTGAAATTCGACAAACGGTATCGGTTCCGAACCGAAACGATGCATATGCAGGGTATCTTGCTGACAGTCAATCAACTCGATGCCCAACTTAGCAAGAAACGGGACGGCTCGCGCGAAGGCGATTTTGGAGGCATCCGGCTCAAGGGCAAACATGGATTCTCCGTAGAACACCCGCCCGATTTGTACGCCGTAAAAGCCGCCCGCCAGTTTCAGACGACCTGTTTCATCGGGATAGAAACATTCAAACGAATGCGCGTGTCCCAAGCGGTGCAGCTCGGTATAAGCGGCTTGGAATTCGGGAACAATCCATGTGCCGTCCTGACCGGGGCGCGGAAAGGCGGCGCAATGCGCAATGACGGTTTCGAAGCATTGGTTAACCGTTACCCGATAGGGTTTGTTGCGCAAGGTTTTCGCCAACGAACGCCCGATATGCAGATTTTCAGGCACGATGATGGCGCGCGGGTCTATGGTGTACCAAAAAAACCAACCGTTTTCGCTGAACCAAGGAAAAATCCCCTGCCGATACGCCGACAGCAGCCGTCCCGTATCCAAATCGCGGCTGATACCGACCAAGCCGTCGCGTTCTTCCAGCGCGTCAAACGGGTCGGGAAAAGTGTAATCATCGGGGTAAAGTAAGGGGATACTCATTAAAAATCCTAAGGTATAGTGGACTAACTTTAAACCAGTACGGCGCTACCTCGCCTTGGCTCAAAGAGAACGATTCTCTAAGGTGCTGAAGCACCAAGTGAATCGGTTTCGTACTATCTGTACTGTGTCTGCGGCTTCGTCGCCTTGTCCTGATTTTTGTTAATCCACTATATTTTTCTGATTTGCAGCGGCATGATGTTTATGTTCCGCAAAAAATTTCAGACGACCCCAAATTCTCATCCGAGGTCGTCTGAACATGAAGCATTTTAAAACGGGAATCAGCGTTTGCTCTTCGCTTGGCATTCGCCGCACACGCCGTACATATAAAGCGCGTGGTCAACGATGCGGTAGCCGTTTTCTTCCGCGATTTTGTCTTGCAGGGCTTCGATTTCGGGATTGTGGAATTCCGTTACCTCGCCGCATTTCACGCAGACGATATGGTCGTGGTGGTCGCCTTTGTCCAATTCGTAAACCGCCTTGCCGGTTTCAAAATGGTGGCGCTGCAAAATGCCTGCCTGCTCAAACTGGGTCAATACGCGGTAAATCGTCGCTACGCCGATTTCCACACCCTCTTCCAGCAAAATACGGTACACATCTTCGGCACTCAAATGCTCTTCAGCATGCGACTCGAACAAATCCAAGATTTTCAAACGCGGACCGGTAACCTTCAAACCGCTGTCTTTCAATTGCGCAATATTGCTGAATTTTTCCATAATATTCAATATCCCTGTGAAGTAATAGACGTTATAATACGCAATTTCAGCCCGCTTGCCCACTATTACGCCATAGCGGTTTGCAATAAAACCACAAGTCCTGTTTGCATACAAACGATAGCTGGCTGAAATTATAATCAAAGAGATGATTATCGTTTGCTTTTTCAAAAAATTCAAGCAATGATACCCTTCCACCCGAATTCGAACAGAAAGGCATATCTGTGAACAAAACCCTCTGTCTTGCCCTCGCCGCCCTCATCGGACTTTCCGCATGCAGCGCCGAACGCGTTTCCCTGTTCCCCTCTTACAAACTCAAAGTCATCCAAGGCAACGAACTTGATCCCCGCGCCGTCGTCTCCCTCCAAGCAGGCATGAGCCGCGACCAAGTCCAACTCCTGCTCGGCACCCCGCTGCTGCGCGACGCATTCCACGCTGACCGCTGGGACTACACCTTCAATACCAGCCGCAACGGCATCATCAAAGACCGCAGCAACCTCACCGTTTATTTTGAAAACGACGTCCTTGTCCGCGCAGAAGGCGACGCCATCCAAAAATCCATCGAAACCCTGCAAGCCGAACAAAGAGCAGCCCAAACCGCACAATAATCACAAGGAAAACGCATGAGCGCATTAAAAATCGCCATCGCCGGCGTCAACGGCCGCATGGGGCGCGTACTGGTTGAAGCCGTCAACAACCATCCCGACACCGTCCTCTCCGGCGCACTCGAACACTCCGGCTCCGAAGTCTTAGGCTTGGACGCAGGTTTCGCCTCCGGCATCAAAACCGGCATCGCCATTTCAGACGACGTTGATGCCGTCCTCGCCCAAAGCGACGTACTCATCGACTTCACCCGCCCCGAGCCGACCCTGAAACACCTGCAAAAATGTGTTGAAAAAGGCGTCAACATCATCATCGGCACCACCGGTTTCGACGACGCAGGCAAAGCTGCCATCCAAGCCGCAGGCGAAAAAACAGGCGTCGTCTTCGCCGCCAACTTCAGCGTCGGCGTCAACCTCACCTTCCACATCCTCGACACCGTCGCCCGCGTCCTCAACGAAGGCTACGACATCGAAATCATCGAAGGCCACCACCGCCACAAAGTCGACGCCCCCAGCGGCACCGCCCTGCGCATGGGCGAAGTCATCGTCGACGCACTCGGCCGCGACCTCAAACAATGCGCCGTTTACGGCCGCGAAGGCCACACCGGTCCGCGCGATCCATCCACCATCGGCTTTGCCACCGTCCGCGCAGGCGACATCGTCGGCGACCACACCGCCCTCTTCGCCACCGACGGCGAACGCGTCGAAATCACCCACAAAGCCAGCAGCCGCATGACCTTCGCCGCCGGTGCCGTCCGCGCAGCAGTTTGGGTCAACGGCAAAACAGGTTTATACGATATGCAGGACGTTTTAGGATTGAAAAACAGCTAAAGCCGTTTTCATCCACATGACACAAAAAGGTCGTCTGAAAAATGTTTTTCAGACGACCTTTTGATTATTGTGTAAGGTTTGCAACCGAATACCGCAGCTTATTGCTTGCGCTTATCCCACCAAGCGAATAAGTTGCCCAAGACTGTTCCCGATACGGAGTGCCAGACGCAGGCGACGGCGGTAGCGACGGCGGATTCGGCGTTGCCCGGGAAGAATTTGGCGCTCAAGCCGGTGGCGAGACCGGCGTTTTGTACACCGACTTCGATGGCGAGGGTACGTTTTTTGGCTGTGTTCATACCAACCAGTGCGCCGCTGTAATAGCCAAGGATGTAGCCGCCGATATTGTGGGCAGCGATGGCAAGGACCATAACGAGGGCGGATTCGGCGAAGCGGTGGCCGTGAACAGCGGCAACACCGCCGACGATGCAGGCAAATGCGACCACGGCGACAGCGGGCATAATAGCGCGAACATCCTCAAACCAGTATTTTTTGTGCAGCAAAATATTGGCGGCAGAGCCGATAACGACGGGCAACAGGGTAACGAGCAACATAAACTTGAACATGCCCCAGCCGTCCATTTCGACGGTTTGTCCGACAAGGTAAGTCATCCACAGCGGAGTCATAACGGGCGCAAGGACGGTGGAGACGGTGGTCATACCGACTGAAAAGGCAACATCGCCTTTGGCAAGGAAACTCATGATGTTGGACGAAACACCGCCCGGGCAAGTACCGACCAAAACCAAACCCAGCGTCAATCCGGGAGATAGGTTGAAGACTTTGGCAATACCGATGGCGAGCAGCGGCATAATGGTATATTGGGCAACTGCACCAATGAAAATATCGAGCGGGCGTTTAGCCAAAATTTGATAATCTTCTTTGCCTAGAGTCATGCCCATGCCGAGCATAATGATGCCGAGTACGACGACTTGCGTGTCGCCTTTCACCCATGAAAAGGTAGCGGGTTCGATAAAGGCGACGATAGAGGCAAGGACGATAATCAGGGCGGTAAATCGGGTCATTTGCCGGCTGACGGCAGTCAGAAAGTTCATAGTTTGCTCCTTTGTAGGTTGTTATACATGACGGCGATTGCCATAATTTAACGGATATTAACTTTTCTATGCAACTCTGGCAATGATAGCGGAAGCAATCGGCAATTGAATAAATATAGTGGATTAACTTTAAATCAGGACAA
>KV797018.1:0-2912 GCA_001809325.1 Neisseria sp. HMSC077D05 | reverse complement strand
CGTACTGGTTTAAAGTTAATCCACTATAAATGAATAGTCGGCACTATATTGCCGCTTGTCTCTTACTGACGGAATCTAAATTTTCAGACGACCCCATCCAGATACCAAGCAGCTCTTTGACACATATTGCGGCAATTCACGCCCTCTCATTCTCATTTGTTTTTAAACCATTACAGTAGGCAATCCCGCCCTGCTTCGCAGGATTTGTTACAATGTGCCTTTCTTTTTGTACTGCTCATCCATTATGACTGATTCCCAACCAAGCACTATGCAGCGGATTTTTTCGCGCAATATGCTGATTTGTATTTTTACGGGCTTCACATCGGGGCTGCCGCTTTATTTCCTATATAGCCTGATTCCTGCGTGGCTGCGCCTCAACGAGGTTAATTTGAAAACCATCGGGCTGTTTGCTCTGATTGGTTTTCCCTACACTTGGAAATTTATCTGGTCTCCGCTTCTGGACTCTGTACGCCTGCCGTTTTTAGGTTTGCGACGCGGTTGGATGTTGGTGATGCAGATCACGCTTTTGCTGCTTTTGGCTGCCTATGCGTTTGTCCGCCCACAAGAACATTTGTCGATTATTTTGGGGCTGTCTTTGGTAGTAGCATTTTTTTCTGCCAGTCAGGATATTGTGATTGATGCTTTCCGTCGCGAAGTGTTGTCCGATGAAGAGTTGGTTTTAGGTAACTCGCTGTATGTGAATGCCTATCGTATTTCCTCGCTGATTCCAGCTTCATTAAGTCTGATTTTAGCCGATAGGATGCCTTGGTCATCTGTATTCGTCATTACCGCTCTATTCATGATTCCGGGTTTATTGGCTACTTTATTTGTCGCGCGAGAACCGGCACAACAACCCATCGGTGCAAAAGGCTTGAAAGATACCGTTATCGAGCCTTTCCGTGATTTCTTTACCCGTCAAAGCGTTAAACAGGCGTTGATTATTTTGGCTTTTATCGTGCTGTATAAACTGGGTGACAGTATGGCAACTGCGCTGGCAAACCCGTTTTATATCGATATGGGCTTCTCACCAACTGACATGGGACTGATTGCGAAAAACGCGGGACTGTGGCCGGCGGTGATTTTCGGGATTATCGGCGGCATTTGGGTAAACAAATTAGGCGTTAACCGTGCATTGTGGCTGTTTGGTTTGGTGCAATGGGTTACGATTTTAGGTTTTGCGTGGCTGGCAAGTTTCGGACATTTCGAGCATGTGGGCGCATCAGAACGAACCATGCTGGCAGTCGTCATTGCTGCCGAGGCAGTGGGCGTGGGCTTGGGTACCGTGGCATTTGTGTCGTACATGGCGCAACAAACCAATACTGCATTTACAGCCACACAGTTTGCGCTACTGTCCAGCCTATCCGCCGTACCGCGTACGTTTATGAATGCGTCAGCAGGTTTTCTGATTGAAAAGATGGGCTATGTCAACTTCTTCTGGCTGTGTTTTATGTTGGGGATTCCGGGTATGTTGCTGCTGTTTAAAGTTGCGCCTTGGAACGGAGATAAAAAAGAACAATCTGCTTAAACACGACACCAAAATGAAAGGTCGTCTGAAACCAATGTATTCGGTTTCAGACGACCTTTTTTACAACAATGCAAATCAAGAATAGAGAAAACAGTCAAGCAAATATAGTGGATTAACTATAAACCAGACGGCGTTACCTCGCCTTGGCTCAAAGAGAACGATTCTCTAAGGTGCTGAAGCACCAAGTGAATCGGTGCCGTACTATCTGTACTGTCTGTGGCTTCGTCGCCTTGTCCTGATTTAAAGTTAATCCACTATATAAGACGGCAAACAGCAGATATGCTGGACTGTCGTGGATTCAAATACAAACAAGCCAAGCCATGAGCTGCCATTTCTGGCACAGATATTTCCACTTCGGTTTACCCTTGCCCAACTTTCTCCATAACGCTACCGCCCTTCTGCAAATAGTTTTTAGTTTTGCTTGATGCCCGCCGTCTTATATCCACAATATACGAATCCGCTCTATTCGCAATTGCTTTCTTCACACTCCCTTCGTTCATATAAAAAGAATTAAAAATATGCGCCCCTGATGGAGCGCAATATATAAGGTCGTCTGAAACCCTGTTTTGGATTTCAGACGACCTTTGCTTCAGCTAAGAGCCGTTAGCTTACCACTGGTACAACGCACCTGCTCCGACACCGACGTGGCCGTCTGTGTTGGCAGAGAAGTTGCCTTTAACAACCCAGTTACCGCCGTCGCTCATCGCAGACACGCCGATTGCCATGGCGGATTGACCACCGTAGTAGCCGCTACCCACGCCGATACCGGTCACACCCGGACGGGTTACTTGCGGAATCGAGCCTTGTGCAATCGCACCCGCTACACCTGCGTAGGCTTTTTTGCCGACGCGTTCGATGTTGTTTTGCAGGGCGTTACCCACGCCGGCAAGCTGGTTCAGGTTGACCGCATCGGTACCTTCTTTCGCTGGAGCAACGTTGGTGATGCGTTGTCCGCCGTTGTTCAGACCAATCGGGCTGAGGCTGACGGTATTCGCCGGATTGTTAGCGGTCGGAGCAGCAATGCTGACACCTTGCGCGTTAACGGTTACGCCGCCTGCGGTCACGCTGGTTACGTCGAGTTTATCGGTAGTAGCAACGTTGTACACGGTCTGACCGCTGTTGCCGGTCGTTTGGTTAACGACGACGTTCTTACCTGCGGTAACTTCGGTTTTCGCCGCCGTCGCTTGTGTCGCTACGTTGGCAATCGCCTGATTGGTGTAATACAACTGGCTGCCGTTGATCGCATCGGTCGAATCCGCAGATACCACACCTGCCGCCACACCTTGAACCTGACGGGTCTCGTCCGTGCCGTTGCCGACGGTAACGACGCCGGCGACTTTGTTCGCGGCGGCAGTCGAACCTGCTTTGCCTGCCACGGCTTTGTCGT
>KV797017.1 GCA_001809325.1 Neisseria sp. HMSC077D05 | reverse complement strand
AGGATGGAACGGTTTTAGGACAGCAATCTTTATTGCCGATGAAAAGGATAATTTGCTCTACTATTATCGAGATACATCCCCATTTGGCACCGAATGGGTTCCTGAAAATTTTGCAAGACCCTCTATCGATGACGAATATATCGGCTGGAGTGGTGGACCTGACGGCGGTCCTGCTGCTCCACTGCACCCAAACCTCCTTCAACGGATAGATGCAAAAATTATCCAGTGGCTGGTTGAATTGTTTTATTGAGCAGAAAAAGCCCCCCCC
>KV797016.1 GCA_001809325.1 Neisseria sp. HMSC077D05 | reverse complement strand
AACGCCGACAACGTCGTGTACCAAACCCGCCGCTTCGACCGCTACAAAGAAGTCATCGCCGAACTCTTGGAAAAAGGCGCCGCCTACTACTGCTATTGCAGCAAAGAAGAGCTGGAAGCCATGCGCGAGAAAGCCGAAAAAGAAGGCACGGCGACTTACGACCGCCGCTGGCGCCCCGAAGCAGGCAAAACCCTGCCCGAAATCCCTGCCGACGTGCAACCCGTCGTCCGCTTCAAAACGCCTTTAGACGGCGTTACCAAGTGGACGGACTTGGTCAAAGGCGAAATCTCCATTCCCAACGAAGCGCTCGACGACCTGATTATCGCCCGCGCCGACGGCACGCCGACCTACAACTTCTGCGTCGTGGTGGACGACTACGACATGGGCGTTACCCACGTTATCCGCGGCGACGACCATGTGAACAACACCCCGAAACAAATCAACATCTTAAAAGCCATCGGCGCGAACCTGCCCGAATACGGCCACCTGCCCATGATTCTCAACGAACAAGGCAAAAAAATCTCCAAACGCAGCGGCGATACCGTCGCCATCACCGATTTCGGCGCGATGGGCATCCTGCCCGAAGCCATGCTCAACTATCTGGCGCGTTTGGGTTGGGCGCACGGCGACGACGAGTTCTTCACGATGGAACAATTCATCGAATGGTTTGATTTGAAAGACGTTTCCCCGTCTCCAAGCCGCATGGACTTGAAAAAGCTCTACTGGATCAACGGCGAACACATCAAAATCACGCCCAACGAAAAACTCGCCGAACTCGTCAAACCCTGCCTTGCCCTGCGCGACATTTACGACACGGCAAAACCCGCGTTGGAAGACGTGTTGGCACTGGTCAAAGACCGCGCCCAAGACCTGAACACCCTCGCCGACGAGTGCCTCTACTTCTACGTCAAACAAACGCCTGCCGAAGCGGACGTGCAGAAACACTGGGACGACGAAGCCGCCGCCCGTATGCTGCGCTTCGCCGAACGCCTCGAAGGGTTGGAAGACTGGAACGCCGAAGCCATCCACGACCTGTTCAAACCCTTCTGCGACGAAGAAGGCATCAAAATGGGCAAACTCGGCATGCCCCTGCGCCTCGCCGTCTGCGGCACGGCGAAAACCCCCAGCGTCGATGCCGTGTTGGCATTAATCGGCAAAGAAGAAGTGTTGAAACGGATACGTTCTTAAAGCGTTCAAAAGGTCGTCTGAAAATTTTCAGACGACCTTTTTGGTTTCTCAGGGACTTATTCTTCGCTTTGGTTTTTATCTTTTTTGCGCCATAAGCCTTTAAACAGCGCGCCTGCACCAATCACGCCGACAGCAATCAATTTGCCGAATTTGGCGAGCAATGCGCCGGCAAGAGCCAGCAAGCCCAGTTTTTTCGCAGCCAATCCGCCGACTAAGGCAGCCAATCCGTATTCCGCCACTTTGTCGGTCGCGGCATTGAAATCGCTGTAACGCTTGCCTTCGTTGAATTCGATATTGCCCAATAATTCCCGTGCGATAGGTTTGTATTGGTCTACGCTATTCAAATCAGTAACCATGGTCAGTTCGATAAAACCTTCGCGGCCGAGCTGGTAAGTATTGTAGTTGATGGCAGGATTTTGGTCGGGTTTGTTTTTCTCCAAAACGTCAATCGACCAAATCAGGCGGTGGGTAGCCGCATCATATTGCGGTTTTTCCACCCAGCCGCGCGTTTCCAATTCAGGCAGGTTGCGGGCGGCACGTTCTTTGTTTTGCTCCTCAGAACCTTCTTTCAGCTGCTTGAGCATGCCTTCGACATCCCATTCTTTGGCATCGTCGTCTTTGATGTAACCGGAATCATTGAAATTCAAATCGACCCACCAAGGGGCTGCGGTGTCTTTATTTTTTTGCTCCGGAATAATCAGCCCGTAGCGGTCGGGATTTGTGCCATTACCCCATTCTTCCATCAAGCTATTGGCGGCATCTTTTTTAATAAAGACCATTTTGGCGGGCAGTTTTAGTTTTGCCTGGTTACCCAAGTCGATAACTGCCGGGCCGGTGATTGTTTGTTTGGCGATCTCGTCCTCTGAAACAGTTGAAGCATTTTTCGAGTTCGGCGCAGATGCTTCGACGGCTGAAGCAGTATCCGGTTTGGCGGCATACGCAGGCAAGGTTTGGAGGGATAACAAGGCTGCCAAAACAGCGCAGGCGAGACGGTTGCTTTTCATCATGGGGTTTCCATAAAAATGAGTTAAAAAATGCGGACAGCCGAAACACCATACGCTCCGGCATGACCAAAGGAGGAGGTTTGCAATAAACAAACCTATGCTTGCATATTAATATGCCTATGGTTTGAAAAAAATGCAGATAAATTTTCCGATTGGCAGCAATTTACTACCCAAAGGTATAGGCAGCGTTTTCGTCGGCTTAACGGACTGACTGGACGAATATTTCGAGCATTTTCGCAGTATCACGCCGCAACCGTTCCCACCAATCAAAAAGGTCGTCTGAAAACCGGAAATTCCCATTTTCAGACGACCTTTTCATGTTTCAGCTCCTATCAAGCGTCAATGTTTTGCGCAATCAGGGCGTTGTTTTCGATGAAGGCGCGGCGCGGTTCGACTTCGTCGCCCATCAGGGTAACGAACACTTCGTCGGCGGCGATGGCGTCTTCGATGCGCACTTTCAACAGGCGGCGAACGGCGGGATCCATCGTGGTTTCCCAAAGCTGCTCGGGGTTCATCTCGCCCAAACCTTTGTATCGCTGGATGGACATGCCTTTTTGGGCGTTTTGGAGCAGGATGTTCAACGCGGTTTCAAAGCTGTCCACGTCGTACTCGCTCTCGCCTTTGTAGAGCTTGGCGCCCTCGCCAACCAAGCCTTTGAGCGCGGCGGCGGTTTGGGTGAGGGTTTGGTAGGCTTTGCTGTTGAGGAACTTAGGTTCGATGTAGCTGACCATGACGTTGCCGTGCAGCTTGCGGGTGATTTTGATGAAGCGGTTGCCTTCGTGTCCTTCGATGCGTTCAAGGGCGACTTCTTTTTCGTCGAGTAAACCGGAAAGTTCGGCAATGGCTTTATCGGCGTTTTCAGACGACGTCAAATCAATAGGCGATGCGTGCAGCATGGCGCGCAGGACGAGTTCGTCCACAAAGCGGCTTTCCTGTTCGATAACGGTTTTCGCCAACAGGAATTGTTTGGCGATGTCGGCAAGTTCTGCGCCTTCGATGGTGCGGCCGTCTGAAACGATTTTGGCTTTTTCCAAAGCAAGACCGAGCAGCCATTGGTCTTTTTCAAGTTCGTCTTTGAGGTAACGCTCCTGCTTGCCGTATTTGGCTTTGTAGAGCGGCGGCTGGGCGATGTAGATGTAGCCGCGCTCGACCAGCTCGGGCATTTGGCGGTAGAAGAAGGTCAAGAGCAAGGTGCGGATGTGCGCGCCGTCCACGTCGGCATCGGTCATGATGATGATGCGGTGGTAACGCAGTTTTTCAGGGTTGAACTCTTCTTTGCCGATGCCTGCGCCCAGCGCGGTAATCAGGGTGGCGACCTCTTGGCTGGCGAGCATTTTTTCAAAACGGGCTTTTTCGACGTTCAAGATTTTGCCTTTGAGCGGCAAAATGGCTTGGAATTTACGGTCGCGGCCTTGTTTGGCGGAACCGCCTGCGGAATCGCCCTCGACCAGATAAAGTTCTGACAATGCGGGGTCTTTTTCTTGGCAGTCGGCGAGTTTGCCGGGCAGCCCCAAGCCGTCCATCACGCCTTTGCGGCGGGTGATTTCGCGGGCTTTGCGGGCGGCTTCGCGCGCGCGGGCGGCATCGACGATTTTGCTGGTAATGATTTTGGCTTCGTTCGGATTTTCTTCGAGGAAGTCGGTCAGTGCTTGGTTGATGACTTCGTTGACGACGGGGCCGATTTCGCTGGAAACCAGTTTGTCCTTGGTTTGGGACGAGAATTTGGGGTCGGGCAGTTTGACGGACAACACGCAGGTCAAACCTTCGCGCATATCGTCGCCGGCGGTTTCAACTTTGGCTTTTTTGGCGACTTCGTTGGCTTCGATGTAGCTGTTGATGGTGCGCGTCATGACTTGGCGCAATGCGGTCAGGTGCGTACCGCCGTCGCGTTGCGGGATGTTGTTGGTGAAGCACTGTACGCTTTCCTGATAGCTGTCGTTCCATTGCATCGCGCATTCGACGCTCATGCCGTCTTTCTCGCCGAACGCGTAGAAGATTTTTTCGTGCAACGGCGTTTTTTTGCGGTTCATGTATTGCACGAAACCAGCCACGCCGCCGGAGAGGGCGAAGCTTTCGTGTTTGCCGTCGCGCTCGTCAATCAATTCGATGTCCACGCCGTTGTTCAGGAAGGAAAGTTCGCGGATGCGTTTGGCGAGGATGTCGAAGCTGTATTCGACGTTGCCGAAAGTTTCCGCGCTGGCGAGGAAGCGCACAGTCGTGCCTTTTTTATCGGAATCGCCGACAACCCTTAACGGCTCTTCGGTTTCGCCGCGCACGAAGCGGACGAAGTGTTCTTTGCCGTCACGGTAGATGGTCAGCGTTACCCAGTCGGACAGCGCGTTGACGACGGACACGCCCACGCCGTGCAGGCCGCCGGAGATTTTGTAGCTGTTGTTGTCGAACTTGCCGCCCGCGTGCAATACGGTCATGATGACTTCGGCGGCAGAGCGTCCTTCTTTCGGGTGGATGCCGGTGGGCATACCGCGCCCGTTGTCGGCCACGCTGACGGAATTGTCGGCATGGATGGTTACGGTGATTTTGTCGCAATGTCCCGCCAGTGCTTCGTCGATGGCGTTGTCCAATACTTCGAACACCATGTGGTGCAGGCCGCTGCCGTCCTGCGTGTCGCCGATATACATACCGGGGCGTTTGCGTACCGCTTCCAAGCCTTCCAGCACTTGTATGCTGTCGGCGCCGTATTCTTCGTGTTTTTGGTCAGTCATGGTCTTTATCTGTAAGATTTTTTAAAAGAATTTCTGCTGAGGTCGTCTGAACGACAGTTGAGCGCGCCACCCGGACGGTCAAGCTGTCCGACGGACGGAAATAGACCGCCATTATACCTGATTCTGCTGGAAAATTCAGCAGCTTAGCACGTTTGCGGCGAGCTTCGGGGCGGCAAAGTTTCGTTATCAAACTGCATTGTCTTCAGTCTGCTTCGGTTTGCCCACCGTTCCATCTGGGCACGCCTTCGGTTTCGATGTCGAACATGTTCAAGGCATGTGCCACGCTGTGGGTAATGATGTCGTCAACGGTTTGCGGCTGCTGATACATAGCGGGGATGGGCGGGAAAATAATGCCGCCCATCTCAGTCACTCGGCGCATGTTTTCAATATGGGCGAGGTTTAACGGCGCTTCACGCACCATCAACACTAAGCGCCGGCGTTCTTTCAAGACCACATCGGCAGCGCGGGTCAACAGATTGTCGCCGAATCCGTGTGCGACAGATGCCAGCGTCCGCATGGAACAAGGCGCAATCAACATACCGTCCGTTTTAAACGAGCCGCTGGCAATGCGTTCGCCGATGTGGTTGACGGAATACACGACATCGGCGAGTGTATAGACTTCTTCTTTGGTGTAGCCCGTTTCCAAAGCGCGTGTCATTTCCGCACCTTTGGAAACGACCAAATGCGTTTCGACGTCATGTGCGCGCAAAAGCTGTAAGGCTTTGACTCCATATTGGAAACCGCTGGCACCGCTGATGCCGATAATCAGGCGTCGGGTCATAAATAATCTTTCTGTGGGTCGTCTGAAAAATAACCGAGGGGGTTCATTATAGTAAAAATCGCCACTTGGAATAACACAGCAATACAAATTGTCGGCGCTTGTGAATATCCGATAGAATACTGTTTTTTCATCCTTAGGGTCGTCTGAAAGGGACACGATATGGCAAAAGCAAAAGGCGGTTTGGGCCGCGGTTTAGATTCCCTGATTTCCAACGGCGTTGACAACAGCAGCAGCGACCGCCTGACTACCGTCGCCATCAACGACATCCAGCCCGGTCGCTATCAGGCGCGGGTTCAGATGGACGACGAAGCCTTGCAGGAGCTGGCGGATTCGATTAAAGCGCAAGGCGTTATCCAGCCGGTCATCGTGCGCGAACACGGCCTTTCCCAATACGAACTGATCGCCGGCGAACGCCGCTGGCGCGCATCCCAGCTCGCCGGACTGACCGAGATTCCGGTCGTCATCAAAACCATCAGCGACGAAACCGCGCTGGCAATGGGTTTGATTGAAAACCTGCAACGCGAAAACTTAAACCCGATTGAAGAAGCGCAAGGTTTGAAACGCCTTGCCGACGAATTCGGGCTGACTCACGAAACCATCGCCAAGGCAGTCGGCAAAAGCCGTAGCGCCATTTCCAACAGCCTGCGCCTGTTAAGCCTGCCCGAACCTGTCCAAGAAATGCTCTACCATCGCCATCTTGAGATGGGACACGCCCGCGCCCTGCTGACCTTGCCCGTGGTCGAGCAGCTCGAATTGGCGCAAAAAGCGGTGAAAAACGGTTGGTCGGTACGCGAAGTCGAACGCCGCAGCCAAGCTGCCCATCAGGCAAAACAGGAAATCAAGAAAACCATCAGCCCCGACATACGTCGTCTGAACGACGTATTGACCGAAAGACTGGGCGTTAACGCCGAAGTCAAAACCACCAATCACAAAAAAGGCAAAATCGTCCTCCACTTCGATACGCCGGAAACATTTGAGTATCTGCTGAAACAGTTGGGCATTGATTATCAGGCATAAGACGAAAATCAGATATCGACCAAAAGCCTTTTCGACCACTTTTCAAGCCGTGTTTTGCATGATGCGAAACCCGGCTTTTTCAATATATAGTGGATTATAGTGGATTAACTTTAAAC
>KV797015.1 GCA_001809325.1 Neisseria sp. HMSC077D05 | reverse complement strand
ACCGCAAAAAATTCTAAAAAACCTAACAACAATCTGAAATAAAACAGATTTTAGTTCACTTCCTCAAAACATCATTTCAAAACACCCTCAATCCAAAATCCAAACAGCCCAAAACCATCCAACTCGCACAAAAACAAACAGCAACTCAACTCCCAACAAACACCAAAGGTCGTCTGAAATCTCTTTTTAGACGACCTTTGTATTTTCTTACTGCCTAATTCAATCAACCGATTTCGTTATTTTAGTCGGCAAACTGTTTTTTCATACGTTCGCGGCGTTCTTGTGCCTCTACGGAAAGTGTAGCAGTCGGGCGGGCAAGGAGGCGTTTGAGGCCGATGGGCTCGCCGGTATCTGCGCAGAAGCCGTACTCGCCTTCGTCGATGCTGCGGATGGTTGCTTGTACTTTGCCCAGAAGTTTGCGCTCGCGGTCGCGGGTGCGCAATTCCAGCGCGTACTCTTCTTCTTGAGTGGCGCGGTCGGCAGGATCGGGAGCGGATTCGTGTTCTTGCAGGTGGCCGGTGGTGGCAGATGCGTTTTCAATCAGTTCGTCTTGCATTTTTACCAGCAGTTCGCGGAAGAATGCCAACTGGTCGCTATTCATGTAGTCTTCTTCCGGGCCGTCCCAATTCAAAATGTCTTGTTCTGTCAGCTTTGCCATAATTTTTCTTTCAATCTATTGTGGGAAACGAAATGCTACTCAAGTGGTTTATTTTATTGATTTCTTAGAACTTCTTTTCTCAAGTCCGTTTAGAAATGGCGGCATAATACCATGTTTTCACAGCCGTGGTTTTGATTTTCACTTTTTTGCATTTTGCTTACGTCATACTGCAAATTCTTAATGAACTCGCTGTCTATTGCAGTAACCACAAGTTGATTTGACGGGTAATTTGAGGCGATAGACTGCTTAACCAAATCCAAAGTAATAATGCCAATATACTACCTGAAAAATCGTAGCGTTCGTACTTTAAAAATTGCACGGGAGAAAGTATGGGGCGATATATCCGTTCCAAAGCGACGGAAAGTTGGGAATAAGGATCTTTAATACTGAGCGCCATGCGGATAAACAACCCTATCAACAACACATAAGCTGCTGATTTAATTGTATTCAATACGGCCAGTATAAAATTGGCGATGATGATTTTGACGCTGAATGCGGTAGGCTGCGCCACTAAAGTGATGAAGGTCAATACGATGTAATATAACAACAGTCCTGACAACAGGCAGGCGGGGTCGTATTTTTTAACTGGCAGGATTTTGTGCAGCGGCTTAACCAGCCAATCGGTTGATCGCTTGCTGAACGCCAATAGCGCATGATTTTCACTCAATCCCGCCGCTTGCAGGAAGAGGCGTGCCAAACACAGGATAACGATGCCGTCGGCAAGCAATATCAATAAATCTCCTCGCATTTTCAGACGACCTTATATTGTTGTGCCATTTCCTGCGAACGCTTGACGCAGGCTTCAACGCCTTGGGCAATGGCTTCGGCGACGTGGCATGATTTGAACGTTTCGATGGCTTCGTGGGTGGTGCCACCTTTGGAAGTAACGTTTTGCTGTAATCGCGCGAAGTCTTCGCCGCTTTGTTCTGCCAAGGCAACCGCGCCTTTGAATGTCGCGAGACTGAGGGCGCGCGCATCTTCTTCGTCAAACCCTTGCGCCTGAGCGGCGGCTTGGAGTGCGCCGAGCAGGTAAAAGACGTAGGCGGGTCCACTGCCGCTGATGCCGGTAATGTTGTGCAACTTGTCTTCTTCGTCCAACCAAACGGTCAAACCGACGGAACACATAATCCGGTCGGCAGCGGCGCGATCGGCTTCGGAGACTTCCGCTGCGGCAAACATACCGGATACGCCCAAACCGATTTTCCCCGGCGTATTGGGCATGGTGCGGACGATACGGCGCGTTCCACCAAGGTAGCGACTGAGGGTATCAATAGACAAACCGGCAGCAACGGAGAGCACCAATGCGCCGTTGGCACGAACGTTGCGGCACGCGGCTTCCATATCCTGCGGTTTGACGGCAAGGATTAATACGTCGTCTGAATTCAGTTCGGGCAGGGATTCGGAAACCTCGACATTCAATTCTTTTGCCAAACGCTCGCGTTTTTCCGCGCCACGGTTGGCGATGTGAATGCGGTATCCGCCCTGCTTGACCAATCCGCCCGCAATGGCGGCTGCCATATTTCCACCGCCTAAAAAGTAGATGTTCATAAATTTCCTTAATTTTTTAAATGAGATACATTTGCTGAGGTCGTCTGAAATGCCGTTTCTATCAAACCGGAAAAATTTCAGACGACCTTTTTACCAACGGACGCTTTCGGGCAGCGATGTTCGGTATAAACCCTGTTTTTCCAAACAATCTAAACCTTCTTGTTTGAAAGTTTCCGCCAAAGGGCGTTTATCGCGGGTATGCCAAGCTAGTCCGCAAGCTTCAAACTTTTTGATTTTCCTCATGAAATAATCATTAGCTGCGGTACGGTAAGCATTGTCGTCAACAGAATAACTCCCGTCTGCAAAACGTGTTCCGCGGAAATCCTCGATAGAAGGCGGCGGCTCGCCTTTAATTTCCCAAAAATCTATTGCTGCCGGCTTTTTAGGCTTACACCAGCCTGATAAGGACTCACATTGATACCAGCCCATCACCCGACAACCCGTTAAGGTCAAACCAAGCAAAACGACCGAGACGATATGTTTCATTGACTATCTTTCCCTTTTTACTTCCGCCTGCCGAAAATCGCGCTGCCGATGCGCACATGCGTTGCGCCGCACGCGACCGCCACAGGCATATCGCCGGACATCCCCATCGACAACACATCCGCATCAACGCCCGCCGCATTCAGGTCGGCAAGCAGTTTCTGCATGGTTTGGAACTGAACACGCAATTCTTCATCATCGCTGTCGGCTTTGGCGACACACATCAACCCGCGTACAACCACATTCGGCAACTTCGCCACTTCCACCCCCAGCGCGACCGTTTCATCGGGCGCAACGCCGTGTTTCGCCTCCTCGCCTGCGATATTGACTTCGATGCACACCTGCAAAGGCGGCATTTCGGGCGGACGCTGTTCGCTCAGGCGGCGGGCGGTTTTCAGACGACCTATCGTATGCACCCAATGCGCGCGTTCGGCGACAAATTTGGTTTTGTTCGACTGCACATCGCCGATGACGTGCCAAACGATGTCGGGCAAATCCGCGAGCGTTTCCGTTTTCTCGTACCACTCCTGAATATAGTTTTCACCAAAATCACGCTGTCCTGCGGCATATACCTCGCGGATGTCGTCTGAAGGGAAGGTTTTGCTGACGGCAATCAGACCCACTTCGCCCGCCTGCCTGCCTGCCTTTTGCTCGGCCTCGGCAATACGGCGGCACACTTCCGCATAATTTTGTTGCAATACCGACATGATTTCTTCCTTTATTACATCAATTACAGCGATTTTGAAAATTTTACTTGGTCTGAACGGTTTATGTATTTAAAATAATATAATTTATCGGAACCTGAACAGGGAAACGCCCGGCATTCCGCGTCCGCATTTTAAATCGGGTTCCGCCTCATTATTCTAAACTAAAACAAGGCCACATTATGCAGATTACCGACTTACTCGCTTTCGGCGTCAAAAACAAAGCTTCCGACCTTCACTTAAGCGCCGGAATGTCCCCCATGATCCGTGTTCACGGCGACATCCGCCGCATCAACCTGCCCGAAATGTCCGCCGAAGAAGTCGGCAACATGGTCACTTCGGTCATGAACGACCATCAGCGCAAACTGTTCCAACAAGATTTGGAAGTGGACTTCTCCTTCGAGCTGCCCAACGTCGCCCGTTTCCGTGTCAACGCATTTACCTCCAACCGCGGCCCTGCCGCCGTCTTCCGTACCATTCCGAGCGACGTATTGACACTGGAAGACCTGCGCGCCCCGCGTATTTTCCAAAAAATCGCCGATAACCCGCGCGGCTTGGTATTGGTAACCGGCCCGACCGGTTCCGGTAAATCGACCACGCTGGCGGCAATGATCAACTACATCAACGAAACCCAACCCGCACACATCCTCACCATCGAAGACCCGATCGAGTTCGTCCACCAAAGTAAAAAAGCCCTCGTCAACCAGCGCGAGCTGCACCAACACACCCACAGCTTCGCCAACGCCCTGCGTTCCGCATTGCGTGAAGACCCCGACGTAATCCTCGTAGGCGAGATGCGCGACCCCGAAACCATCGGCCTCGCGCTGACTGCCGCCGAAACCGGCCACTTGGTATTCGGTACACTGCACACCACCGGCGCCGCCAAAACCGTGGACCGTATCGTCGACGTATTCCCTGCCGGCGAAAAAGAAATGGTGCGTTCGATGTTGTCCGAGTCCCTGCGCGCGGTTATTTCGCAAACCCTGCTGAAAACCCGCGACGGCAACGGTCGTGTTGCCGCACACGAAATCCTCATCTCCACTCCCGCAGTGCGCAACCTGATCCGCGAAAACAAAATCGCCCAAATCAACTCTGCCCTGCAAACCGGTCAAGCACACGGCATGCAAACCCTCGACCAAGCGCTGCAAACACTCGTCCGCCAAGGCACCATCAGCCCCGACGTAGCCCGCAGCAAAGCGCAAAACAGCGACAGCATGAACATCGTCTGATCAGCACACCATTATCGGGAACAGACAAGGTCGTCTGAAAACGCAGTTTACACAACGAGAAAACCCGTTTCCCGTTTTCAGACGACCTCCGCAAGGCAGGCAACACCCAATAACAAACAAACCGCCCGCCGGTCTCAATATTCACTTACTGATAAAGAGTACACAAAATGAGCGAAACAACCCCTTTACACGACTTACTCAGCGAAATGGTGCAAGCCTACTCGCAAAAAAACCAACCGCCGCACATCCCCACCCCCGCCGAAATCGGCACACACCTCCATCCCCTGCTCGACCGCATGTGCGTTGAAGCAGAAAAACGCGGCGCATCCGACATCTTCATCAGCGCAGGCTTCCCGCCTGCCGTCAAAGTCAGCGGCACCCTGACCCCCGTCCCGCACAAAGCCCTGACCGGCGAAGACACAGCCGCCATCGTCGAATCCACCATGAACCCCGAGCAGCTTGAGACCTTCAACCGCGAATGGGAACTCAACTACTCCGTCCAATCCCGCAGCAACACCCGTTACCGTGTCAACGCCTACCACGAACAAGGCCGCGTCGGCATGGTCTTGCGCCGCATCAACCAAGAAATCCCCGAAATGGAGAGCCTCGGCCTGCCCGCCAAACTCAAAGACCTCTCCCTTTCCCCGCGCGGCCTGCTGATCCTTGCCGGCCCGACCGGTTCCGGTAAATCAACCACCATGGCATCCATGCTCGACTACCGCAACCACAAAATGCCCGGCCATATCGTCACCATCGAAGACCCGATCGAATTCATCTACAAACCCCGCCGCAGCATCTTCACCCAGCGCGAAGTCGGCATCGACACCAACGACTGGAAAATCGCCGTCCAAAGCGCGATGCGTCAAGCGCCCGACGTCGTCTGTATCGGTGAGGTGCGCAGCGAAGCCAGTATGGAATACGCCCTCCAGCTTGCCCAAACCGGCCACTTATGCGTCTTCACCATCCACGCCAACACCGCTGCCCAAACCATCGAGCGTATCATCAACTTCTACCAAGAAGACCGACGCAAACAAGTTCTCATGGATTTGGCACTCAACCTGACCGGCATTATCGGCCAGCGCCTCGCCATCAAGAAAAACCGCAGCCAGCGTACCGCCGTCGTCGACCTGCTGCTCAACACACCCGCCATGCAGGATTTGATTTTCAAAGGCGAACTCATGGAAATCCGCGAACTCATGATGCGCTCCGGCACAGACGGCATGCAGACTTTCGACCAACACCTGTTCGAACTCTACATCCAAGGTCAAATCGAATACGACGAAGCCCTGCGCCAAGCCGTTTCCACCAACGACCTGCGCCTGCGCATCCAAATGCACGAAGAAGGCAACGACCCCGACCGCCTCTACGACCGCATCAGCGATTTGAACCTGATTTCGTAAACACCCGATGTCAGGCAAGACAAAGGTCGTCTGAAAACTGAACTGCACCCCAA
>KV797014.1 GCA_001809325.1 Neisseria sp. HMSC077D05 | reverse complement strand
ATCAACGGTTGTAAATCCAAGTTGCTTTTCAAACCAACTGAAACCGCAAAACCTGCTGCAACCTTCCCCCTCCCCCGTGGGGGAGGGCCGGGGAGAGGGCATTCTCCCGAATGGCGGCAATCTTTCCCAAATCCCTTAGTCTTCCAAAATACAAGCCTTGCGGCTTGTTGCCCTCTCTCTAACTCTCTCCCACGGGAGAGAGGACGGGGCAGCTGTTGGGATTAAGGGTTCTGTAAGAAAAACAGGTTGTGC
>KV797013.1 GCA_001809325.1 Neisseria sp. HMSC077D05 | reverse complement strand
TGCCCGACGGGGTGAAAAATACAGTTGCTACGAATTCTGTGTTTTGGGGAGCGGATTCGTTTTCAGACGACCTTTTTAAGGCAGGTCGGATTCTTGAATCCGACAAACCTACGTTTTTCAGACGACCCCTCAACCCTTCGCTCCCGAACGCCTGCTCAACGCCCACTGCATCACGTTCAGCGCAAACAGAATCACAAACGAAACCAGCAGCATAAACAACGCCACCGCCGACGCGCCCTGTACGTCGAACTGTTCCAACTTGCCCGTAATAATCAGCGGCAGGATTTCGGAAACCATCGGAATGTTGCCCGCGATGAAAATCACCGAGCCGTATTCCCCCGTTGCCCGCGCGAACATCATGCCCGCGCCGGTTAAGAGCGCCGGCGTGATTTCCGGCAGCAGCACGCGGCGGAACGTTGTGAAGCGGTTTGCCCCCAAAGTTGCCGCCGCTTCCTCATATTCGCCCGACAATTCCTCCAATACCGGCTGCACGGCACGGACGATAAAGGGCAGGCTGACGACGACCAGCGCAATCCAAATGCCGACGGGCGTAAACGCAATTTTGATGCCCAAAGGTTCAAAAAAACGGCCTATCCAACCGTTGGGCGCATACAGGGTCGCCAACGCGATACCGGTAACCGCCGTCGGCAGCGCAAACGGCAAATCGACCAGCGCATTCACCAGCCCCTTGCCCGGAAATTCATAGCGCACCAATACCCACGCCACCAGCGTGCCGAACACAACGTTGGTCAGCATCGCATAAAACGACATCCGCAAACTCAGCCACACCGCCGCCAACACATTCGGCTCAGCAATCGTGTTCCAAAAGCCGCCCCAGCCGATTTCCGCCGCCTTCGCCGCCATCATCGCAAACGGCAAAACCACCAGAAGCGACAGGCACAATACGG
This sequence comes from Neisseria sp. HMSC077D05, assembly GCA_001809325.1. Classification (GTDB taxonomy): domain Bacteria; phylum Pseudomonadota; class Gammaproteobacteria; order Burkholderiales; family Neisseriaceae; genus Neisseria. The sequence goes on along the minus strand of KV797013.1, from coordinate 8,457 downwards.
TCAGGCCGAGGCTGATTTTGAAGCCGGGCAGTACGCTGGGCGTTTTGAGTAATAACATGGTCGGTCGGAAGGGAAAAAGAAGATGCTGCCACTTTAACGGGGTCGTCTGAAAAACGGAAAGAATGGTTTGTTTGGTGCAAAGATGATTTTGTTATATATGCTGGATTGACGTTTGGGGCTTTCAGACGACCTGTTATAATCTGCGCCTCTTTTTGGTTCGTCTGCATTCCCCATGAAACTCAACCCCCAACAGCAAGCCGCCGTCAAATATCTCGGCGGGCCTCTGCTTGTGCTTGCCGGCGCAGGCAGCGGCAAAACCGGCGTGATTACGCAAAAAATCAAGCATTTGATTGTCAATGTCGGCTATCTGCCGCATACCGTCGCCGCGATTACCTTCACCAATAAAGCCGCCACGGAAATGCAGGAGCGCGTCGCCAAAATGCTGCCCAAGTCGCAAACGCGCGGGCTGACGATTTGTACGTTCCACTCTTTGGGCATGAAGATTTTGCGTGAAGAGGCGAACCATATCGGTTACAAAAAAAACTTCTCCATCCTCGATTCCACCGACAGCGCGAAAATCATCGGCGAACTCTTGGGCGGCACGGGAAAAGAAGCCTTATTCAAAGCTCAGCACCAGATTTCCCTGTGGAAAAATGATTTGAAAACGCCCGAAGACGTGCTTCAGACGACTTCCAACGCATGGGAAGAACAAATCGCGCGCGTGTATGCAAGCTATCAGGAAACCCTACAAAGCTATCAGGCGGTGGACTTCGACGACTTAATCCGCCTGCCCGCCGTACTGTTGCAGCAAAACAGCGAAGTGCGCAACAAATGGCAGCGGCGGCTGCGTTATCTGTTGGTTGACGAATGTCAGGACACCAACACCTGTCAATTTACGCTGATGAAACTCTTGACCGGCGCGGAAGGCATGTTTACCGCTGTCGGCGACGACGACCAGTCCATCTACGCATGGCGCGGCGCGAACATGGAAAACCTGCGCAAAATGCAGGAAGACTATCCGCAGATGAAGGTCATCAAATTGGAGCAAAACTACCGCTCCACCGCGCGGATTCTCAAAATCGCCAACAAAGTGATTGAAAACAACCCCAAGCTGTTCACCAAAAAACTTTGGTCGCAGTTCGGCGAAGGCGAAATCGTCAAAGTCGTCGCCTGCCAAAACGAGCAACACGAAGCCGACTGGGTCGTCAGCCAAATTGTCAAACAGAAGCTGGTCGGCGGCGACAAAACCCAATACGCCGATTTCGCCGTGTTATACCGCGGCAACCATCAGGCGCGGATTTTTGAAGAAGCTTTGCGCAGCGCGCGCGTTCCTTACCAACTCTCCGGTGGGCAGAGTTTTTTCGACAAAGCCGAAATCAAAGACGTTTTGTTCTATTTGCGCCTGCTTGCCAACCCCAACGACGATCCCGCCTTCCTGCGCGCCGTTACCACACCCAAACGCGGCATCGGCGATGTAACGCTGGGCAAGCTCAACACCTACGCGCACGAACACGAATGCAGCCTGTATGAAGCCGCGCAAACCGAAGAAGCCCTTACCCTGTTGAACAATACCAACCGCCAACACCTGCAAGCCTTTATGGATATGTTCGGCAGCTACCGCGCCAAAGCCGAAACCAGCGAAGCGGGCGAACTCATCAACAGCCTGCTCAAAGAAATCGACTACGAAAACCACCTGCTTGCCAGCGAAGAGGGCAAAGCCGGCGAAATCAAATGGCGCAACGTCAGCGACCTGACCGGCTGGTTGGAGCGCAAAGGCGAGCAAGATGGCAAAAACATCATCGAACTTGCCCAAACCGTTGCCTTAATGACGCTTTTGGAGGGCAAAAGCGAAGAAGAAGTCGATGCCGTCAAACTCTCGACCCTGCACGCCTCCAAAGGCTTGGAATACCCCTACGTTTTCCTCGTCGGCTGCGAAGAGGGCATCCTGCCGCACAACGACAGCATCGAAGAAGACAACGTCGAAGAAGAACGCCGACTGATGTACGTCGGCATCACCCGCGCCAAACGCCAGCTTACGCTGACCCACTGCGTCAAACGCAAAAAACAAGGCACATGGCAGTTCCCCGAACCCAGCCGCTTCATAGACGAAATGCCGCAGGAAGACATCAAGATTTTAGGGCGCAAAGGCGGCGAGCCGATTGTGAGCAAGGAAGAAGGCAGAAGTCATCTTGCGGGAATGCTGGATATGTTGGCGGCGAAAGGGAAGGGCTAATATAGTGGATTAACTTTAAACCAGTACGGCGTTGCCTCGCCTTGGCTCAAAGAGAACGATTCTCTAAGGTGCTGAAGCACCAAGTGAATCGGTGCCGTACTATCTGTACTGTCTGTGGCTTCGTCGCCTTGTCCTGATTTAAAGTTAATCCACTATACATCGGAAAGACAGGGCGCAAAGTGGTCGTCTGAAAACGGCTTTAAGGGCATCTTGGGGAATCAGTTTTCAGACGACCTTTTTCAGCGATTTGAGGGTCGTCTGAAACGCCCGTCCTACCAATAAGTAGCATATTCAAACTATTTCGTTTCGGGTATAGTATCGCCTGAACAGACTTTCAGGCAGGCTGAACCGGCGCGGAAGCGATGTTTTATATGTTATCCCTAAAGATTCCCGCGCCGCCTATCGTCAGCCCGCCCTAAACCGTATGATGCGACATTGCTTTGGAGAAGCGCTGAAATGTTCAAACGTCCTGAAGAAATCATTGTCCTTGTCCTTGCCGTCATTTGGGTGGTGCTGACTTATTTCATCGCCGCCTTTCTCGGCGCAGATACTTACACCATCTTCCTGATTACCGGTTTGACGCTGTTATGGGCAGTTGTGTGTTTCCGCCTGTGGCAGATCAACCTGAGCCGCAATATCTGGCCGCTGTTTTTAGGCAGCTTGGTGATGTGTTGGTGGCCATATTTGGATTGGTATGCCATCAAAGACATCGTCGTTCCGGCATCCGGAGGGGAGGCTATTATCGTAACCAAACCTTGGTATGCAAGCTGGACTTTCAAATTCATCCTGTCTCTCATTCCGGTAGCGTTCGGCTATTCGTTCAAATGGAAGCAGGCTAAAAAACGCCATTCCGCCGCTCCGCGCGCCTGAAATCCAAACCTAAAACGCCGTTAACCCCAAACGGCGTTTTGCTTTTTCAGACGACCCGCGTACTGTCAACGCTATCGATAAACTGCTATACTTTTCGGATATAGTGGATTAACTTTAAACCAGACGGCGTTACCTCGCCTTGGCTCAAAGAGAACGATTCTCTAAGGTGCTGAAGCACCAAGTGAATCGGTTCCGTACTATCTGTACTGTCTGCGGCTTCGTCGCCTTGTCCTGATTTTTGTTAATCCACTATAATTCGACCGGTTTTTACTCGGATAAGGTCGTCTGAAAAGTACCCGACAAACGGAATAGAAATGATCAGCAAACAAGAATACCAAGCCCAAGCCGCCCAAGGCTACAACCGCATCCCGCTCGTGCAAGAACTCCTTGCCGACTTGGATACGCCGCTTTCCCTCTATCTCAAACTCGCCAACCGCCCCTATACCTATCTGCTCGAATCCGTTGTCGGCGGCGAACGTTTCGGCCGCTATTCCTTTATCGGACTGCCTTGCAGCCACTATCTCAAAGCCAGCGGCAAACATGTCGATGTTTATCAAAACGGCGAAATCGTCGAGCAACACGACGGCAATCCGCTGCCCTTTATCGAAGCCTTCCACAACCGCTTCAAAACGCCCGAAATCCCAAGCCTGCCGCGCTTTACCGGCGGATTGGTCGGCTACTTCGGTTACGAAACCATCTACAATTTCGAACACTTCGCCCACCGCCTGAAAAACACCGCCAAAGCCGACCCGCTCGGTACGCCCGACATCTTGCTGATGCTGTCGCAAGAGTTGGCGGTTATCGACAATTTGAGCGGCAAAATCCACCTCATCGTTTACGCTGATCCCTCACAGCCCGACGGTTACGAACGCGCCCGCGAACGCCTCGAAGACATCCGCACCCAGTTGCGCCAAAGCTGCGCCATCCCGCTTTCGCTCGGCAGCAAACACACTGAAGCCGTCAGCGAGTTCGGCGAAGAACCGTTCAAAGCCTGCGTCAACAAAATCAAAGACTACATCTTCGCAGGCGACTGCATGCAGGTCGTCCCCAGCCAGCGCATGAGTATGGAATTCACCGACAGCCCGCTCGCCCTCTACCGCGCCCTGCGCACGCTCAACCCTTCGCCTTACCTCTTTTACTACGATTTCGGCGATTTCCACATCGTCGGTTCCTCGCCCGAAATCCTCGTCCGCCGCGAACGCGACGACGTCATCGTCCGCCCCATCGCCGGCACGCGCCTGCGCGGCAAAACCCCCGCAGAAGACCTTGCCAACGAGCAGGACTTATTAAGTGACGCCAAAGAAATCGCCGAACACGTCATGCTTATCGATTTAGGGCGCAACGACGTCGGCCGCATCAGCAAAACGGGCGAAGTCAAAGTAACCGACAAAATGGTGATTGAAAAATACTCCCATGTGATGCACATCGTTTCCAACGTCGAAGGTCGTCTGAAAGAGGGCATTACCAACATGGACATCCTCGCCGCTACGTTTCCCGCCGGCACACTCTCCGGCGCACCCAAAGTCCGCGCCATGGAAATTATCGAAGAAGTCGAACCGAGCAAACGCGGCATATACGGCGGCGCCGTCGGTGTCTGGGGGTTCAACAACGACATGGATTTGGCGATTGCCATCCGCACCGCCGTAGTGAAAAACAACACGCTATACGTCCAAAGTGGCGCAGGCATCGTCGCCGACTCCGACCCGACCTCCGAATGGCAGGAAACGCAAAACAAAGCCCGCGCCGTGGTTAGAGCAGCGCAGATGGTACAGGAAGGGTTGGATAAATAAATTTCAGACGACCTTTAAAGAGGGAAGGTCGTCTGAAAATATTTAAAAGAAAGAAAAGACCAATGAAATTAAACGAAAAACAACAAAAATCCGTCAGCAAATTCCTTAGCCTGATCTTACGTCACAGACCCGAACAAATCGGAATCACTCTGGACAAAAACGGCTGGGTGGATATTGATATCCTGTTGGCACAAGCCAATCATCCCAAGCACAACTTTACCGGAGTTTCGCTGACGTACGATACTTTAATGGAAATTGTTGAAACCAATGATAAAAAACGGTTTACCGTATCAGAAGACGGTAAGCGTATTCGTGCCGCGCAAGGGCACTCCACAAAACAGGTTGAAATCCAGTATTGTGCAACGACACCGCCTGATATCCTATATCACGGCACAGCGGAAAAATCGGTTCAATCAATATTTGGTCAGGGATTGCATGCAGGTTCACGCCATTTCGTCCATCTTTCCGCAGATATCGAAACCGCAATAAAAGTCGGCTCCCGACATGGCAAACCCGTCGTGTTGACCATCAACACCGCCGCCATGCTTGCCGAGGGTCATCAGTTTTACCTCGCAGACAACGGCGTTTGGTTGACTGAAAAGGTTCCGTCGAAGTTTATTGCCAAGTTGTGAATTTAGTTTGAGTTTTTCTTTAAATACAGATAATTGAGTGGAGTAAATAGATATGAAGAAATCATTGATTTTAATTTTTACGGCTTTGACTGTACTGATTGCTGGTTGTGACAAAATGAAGTCTGATACAAATATCGATCAAAGTGATGTTTGTGTCGTGAGCAAAATCAATAAAGACGAAATCCAAAAATGTACATCGGGCAAACTTATATTCATTTCACCACAAACATGGGGCAGTGAGAAAGTTCCTATTGAATTGTCAGCATTTTTCTGTGATACCAATCATCAAATCATCTACAACAATAGCGGTGTATTGTGTGTTTATACCGACAAACGTATGCATAAAATCAAATAGTTTACGATTAGAAAAATCCGCCCGTAAAAATAAAGGGCGGATTTTGTTTGTGAGCACCTGATTACCCGTCACATGGATTCGTATAATGTATATTATGTTAAATCATATAGATTGATTCGAGCTTTCCAATATTCTTTCTACAGTTCTACCCATCTCTCTTCATACCTATCACAGAGCTTTTTAAAATCAGTTAAAATACACGACTTGATTTTATTTTTCCCTATTTCCTTATGAACATCTTATCCGTAGAAAACGCTTCCTTTGCCGTCGGCCATGTCGCCCTGCTCGACAAAACTTCCTTCCAACTCGACAGTGGCGAAAAAATCGGCTTAATCGGCCGCAACGGCGCGGGTAAGTCTTCATTTCTGAAAATCCTCGCCGGCGTGCAGAAACTCGACGACGGGCAGATTATCGTTCAAAACAACCTCAAAATCGTTTATGTGCCGCAGGAATCGTTTTTCGACAAAGAAGCCACCGTATTCGACACCGTTGCTGAAGGCTTGGGCGAAATCCGCGACCTGCTGCGCTGTTACCACCGCGTCAGCCATGATTTGGAACACAATTCAGACGACGTTTTATTAAAAGAACTCAACGAATTGCAGCTTGAAATCGAAGCGAAGGACGGCTGGAAGCTGGATGCGGCGGTGAAGCAGACTTTGGGCGAACTCGGTTTGCCGGAAAACGAAAAAATCGGCAACCTCTCCGGCGGGCAGAAAAAGCGCGTCGCCTTGGCGCAGGCTTGGGTGCAGAAGCCCGACGTATTGCTGCTGGACGAACCGACCAACCATTTGGACATCAACGCGATTATCTGGCTGGAAAACCTGCTCAAGGCGTTTGAAGGCAGCCTGGTCGTGATTACCCACGACCGCCGTTTTCTGGACAACATTGCCACGCGCATTGTCGAACTCGACCGCGGCATTCTGCGCTCCTATCCCGGCTCGTTCTCCAAATACAGCGAGAAAAAAGCGCAAGAGTTGGCGGTTGAAGCGGAACACAACCGCCTCTTCGACAAATTCCATGCGCAGGAAGAAGCGTGGATACGCAAAGGCATCGAAGCGCGCCGCACCCGCAACGAAGGCCGCGTGCGCCGTTTGGAAGAACTGCGCCGCCAGCGCGCCGAACGCCGCAACGTGCAGGGACAGGTCAATTTCAAACTCGACAGCGGCGAGAAAAGCGGCAAAATCATCGCCGAACTGGAACACGCCTCGTTTGCCTACGGCGACAAAGTCATCATGGACAAATTCTCCGCCATCCTGCAGCGCGGCGACAAAATCGGCTTAATCGGCCCCAACGGCATCGGCAAAACCACCTTCCTCAAGCTGATTCTGGGCGAATTGCAGCCGACCTACGGCAGAATCCGCATCGGCAGCAAGCAGGAAGTCGCCTATTTCGACCAGTTCCGCAGCGCGCTGAACGAAAACGACACCGTGTTTTACACGCTCGGTCAAGGCAACGACTACGTCGAAGTCGGCGGCAAGAAAAAACACGTCATGAGCTATCTGGAAGATTTCCTGTTCCACCCTGCCCGCGCGCAAAGCCCCGTCTCATCGCTCTCCGGCGGCGAACGCAACCGCCTCCTGCTGGCAAAACTCTTCATCCGCCCCGCCAATATCCTGGTCTTGGACGAACCGACCAACGATTTGGACATCGACACCCAAGAGCTGCTCGAAGACCTGCTGCGCGATTACCAAGGCACGGTATTCCTCGTCTCGCACGACCGTATGTTCCTTGATAACGTAATTACCCAAAGCATTGTTTTCGAAGGACAAGGCCGTCTGAAAGAATACATCGGCGGCTATCAGGACTATATCGACGCAAAATCGCGCGAAGAGAAAATTCAGACGACCTCCGCGCCGAAAACAACCGCAGAACCGGAAAAAGTCAAACCCAAAGCCAACCGCACAGTCAAACTTTCCTACAAAGAACAACGCGAACTCGACGCCCTGCCCGACGAAATCGCCGCCTTGGAAACCGAACAGGCGGAAATCAATGCGCAACTTTCTGATCCCGAAATTTTCAAAGATTACGAAAAAGCCGGCGCATTACAAAACCGCGCCGAAAAAATCGAAACGCTGCTTTTGGAAAAATTGGAACGCTGGGAGCTTTTGGAGGCAAAGCAGAACGGTGAAGCAGTTTGATTTGTCGATAGTAGATTCCTGTTTGCTTTAAATATCAGCAATGAGATAACAAAAAGCCTTGAAATTATTATATTTCAAGGCTTTTATACGTTATAAAATAAAACTGAAAATTAGGCTTGGTGGAGGCGGGGGGAATCGAACCCACCTAGCCCGTAACCAGTAGTATGTGTATAGACAAACGCCCTTGACTTAGGGCGTTTTTTATCTGTTCATATACTACTGGCTGCGGTCATTTGTGCCACAATTTGTGCCACAATTTGTGCCAAACCCAACGAGGGTATTCCCATTAATACTCAAACCAACCAATACAAAAAAACAAACCGCTCGGTGCCAAGTCTCGGGACGGTCTTTCAGACGACCTTTATCGGTGCTTTGACCGTATTCGGTCTGCTGAACCAGTTGTCCGACGGCATCGTAGCCGTAGGCGGTGATTTTGCCG
>KV797012.1:69318-69652 GCA_001809325.1 Neisseria sp. HMSC077D05 | reverse complement strand
TCCTATTTTGATTTTAATTGACTATAAAAAACAGTAACGGCGGTATTCAGTAATCTGCCCCCTCTCCCGTCCGGCGGGAGAGGGTTGGGGAGAGGGTGGCTCTTGCCTTTTATGCCGTATATCTGCAAGCCACCCCCATCCTAACCTTCCCCCGCCAGACGGGGGAAGGGACAAGATTGCTGATACGGTAAAAGGTCGTCTGAAATTCAAAGCTTGGTTTCAGACGACCTTTTTTCATAATCAGACCACGCTAACCATCCCGCCGCCGTCATTCCCGCGTAGGCGGGAATCCATCAGAAATCCTAAGAAACAGATGTTTAAAAACAGTTGCCGA
>KV797012.1:63428-69218 GCA_001809325.1 Neisseria sp. HMSC077D05 | reverse complement strand
GGGAGAGGGTTGGGGAGAGGGTGGCTCTATGGTCTGCGCGAATTTGATTTCCCCTCAAACCGTAAAGCCACCCCCATCCTAACCTTCCCCCGCTAGACGGGGGAAGGAACAAGATTGCCTCTATGGAAAAAGGTCGTCTGAAACCAAAATCCTGTTTTCAGACGACCTCTCTTCATCCTTCCGCAAAGTCTTGAACTCTCAAACGGCGCAATCTCAAAAGGACAATTTACCGCAAGCCGTTTGCGTCCAGCCATTTTTCCAAGTCTTCGGCGCTGATTTTGCCGCCGTTTTCTTCCAAATCGAGTTTGTTGACTTGTTTGCCTTTGCTGTATTTCGCTAGGACGGGCGTGCCGCCGATTTTGTATTGTTGGCGGAACGTGGTCCATGCTTCTTTGTCTTGGTGCAGGCGGTGGACGTTGACGAAGTAGATTTTACCGTTCAGATTGCGGCTGGCGATGTAGCGTTTGAACATGGGCTCGAAGGCGTTACAGTCGCCGCAGCTTGGTCTGCCGATGTAGGCGTAAACGGTGTCTCCGTTGGCGACGCGTTTTTGGAAGCTTTCGACGGTCAGGCTGTCGAGGTGGAAGTAGATGTCGGAATAGGTGTCTTCCAGCCGCTTGGTGTTTTCGGCGGAAAGGCGCACGGCGGTTTGTGCTTCGGACAGGCTGTTTTTCAGGGCTTCGGTTTCACGGTCGGCGGCGCAGGAACACAAGAGCAGCGCGGCGGTCAGGACGGGCAGGATTTTCATGATTCGGCTCCTTGGTTGCGATAGGAAAAAGTATACGCCTTTCGCGGCGGCGGGGTCGTCTGAAACGTGGGAAACGGTTTTTTTCAGACGACCTTTTGATGTATGGCAATGGGCGGGCGAAGTAGCGTTGTGTAGCGTGGGCTTTGTCCGCGATGGTTTGGGGGAGGGCGTCGGTTTACTGCGGGTTGAAGCCATCCCCTGCAAAACGGTAGAATGACGGCAGTTTGGCAGACGGTTTGCGCCGATATTTGGGCGCGCCGTTCCTATATCGATATAAACCATCCAATCAAAGGAAACCTTCATGACGACATTCCCCATCGCGCGCGCGGGCGATAAGACACTTGAAATCCAAGGCAAAATGGCGAACCGCCACGGCTTGATCGCCGGTGCGACCGGTACGGGTAAAACCGTGACCCTGCGCCGTATGGCGGAAGCCTTCAGCAGCGAGGGCGTTCCCGTATTTTTGGTTGACGTCAAAGGCGATTTGTCGGGCATCGCGCAAGCGGGTGCTGCCAGCGGCAAAGTGGGCGAACGCATTGCCGAGTTTGGCTTGGGCGAGCAATGGCTGCAAAGTTTCCCCGTGCGCTTTTGGGATGTTTACGGCGAAACCGGCATTCCGGTGCGCGTAACCGTTTCGGAAATGGGCCCGCTGCTGCTGGCGCGTTTGATGAATTTGAACGACACGCAGGAAGGCTTGCTGAACCTCGTGTTCAAAGTCGCCGACGATAAAGGCTGGCACATTCTGGATTTGAAAGACTTGCGCAGTATGCTGAAACACGTTTCCGACCACGCTTCGGAATACCGTACGCAATACGGCAATGTCTCCGCCGCCAGTATCGGCGCGATTCAGCGTCAGCTTTTGACGCTGGAGAACGAAGGTGCGGAAAAATTCTTCGGCGAGCCGTCGCTCAACCTGCAAGATTGGATGCAGAGCGAAAACGGAAAAGGCGTCATCAACGTCCTCAATTCGGAAAAACTGATGCGTTCGCCGCGTATGTACAGCGCGTTTTTGCTGTGGATGTTGGCGGAGTTGTTTGAAACCCTGCCCGAAGTCGGCGATTTGGACAAACCGAAATTCGTGATGTTCTTCGACGAAGCGCATTTGATGTTCGACAACGCCGCCAATGCGCTGGTGGAGCAGGTCGAACAAGTCGTGCGCCTAATCCGTTCCAAAGGCGTGGGCGTGTATTTCGTAACCCAAAACCCACTCGATTTACCCGATACCATCCTCGGACAGCTCGGCAACCGCGTTCAACACGCCCTGCGCGCCTTCACGCCGCGCGACCAGAAAGCGGTCAAGGCTGCTGCCGAAACCTTCCGCAGCAACCCGAATATCAAAGTTGCCGAAGCGATTGCCGAACTGGGTGTCGGCGAAGCACTCGTTTCCTTCCTCGACGAAAAAGGCATGCCGGAGCCGGTAGAGCGCGCGCTCGTCCTGCCGCCGCAATCTTCTTTGACCCCGCTTGCCGCCGAAGAGCGCAACCGCTTGTTCCAAAACGATGATTTGTATCCGACCTATAAAGACATGGTAGACAACTATTCCGCTTTTGAAGCCTTAGCCGAAGCCGACAGTCAGGTCGCGGCGGAGAAAGAGGCGGCGGCAGCGGCAAAAGAGCAGGAAAAAGCGCAGAAAGCCGCTGAAAAAGAAGCCGCCAATGCCGATCCCGGCATACTCGGCGGACTGCTAGGCGGTTTGAGCGGCGGTCGTAAAAAGTCAGGGCAGGGCTTGGGCTACAACGTCGCCGACGCCATCGGCAGCCAAATCAACCGCCAAGTGACCAATGCCATCTCCCGTAGTGTGATGGGCATCATTAAAAATATGTTTAAAAAATAAGGCGTAAAAAGAAGGCAAAGGTCGTCTGAAAGCTTGACAATCGGTTTTCAGACGACCTTTTATAGTGGATTAACTTTAAACCAGTACGGCGTTGCCTCGCCTTGCCGTACTATCTGTACTGTCTGTGGCTTCGTCGCCTTGTCCTGATTTAAATTTAATCCACTATATGTTGAAGGGACAGGATGTGTTGATTGACGATATGGGAATAAGAAACTGAGATGACTGTACAAAAAAGCGTCCGCATTTTGGGCATAGACCCCGGCAGTCGGGTGACCGGTTTCGGCGTGATCGACGTATGCGGCAGGGAACATTTTTATGTGGCTTCAGGCTGTATCAAAACACCGCCGAATGCGCCGTTGGCGGAACGTATCGCCGTGATTGCGCGGCATATCAGGGAGATTGTGCAGCAATACCGCCCGCATCAGGTGGCGGTGGAGCAGGTGTTTGTCAATGTGAATCCGGCGGCTACGCTGATGCTGGGACAGGCGCGCGGGGCGGCATTGGCGGTGTTGGTGATGGAAAACTTGCCTGTGTTTGAATATACGGCTTTGCAGGTCAAGCAGGCTGTGGTCGGGAAGGGCAAGGCGGCGAAAGAGCAGGTGCAGCATATGGTGGTGCAGATGCTGTCGCTGTCGGGTACGCCGCAATCGGACGCCGCCGACGGACTCGCCATCGCACTGACACACGCTTTGCGCAATCACGGCTTGGCGGCGCAGTTGGGCAAGGGGCAGATGCAGGTGAAGCGGGGGCGTTTCCAATAAGACTCGACGCGGCATTGCTTCGGTATAGTGGATTAAATTTAAATCAGGGCAAGGCGAGGCAACGCCGTACTGGTTTAAAGTTAATCCACTATAAAAAAAGGTCGTCTGAAAGCCCCTTAATCTTTCAGACGACCTTTGGTTTTCCCGATCTGTATTGTTTTTGCTCGGTGTTTATTGCAGGGTGAAGCCTGCTTTGAATTCCAGCTTCGGTACGCCGACGATAAAGCGTTCGCCGATGCTGTCTTCAAACTCGTATGCGCCTTCGATGCTGCCCCATGGGGTGCAGAGTTGGGAGCCGCTGTTGTATTCATAAGCCTCGCCCGGATAGAGGACCGGCTGTTCTTCAATCAGACCGGAATGGCCTACCGGCTCGGTTGCTCCGTGTCCGTCGGTGATTTCCCAGAAACGCTGGCGCAGCGTGATGACATCGTTGCTGCGGTTGCAGATGGTAATCACATAGTTGAAGGCATAGCGGTCGCGATAAACATCGCTTTGACCCGCAACGTAGCGTGGTTGAACATTGATTTCGATTTCGTTCATTTTTGTTGTCCCGTAATAGTGTTTTTTGTTTGCACCGATTTTTCGATGCGTTTGAAGTCTTATGGCTTCGAATAAGTGTGTTGAAAAAATCAGATAATCCAGGCGGCAATGCCTAAAACTATCAAGGTCATGATGGCGGCGATGATGTCGTCCAGCATAATGCCGAATCCGCCATGTATATGCCGGTCAAACCATTTGATCGGCCAAGGTTTGATGGAATCAAACAGGCGGAAAAGAATAAATGCCGCCAGCCACCAATTCCATTTAAACGGCGTAAAAGCCAGAATCAGAAGCATCGCTACCATTTCGTCCCAAACGATACCGCCGTAGTCTTGGATGCCGAGTGCTTTTTCGGTGTGGTTGCAGATGCGGATGCCCCACATAAACAGAGCGACACACAAAAAAGCCAGAATCCAGCCGTCGATACCGATTAAAACCAAGAGAAATGCTATCGGCAGCGCCGCCATCGTTCCGAATGTGCCTGGCGCGACAGGCGCGAGACCGCTGCCGAATCCGAATGCCAGAAGGCATAACGGACGCTGCTTCAACCAGTCGAAAGTAGGTTTAAATTCAGCCAAAGTGATCAAATCCTAATGAAGTCAGTTTTAATTCGTCGCCATTGGAATCTATTATTTTCAGACGACCTGTATTATTTATTTTCCCGATGGGCGTTACTGCTACGCCGCATTGTTCGGCTATTGTCTGAATCTCGCTGCGCCGGCATTCGGGGGCGGTGAAAACCAGTTCGTAATCATCGCCGCCTGCCAGTGCGCAGGAGAGCCAGCTTTCGTGCGGTAAGACGTTTTTCAATTCTTCTAAAACCGGCAGCGCATTTGCCGAAATTTCCGCTCCGACCGATGACGCGGTCAAAATGTGACCGAGGTCTTGTGCCAGACCGTCCGAAATATCTTGAGCGGCATGGGCAATGGGCAGAAGCGCCTGTCCCAATCCCACTCTAGGCTCCGGACGGAGCAGCCTGTCATGGCAGCAGTCGAACAAATCGGGTGGTAGTGTGTGTGTGTTCAGGCGGCAGTTTAAAGCGGCTGCTGCTGATCCGATTTGACCCGATACCCAAATATCGTCGCCGTCTTTCGCGGCATCGCGCCGTAAGGCTTGTCCTTGCGGAAGCTCGCCGATAATGGTGACGTTGAAGACCAAATCGCCTTTGGTCGTGTCGCCACCGATTAAGGTAATGCCGAAACGCTGTGCCAAACTGAAAAAGCTGTCACAAAAACGTTTCAGCCAATTTTCGTCCAATTCGGGTAATCCGGCACTTAATAACACCCATTTCGGGGTTGCGCCCATCGCGGCCATATCGGATATATTGACAGCTAGCATTTTCCATGCCAAATCTTCCGGAGCGGTGTCAGAAAAAAAATGTCTGTCTTTTAACAGCATGTCCGCGCTAAAACATAAATCAAATCCGTGACTTGGGCGGATAATCGCGGCATCGTCGCCAATTCCCAAAATTAAACCGCTGCTTTTCTGTTTTTGCAAATATTGTCTGATAAAGTCAAATTCTGTCATATATTGCACACAAAGTGATAAAGTATGTTATCAATCGAGCTGGAATTTTCGATAGACGAATAATGTATATTTATACAATATATATGTTAATTAGTGTAATAAATTGCATTAAACGGCAATGTAATCGAGTCGATTGCAAAAGTAAATAAGATTTTTTAGTCTAAATGATAAAGGTCAAAAAACGTACTTCTATCAAAATGATTCCCTAATAAAGGGAAAAAGTGCCTCAAAAAAGAGCGTCAAGCCGCGAAAGAGGAACGGTAATATAGGAAAGTCTGCAAGTTGATATCAGGATATCGAGGTCGTCTGAAAAGCCGTTTTAGGTTTTTCAGACGACCTTTTTGTCAAAATATAGTGGATTAACTTTAAATCAGGGCAAG
>KV797012.1:59616-63328 GCA_001809325.1 Neisseria sp. HMSC077D05 | reverse complement strand
CCGTACTGGTTTAAAGTTAATCCACTATAAGAACAAAACGGCTTAGGCAGGCGCATCTTTCAACTCCGCGCCCAAATGCTTCAAACGCTGCAATACCTCCGCCCAGGCTTTGTCCAAATCGCGGCACGCCTCGCCTTCCGCCTTGATGCCGAACTCGATATGCGGTTTGACCGCCGTTCCGTCCGCACTTTGCCAGCCGACGCTGGGCAGGCTGTAAGAGCGCACGCCCGGGTAGGTGCGTTCGACGTATTCCATAATCGGCGCGACGCGCGATTCGGGCTGACCGAATACATACACGCTGCGGCTGCCGCGTTCGGTTTGGTTGAAGCGGTCGGCGTAATAAGTATCCAAAACCCATTCCGCCATCGGGTGCGCCATCACGGGGAAGCCGGGGAAGAAATAATGTTCGCGGATGGAAAATCCGGCGATGTTGTTGAACGGGTTGGGCACAAGCTCTGCGCCTGCGGGGAAATCCGCCATTTTCAGGCGCTGGGCGTGTTCGGGGGCGTCGAGCGGTTCGCCGCGCTTAAGGGTAACGCCTTCGATGAACTTGGCGGCTTCGGGGTGGCGGACGACGGGCAACTCCAAAGCAGCGGCGGCGGCTTGGCGGGTGTGGTCGTCGGGCGTGGAACCGATGCCGCCGGTAACGAAGGTCGGCAGGTCGTCTGAAAAGCTGCGGCGCAGTTGTTTGACCAGCAAATCGGGTTCGTCGGGCAGGTATTGCACCTGATTGAGCTTAAGTCCGCGCGATTCCAGCAGGGATTTGAAAAAGGCGAAATGCTTGTCTTGGCGGCTGCCGTGCAGGATTTCGTCGCCGATGATGATGAGGTTGAAAGCGTTCATGGATAGGATTCTTTACCGATGCCGTCTGAAAATGTTGATGGCGCTGTAATTTATTCCCTCTCTTGTGGGAGAGGGTTAGGGAGAGGGCTGAGCTTGCGTTTTTCAAGTAGCGTTTGCTTAAGGGCTGCCGCCTGTATTCTCTCCCCCACAGGGGAGGGGGCGGATTGCGGATGGCGTAAAGGTCGTCTGAAAAGATTTTCAGCGAAATGGGCAAGGCTCATTTTCAGACGACCTTGACGGCTGACAATGTGTTCTATTTATAAGATAATGAACTCCATTTTTCAAGTCCAAAGGATTCCCCCATGAGCCAAAACAATACTATCCTGCAACACCTCCCCATCAGTCAAAAAGTCGGCATCGCCTTCTCCGGCGGCCTCGATACCTCTGCCGCGCTGTTGTGGATGAAACTCAAAGGCGCGCTGCCTTACGCCTACACTGCCAACCTCGGCCAGCCCGACGAAGACGACTACAACGCCATTCCTAAAAAAGCGATGGAATACGGTGCGGAAAACGCCCGCCTGATTGACTGCCGCGCACAGTTGGCACACGAAGGCATCGCCGCCATCCAATGCGGCGCGTTCCACGTTTCCACCGGCGGCATCGCCTATTTCAACACCACGCCTTTGGGCCGCGCCGTTACCGGCACCATGCTCGTTTCCGCCATGAAGGAAGACGACGTCAATATCTGGGGCGACGGCAGCACCTACAAAGGCAACGACATCGAGCGTTTCTACCGCTACGGCCTCTTGACCAATCCCGCGCTGAAAATCTACAAACCCTGGCTCGACCAACAATTTATCGACGAACTCGGCGGCCGCCACGAAATGAGCGAATTTCTGATTGCCAACGGCTTCAACTACAAAATGTCGGTTGAAAAAGCCTATTCCACCGATTCCAATATGCTCGGCGCGACGCATGAAGCCAAAGATTTGGAATTCCTCAACAGCGGCATCAAAATCGTCAAACCCATCATGGGCGTTGCCTTCTGGGACGAAAACGTCGAAGTCAAACCCGAAGAAGTCAGCGTGCGCTTTGAAGAAGGCGTGCCGGTCGCATTGAATGGCAAAGAATACGCCGATCCCGTCGAACTCTTCCTCGAAGCCAACCGCATCGGCGGCCGCCACGGCTTGGGCATGAGCGACCAAATCGAAAACCGCATCATCGAAGCCAAATCGCGCGGCATCTACGAAGCCCCGGGCATGGCGTTGTTCCACATCGCCTACGAGCGTTTAGTAACCGGCATCCACAACGAAGACACCATCGAACAATACCGCATCAACGGCTTACGCCTCGGCCGCCTGCTCTACCAAGGCCGCTGGTTTGACAGCCAAGCCCTCATGTTGCGCGAAACCGCCCAACGCTGGGTCGCCAAAGCCATTACCGGCGAAGTAACCCTCGAACTGCGCCGCGGCAACGACTACTCGATTCTGAACACCGAATCGCCCAATCTGACCTACCAACCCGAACGCCTGAGCATGGAAAAAGTCGAAGACGCCGCGTTCACCCCGCTCGACCGCATCGGCCAGCTCACCATGCGCAACCTCGACATCACCGACACCCGCGCCAAACTCGGCATCTACTCGCAAAGCGGCTTGTTGTCGCTGGGCGAAGGTTCGGTATTGCCGCAGTTGGGTAATAAGAAATAAAGCAGCCCAGCCATTTTGAACTGTTTCAAACGGGAAAGGTCGTCTGAAATTCAGTTTTCAGACGACCCCTCTATTTTTTCCTCAAATCATTTGAAATCATGAAATTCTTCACACACTTTTATCTTGAAAACCATATGTATTTCAACGACTACTTGAAATACGTCCTCATTTTCGCCGCGCTCGTCGTCCTCCTGCTCGCCGTATCGCAATACCTGCGCCACCGCATGGACACCAAATACCGCGACCTGAGCATTATTGCCCTGCTGCTGCTCATCCTCATCAGCGGCATCCAATACCTCTCATACAGCGAACGCCAAAACTTCGCCGCGGACAACTCGCGCATGGTCGGTTTTCTCAATACCCTGATTGAAAACCAAAAAGTGGAAAAGCGCGACATCAGCGTCAACAGCACGCACCTATACAACGGCATGATCGTCGGCATCAAAAACCAATACTACGAAGTCCATTTCAATCAAGACTTCTCCGCCTACACCCTGACCCCCATCAATCTGGTCAACAACAACATCGAACTTATCGACAAAGAATAACAGGACACACTCATGGAAGCATACTCCCTCCTTGCCCTCAAACTCCTTATGGGAATTTTAGGTTTGGTTTTGCAAATCAACCTTTTAGGTAAAGGCAACCTCGCCCCCACCTCCGCCATGGATCAAGTGCAAAACTATGTTCTCGGCGGCATCATCGGCGGCGTGATTTACAGCGACAGCGTCGGGCTTTTACAGTTTTTCCTCGTGCTGATTTTGTGGACGCTGTTGGTCTTGAGTCTGAAATTCATCAAAAACCACAACCACTGGGTCAAATCCGTGATTGACGGCAAATCCGTCTGGGTCATCGTCAACGGCGAAATCCAAACCGAAGAATGTATGAAAAACGGCATCAGCGCACATGACCTGATGTTTAAGCTCCGTGCCGCCGGCATCTATGAAATCGCCGCCGTCAAGCGCGCCGTCATGGAACAAAACGGTCAGCTTACCGTCATCCAATACGGCGACGAAAGTCTGCGTTACCCCCTGATTACCGACGGGCAAATCGACCACGACATCTTGGAAATCATCAAACGCGACGACGAGTGGCTGCAACAGGAACTTGACCGTCTCCATCTTGATGCTTCGAAAGTCTATATCGGCGAATATATCGACGGGAAATTGGTGGCACACCCTTATCCTTCTTAATTTATAGTGGATTAAATTTAAATCAGGACA
>KV797012.1:58948-59516 GCA_001809325.1 Neisseria sp. HMSC077D05 | reverse complement strand
TACTGGTTTAAAGTTAATCCACTATAAAAAAACAAAGGTCGTCTGAAACCTAGACTGGATTTCAGACGACCTTTTTGCATCAACCCCAAATGACGCAGGTTTTGCTGTTTTTGTTAATCGCGATATTCAAACGACGTCCCCAAAAACTGCTCTAAGGCAGAAACATGGGAATGATGCGGGTCTTTGACGGCAGTCAGTAGTAAAACGCTGCCGTGTTGCCGTTCCAACTCCAAGAGCTGCCTAATGGCGGTTTGCTCGGTATCGCCGTGCAGCTCCTCATGGTAACGGCTGACGAAACCGTCAAAATGTTCAGCCGGATTCTCATGATACCAGCGGCGCAGGTTTGCACTGGGGGTGATGTCTTTGAGCCAGAGCGCCGTAGCAAAGACCTCTTTGCGGATGCCGCGTGGATAGAGGCGGTCGATAAAGACTGCGGTTTGTTCGGGGTCGGGCCGGTATGCGTAAATGCGCTGTACGGTAAACATGTTTGCTTGTCTCCAATGGATTCAGGTCGTCTGAATGTTCAGACGACCTGATGTTTTATAGTGGATTAACTTTAAACCAGTAC
>KV797012.1:50576-58848 GCA_001809325.1 Neisseria sp. HMSC077D05 | reverse complement strand
GTCCTGATTTAAATTTAATCCACTATATTTTAATGCTTTAATGGTTTGAAAAAAGGCGTGCAGGAACGCCCACCTTGCAATTTATCTGCCTCAAGCGTAATGGATACCCAATACTTTGGCGTTGTGGCTGATGATTTCTTCGGCAAGCTGCGGGTTGTCGTTGAGCTTGATGCCGAAGCCGGGAACAAGTTCTTTCAGACGACCTTCCCATGAGGAAATGCGGCTTGGGAAGCATTGGTGGATCAGTTTGATCATCAAGGGTACGGCGGTTGATGCGCCGGGGGATGCGCCCAAGAGTGCGGCGAGCGAGCCGTCGGCGTGGGCGACGATTTCGGTGCCGAATTGGAGGACGCCGCCTTTTTCGGAGTCTTTTTTGATGATTTGAACGCGTTGTCCTGCGGTGATGAGTTCCCAGTCGTCAGGGTTTGCTTCGGGGTAGTATTCCAGCAGGGAGGCGAAGCGTTCTTCTTTGGTTTTGCGCAATTCGCCCAAGAGGTATTTGGTCAGGGGCATATTTGCCCAACCCGCGCGCAGCATGGGGTAGAGGTTGTCCAAGTGGATGGACAGGGGCAAATCCATGAGCGAGCCTTGTTTGAGGAAGTTGGAGCGGAAGCCTGCGTAAGGGCCGAACATGAGGTGGCGTTTGCCGTCCACGTTGCGGGTGTCGAGGTGCGGGACGGACATGGGTGGCGCGCCGACGGAGGCTTGTCCGTACACTTTGGCGTTGTGTTGCGCGGCGGTTTCGGGGTTGCTGTTGCGGAAGAACAGCCCAGAAACGGGGAAGCCGCCGTAGCCTTTGCCTTCGGGGATGCCGGATTTTTGCAGCAGGGTCAGTGCGCCGCCGCCTGCGCCGAGGAAGAGGAAGCGGGTGCGGAGGGTGAGCTGTCCGTCAGGGTTGCGGGTGTCGCTGGTTTTGAGCACCCATGCGCCGTCGGATTCGCGTTTGATGTCGTCGACGTGGCGGTTGAACTCGGTTTTGACGCCTTTTTCGCGCAGGTATTGCACCATTTGGCGGGTCAGGCTGCCGAAATCGACGTCTGTGCCTTCGGCGGAGTAGTTGGCGGCGACGGGTTGTCCTTCTTTACGGCCGTTGATGACCAGCGGCGCCCATTCGGCGATTTTGGCGCGGTCGGTGGAGAATTCCATCCGTTCGAAGAGTTTTTGGGATTTGAAGGCGTCGAAACGTTTTTGCAGGTAGTCGCAATGGTCGGTGTTCATGACCAGCGACATGTGCGGGACGGTATGGATGAAGGAGTTGTCGGTGATTTTGCCTTCTTCGACAAGCGATGACCAGAACTGGCGGCTGATGTGGAATTGTTCGGCAATATTGAGGGCGCGGGTCGGGTCGATGGTGCCGTCTGCGCCGAGCGGGGCGTAATTGAGTTCGCATAACGCGGAATGCCCTGTGCCGGCGTTGTTCCAAGCGTTTGACGATTCCAACGCTACGTCTTCCAAGCGTTCGATAAGGGTGATTTCCCAAGACGGTTCGAGTTCTTTGAGCAAAACGCCCAAAGTCGCGCTCATAATGCCTCCACCCACCAAGACAACATCTGTTGCTTCAGCCATGGTTGTACTCCTAGAAACAGGCATATCCTGCCTTTATGATTATCCGTTGTATTACGAACGCCTGTTTCGGCGGTAAAACCTGCTGGCGCGGTGTTTTTGGCGTGGAAGATTGCGCGCGGGTTTTACGTTTTGAACCGATGTTAAACCGTTCATAATATGTTATTGAGAATTTAGTGGATTTTTCTGAGAATTGCAAAGATTTTCTGTTTGGATTTACATAAACGCAGTTTGAAAAGGTCGTCTGAAACATTCAGACGACCTTTATTTATCAGGTGTTTGGCGGGGTTGTGCCTGATTTCATTCACTTCTTAAAGACTTCAGATTGTCAGCAAGATGGATGTGTTTTGATGAAAAAATGAAGAAGAAAACGTTTTTTCAGGACGCGTCATAAGCTGCCGCTTTTTCGAGCAGTTTTACCCTTGCCTGCGGCCATTCTTCGCGCAGCAGGCTGTATTCCACCGTATCGCGCACGCTGCCGTCTTTCCGCAATTTGTGGCAGCGCAAGATACCGTCTTGGTGTGCGCCCAGGCGTTCGATAGCGCGTTGAGAGGCGGTGTTGAGGTTGTCGGTCTGCCAGCAGACGCAGCGACAATTCAAAGTATCGAAAACGTAGTCGAGCAACATGATTTTGCAGGCGGTATTGATGCGCGTGCGCCGTGCCGACAGGGCGTACCATGTGAAACCGATGTAGAGGCGGGGGATGGCGGGGTCGATGTGGTAAAGTGAGGTCGAGCCGACGATTTTGCCCGTGTCTTCGTCGATGACGGCAAAGGCGAGGCGGGTTTGCGTGGCGGTGCGGATATAGTCCGCCACTTGGTCGGGTTCGGGTGCGGTGGTTACGTTCAGTTTCCAGACTTCGCCGTCGCAAACTGCTTCGCGCAAACCGGCTTCGTGTGCCGCTGTCAAAGGTTCGAGACGGACGCGGTCGAAGGACAAAACGGGAACGGATGAAAAATCAGCCATGAGGTTTCCTTTGTATTTGAAGATTTGAGTTTTCAGACGACCTTTTATAGTGTCTTAACGGACCGCATCTTTGAGGTCGTCTGGAAGCTGTTGATTAATGATGTTTGAACACCAGCACGCCCGATTCCGATACAAACCCGTCCAGCGGCAGGTCGTGAGGTTCGCGCGGCAGCGTGTCAACCAGTTGACAAGCGAAGCCTACGCCTATGGTTTTTGCCTGTAAACGGTATTTCATCGCCGCGAGCGTCGCGTCGTAATAGCCGCCAGCCTGCCCCAAGCGGTAGCCTTCGCGGTCCATGCCGACAATCGGGACAAACAATATCGATAAACCGTGTACGCGGATTTTGCGTCCCGAAAACTGCGGTACATGCAGCTTCGCCCTGCCTCGTTTGCGTTCTTGTTTCGCCCCATCGGCAGGATAGGGCGTGAACCACATCCGCCGCGAACGCGGTTCGATATAAGGCAGATAGAGTTTGGCGCCGCGTTTTTGCGCCGCGCGGACAAAGCCGTCCAGCCGCAGCTCGCTGCCCATCGGCCAATACACGCCAATCTTCCGCCCCTTCTTGATATAACGTTTGAGCAGGCGGTTAACCGTTTGCCCCGCCGCCAACCGCCCTTGATGCCCCATCTGCGCGCGGGCGCGGCGCAATTCTCGGCGTAGGGCGTGTTTTTCCTCATTCCTCATTTCAGACGACCTTTTGAGTGTTGTTGTAGAATACGGCGATTATAAACGCTCCGTTAACATCAAAACAGGATTCCGCCATGTGGCATATCGTCCTTATCGGCTACCTCTTCGTCGCCGTCATGTATTCCGCTGCCCAGCCCAGCATCGCGCGCGCTTTGATTTATTTGGTTTTTTGGGCAGTCCTGCCCGTTGCGTTTACCGTTTTCACCGTCACCATCCGCCGCCGCAACCGCCTGATGAAGCAGCAGGAAAAGGAAGTATTCGAACAAAGCCGCCGCGCAGCCGGACAAGAAGGCGGCAAACAGGACGGCAGTACATAAAATCCCTTTTCAGACGACCCCTTATCCGCTATAATCCGTCAGTTTTCCATTTCGGAAACACACTATTTTTTAAAACTTATGCCCACTTTCGCTGAAGGGTGCTTGACAATAGGCGCAGCCTATCAAGTTCTATGCGATTGAATGTGTGCTCTTAACCCTTTCAAGGAAATAAAATGTCTCAAATTACTATGCGTCAGATGATTGAAGCCGGCGTTCACTTCGGCCACCAAACCCGTTTCTGGAATCCGAAAATGGCACAATACATTTTCGGTGCGCGCAATAAAATCCACATCGTCAACCTGGAAAAAACCCTGCCGATGTTCCAAGAAGCGCAAGAAGCCGTACGCCGTCTGGTTGCCAACAAAGGCACCGTGCTGTTCGTCGGCACCAAACGCCAAGCGCGTGAAATCATCCGCGAAGAAGCTACCCGCGCCGGTATGCCTTTCGTCGATCACCGTTGGTTGGGCGGCATGCTGACTAACTACAAAACCGTTAAGCAATCCATCAAACGCCTGGAAGAAAAAACCGCCGCTTTGGAAAACGCTGCCGAAGGCGGTTTCAACAAAAAAGAAATTCTGGAAATGCAACGCGACGTTGAAAAACTGGAACGTTCTTTGGGCGGTATCAAAAACATGAAAGGCCTGCCTGACGCGATTTTCGTTATCGATACCGGCTACCAAAAAGGTACTTTGGTCGAGGCTGAAAAACTGGGCATCCCCGTTATCGCCGTAGTTGATACCAACAATAGCCCTGACGGCGTGAAATACGTTATCCCCGGTAACGACGACTCCGCCAAAGCCATCCGCCTGTACTGCCGCGGCATCGCCGACGCAGTTTTGGAAGGCAAAAACCAAGCGCTGCAAGAAACCGTAGCCGCTGCCCAAGAAGCTGCCGCCGAGTAATCCGGCAAACCGAAGAGGGGCGTTATGCCCCTTTTCTCAAATCCCGTTCTGAAAAGCCTTTTCAGACGACCCCATTCCCAAACACGGATACCCCGTGTTTCCCCAAAATCTAGGAGATTCAAAATGGCAGAAATTACTGCAAAAATGGTTGCCGACCTGCGCGCCGCTACCGGCCTGGGCATGATGGAATGCAAAAAAGCCTTGGTTGAAGCCGAAGGCAACTTCGAAAAAGCCGAAGAAATCCTGCGCATAAAATCCGGCGCGAAAGCCGGTAAACTGGCCGGCCGTACCGCTGCCGAAGGCGTATTGGCTTACGCCATCAACGGCAATGTCGGCGCATTGGTTGAAGTAAACTGCGAAACCGACTTCGTTGCCAAAGACGCAGGCTTCGTAGAATTCGCCAACTTCGTTGCGAAAACCGCTGCCGAGAAAAAACCGGCTACCGTTGAAGAACTGAGCGAATTGGTTGAGACCGAACGCAAAGCCATCATCGCCAAATTGGGCGAAAACATGTCTGTCCGCCGCTTCCAAGTTATCGATACCGCCAACCAACTGGTTGCCTACATCCACGGTGCATTGGCTACCGAAGGCGTATTGGTTGAGTTCAAAGGCTCTGAAGACGTAGCGCGTAAAATCGGTATGCACATCGTTGCTGCCAAACCGCAATGCGTAACCGAAGCCGAAGTAGATGCCGAAACCATCGAAAAAGAACGCCACATCTACACCGAGCAAGCCATCGCTTCCGGCAAACCTGCCGACATCGCCGCTAAAATGGTTGAAGGCCGTATCCGCAAATTCTTGGCCGAAATCACTCTGAACGGTCAAGCATTCGTGATGAACCCTGACCAAACCGTTGCCCAATTCGCTAAAGAAAACGGCACTGAAGTCGTCAGCTTCGTACGTTACAAAGTAGGCGACGGTATCGAAAAAGCCGTTGTCGACTACGCAGCCGAAGTTGCCGCTGCTGCTAAAGTGTAAGGCAGAGATGAAAAAGAAAGCACCTGGATTCCAAACGAATCAGGGTGCTTTTTTTTGAGAGCTACACTGTTTAGAATACTGTTGGAAATAGAATATTTCATCATAATCAACACATAATAATTTATCCAAACCCATACACCCACGGAAAACGCGTTACCCTGTCAGCCAAACATCCGGAAAGGTCGTCTGAAAAATCAGACGCCCTTTCCCCGAATTGAAGCAGCGCCACAGGATGAACTGAACATTTGGAATGAATGGTCGGTTCGTTCTGAATAATCAGCGCTATCCACCCAAAGAAAGCAAGGTATCCCATGACACAGCAAATCAAATACAAACGCGTATTACTGAAACTCTCTGGCGAATCCCTGATGGGTTCCGATCCTTTCGGCATCAACCACGACACCATCGTCCAAACCGTCGGTGAAATCGCCGAAGTCGTCAAAATGGGCGTACAAGTCGGCATCGTTGTCGGCGGCGGCAACATCTTCCGCGGCGTATCCGCCCAAGCAGGCAGCATGGACCGCGCCACCGCCGACTACATGGGCATGATGGCGACCGTGATGAACGCGTTGGCACTCAAAGACGCATTTGAAACCCTCGGCATCAAAGCGCGCGTACAATCCGCGCTTTCCATGCAGCAAATCGCCGAAACCTACGCCCGCCCCAAAGCCATCCAATACCTTGAAGAAGGCAAAGTCGTCATCTTCGCCGCCGGTACCGGCAACCCGTTCTTCACCACCGACACCGCCGCCGCCCTGCGCGGAGCCGAAATGAACTGCGACGTCATGCTCAAAGCCACCAACGTGGACGGCGTTTATACCGCAGACCCGAAAAAAGACCCGTCCGCGACGCGCTACGAAACCATCACCTTTGACGAAGCTTTGAACAAAAACCTCAAAGTCATGGACGCGACCGCCTTCGCCCTCTGCCGCGAACGCAAACTCAACATCGTCGTCTTCGGCATCGCCAAACAAGGCTCGCTCAAACGCGTCATTACCGGCGAAGACGAAGGCACGCTGGTTCACTGCTGATTCCCATCGGGCAATATATTGAAGTGATTTGATAAGGTAAAAGGTCGTCTGAAAACCTGAAACTGGGTTTTCAGACGACCTTTTGGATGGTTGGGCAACATAAGAATCAGGCAATGAAGCAAAGTTTTTGCATCTACTCTACATTTGCCCGTCTGGAGACTGATTTGCCTAGATTTGCATATTCTGTCGTACAATACGCGTCTTTCAGACGACGTCTGGACTTTTGAAGGAATAAAACGGATGAACTTGTTAGGGGCTTTGGCAAGGGTCGGTAGCTTAACAATGCTGTCGCGCATACTTGGTTTTTTGCGTGATGCGGTAATTGCCCGCACGTTTGGTGCGAGCATGGCGACCGACGCTTTTTTTGTGGCATTTAAACTGCCCAACCTGCTGCGCCGTATCTTTGCGGAAGGGGCGTTTGCCCAGGCTTTTGTGCCGATTTTGGCGGAATATAAGGAAACGCGTTCGAAAGAAGCGACGGAGGCGTTTATCCGCCATGTGGCAGGGATGTTGTCATTTGTCTTGGTCATCGTTACCGCGCTGGGCATTCTAGTCGCGCCTTGGGTGATTCAGGCTTCCGCGCCCGGCTTTAAAGAGCCGAAAAAGATTTTGCTTTCCATCGATTTGCTGAAGATAACGTTCCCGTATATCTTGTTTATTTCTCTGTCTTCCTTTGTCGGCTCAATCCTTAATTCCTATCATAAGTTCAGCATTCCTGCGTTTACGCCGACGTTTTTAAACATCTCTTTTATCGTATTCGCACTGTTTTTCGTGCCGTATTTTGATCCGCCTGTGACCGCGTTGGCGTGGGCGGTCTTTGTCGGCGGTATTTTGCAGCTTGGCTTTCAGCTCCCTTGGTTGGCGAAATTGGGCTTTTTGAAGTTACCTAAGTTGAATTTCAAAGATGCCGTGGTCAACCGCGTGATGAAACAGATGGCGCCTGCGATTTTGAGTGTGAGCGTGGCGCAGATTTCTTTGGTGATCAACACGATTTTCGCATCCTATCTGCAATCGGGCAGCATCACGTGGATCTATTTCGCCGACCGCCTGATGGAGCTGCCCAGCGGTGTTTTGGGCGCTGCGCTTGGTACGATTTTGCTGCCGACTTTGTCTAAACACGCCACTAATCAGGATTCGGAGCAGTTTTCCTGCTTGCTCGACTGGGGTTTGCGTCTGTGTATGTTGCTGGCGCTGCCGGCGACAGTCGGGTTGGCGGTATTGTCGTTCCCGTTGTTGGCGACGCTGTTTATGTCCAGTAAGTTTTCACTGTTTGACGCGCAGATGACGCAGCAAGCGTTGATTGCCAATTCTGTCGGTATACTCGGATTCATAATGGTCAAAGTGTTGGCACCCGGTTTCTATGCGCGGCAAAACATCAAAACGCCGGTCAAAATCGCCATCTTTACGCTCGTCTGCACACAGTTGATGAACCTTGCCTTTATCGGTCCTTTGAAGCACGCCGGGCTTTCGCTCGCCGTCAGTTTGGGCGGGTGTATCAATGCAGGATTGTTGTATTACCTGTTGCGCAAACACGGCATTTACCAACCCAGCAAAGGATGGGTAATTTTCCTGATTAAAATAGTGCTGTCGCTTATTGTAATGGGCGGGGGATTGTGGGCTGCGCAGACCTACCTGCCTTTTGAATGGGTACACACCGGTGCTTTGCGTAAAGCCGGTCAGTTGTGCATCTTGGTTGCGATAGGCGGCGGTTTATATTTTGTTTCGCTGGCCGCGTTGGGTTTTCGACCAAGAGATTTTAAGCGGGTGGAAACACATTAGCGGCTGTTAAAACGTTCAAAAAGGTCGTCTGAAAACTGAACTGGCCCC
>KV797012.1:12204-50476 GCA_001809325.1 Neisseria sp. HMSC077D05 | reverse complement strand
CCTAACCTTCCCCCGCCAGACGGGGGAAGGGATAAGGTTGCCGTAGCTGAAAAAGGTCGTCTGAAAAACCTATTTCGAGCTTTTCAGACGACCTTTCATCTATATTTCAAACCCTATCTAAATCAGCTTCTGCTGTTTCAACTCATTCTTCAGATACGCATAATAAACCGGTGCGACGATGATGCCGCCGACGCCGAAAATCCGTTCGAACACGACCATCGCTACCAGCAGTTCCCATGCGCTTGATTCGATTTCCGAACCGATGATTTTCGCGTTCAGGAAGTATTCGAGCTTGTGGATGACGACCAGAAACACCAGCGAGGCGACCGCCACATATAAAGACGCGCCGAGGCTCAAGATGATAATGATGGTGTTGGAAATCAGGTTACCCGCGACGGGAATCAGCCCGACGATGAAGGCGATGACCAACACGGTCAGTTTAAACGGCAACTCGACGCCGAAAAGCGGCAGGATCAGATAGAGGTACACGCCCGTCAGCGCGGTATCGATCAGCGAGATTTTGACCTGCGCCAGAAACACGCGCTCGAAGCTGGTTTCGAAGTTCACAATCCGCCGCACCAGTTCTGCCTTGAAGGGCGGCATTTTGCGGCGGTTTTTGCGCATGTTGAGGCGGTGGAAACTGAGCATCGCGCCGATGATGATGCCGATAAGGATATACACGAACGAGGTGAAGCTGTTTTTGCTGATGAGCGTCAGCGCGGCGCTGTATTCTTCAATCAATTTGACCGCATAGGCTTTGATTTCGGCGGTATTGTTGGGCAGCATGTTCAAAACCGACTGCGGCAGGCTGCTGCTGTTTTTCGTGTCTTCCAGAATCGCCGCCAGCTTGGTCAGCATGACGGTGATGTGTCCGCCGTGAATCAGGTGGTAAATCCCCAGAGACATCAAGAGGATAACCGTCAACACGATGCCTATGGTCAGCGTGGTCGAAATCAGGTTGATATTGTGCGCGTTGAGCGATTTGTGCAGAAACGTATTGCGCGCGAGCGTACGGCGGCGCAGCCAAAGAATCAGGCTGTTGGTCTTGGTGATGAAGACATAGGTCAGTATCACGGCGAGCAAAAGGGGCAAAAAGTGGAAATACAGCACCGCAAGCAGGGCAAGCCCCATCAGGATGTAGGATGCATTGCGGAATCGGGGGTGTTCGAAAATCATCGGATGTAATGCCATGAAATATATAAATTTAAACAATCAAGCTATGAGGTGCGATTAATAAAGCAGGACAAGGGGGTTAACCCTCCTTTTGAAACTTTATTTCAATTTCGCTCGAGCTGACTTCGGTTTACAAACAAACCGTTACAATAAAAACTCAATCGCACCAAGTGGTTATGCGGTTGTCTTTACGCAAATTGCCATTTGGCATTTGACGGAATGATTTTATCAGACAAATTTCCCGAAAGGATATTACACATGAAAACATTGTCTAAATTGACCTCTCTCGTTCTTGTTTCTGCCGGTCTGATCGCTGCTCCTGTGGCTATGGCCCAACCTGCTTCCGGCAAAGCCGCTAAAGCAGAACACGTTCACAAAAAAGCCAATAAAGCTAAAAAACAAGCCAACGACCTGAAAACCGACAAAGCTGCTGAAACTGCTGCACCGGAAGCCGAAGCTGCCAGCCCGCTGACCGGTCAAGGTAAAACTACTACCGAAACTGCACCTGCCGCCGCCCAAGAACAGGCTCCTGCTGTTAAATAAGTAGGGTATAGTGGACTGAATTAAAAGAGGGATTCTGTTCCCCGCGCACCGTTTTGACGGTTGTCGTCCTTTTTAAATTTAGGCCATTAGAAATCTCGCAGGCAGATGTCTGCATATTGTGAAAAAGGTCGTCTGAAAAGATTTCAGACGACCTTTTTCATTTTTATCCGACAATGGCCGCAGATGCTTTTATAGTGGATTAAAATAAAAATGAGAAAAGGCGGCAACGCCCGCCGTGTACGGGTAGTACATAAGGGCGTTGGCAACGCCGTATCATTGCAATTTTAATCCACTATAATCCGTTTCCTGCCATTGTTTCGCCTCTTCTATATCTTGTTCGATTTGCCGTTTCAATGCTTCGATATCGCTGAATTTTTGTTCGTCACGCAGTTTGTGCAGGAAACGTACTTTCAAACGTTGTCCATAAAGATTGCCTTCAAAATCAAACAAATGGACTTCGAGTTTTTGCGAATTGTTGCTGCTGACGGTCGGGTTGAGTCCGAAGCTGGCAACGCCGCGCCGTGTGCCGAATGTGCCGTCCGCTTCGACGACGAATACGCCGCGCAGGGGATAGCGGTGGGGCGGAAGTTGGATGTTGGCGGTAGGGGCGTTGATGGTTCTGCCGAGTTTTTTGCCGTGTTTGACTTTGCCGCTCAAAACGTAATCGTGGCCCAAAAGCTTTTTGGCGTACGCCAAGTTGCCGTCTGTCAAGGCTTCGCGCACGGCTGTGCTGCTGGTGCGGATGTCTTCGACGATGACGGAAGGCGTGCGTTCGGTTTGTATATCGCTTTGCTGTTTCAATAAGTCGAAACAGCCTTCACGTCCGGCACCGAAGCGGAAATCGTCGCCGATAAGCAGATAGCGTGTGTGGAGTGTTTGGCGCAGCAGTTTGTCGATGAAATCCTGTGCGCTCATATCGGCAAATTCTTGGTTGAAACGCAACACCCAGACGGCGTCGATACAGCCGGTATCGCTCAACAAATCCAGCTTGGTACGCAAGGGGCTGATGCGGCATGGGGGCGTAAAGCCTGCTTTTAGGGAGAAGAATTCTTTGGGTTGCGGCTCGAAAATGACGACGATGACGGGAAGGTTGCGCGAATCGGCTTCGTTTTTGAGTTTTTGCAGGATGTGTTTGTGACCGAGGTGTACGCCGTCGAAATTACCGATCGTGACGGCCGCTCCTTGCGGAAAATCAGGTGCATTGTGCTGACCGAGTCGGATTTTCATGGGCGGTGTGTGCAAATAGTGGAATGGTCGCGTATTGTAAACGTTATTGGTGTTTCTATAAACAGGGCGGCGAGGCGGGGCGGGCGCATTACCATCTGCCGGTAAATGTTTTTTTCGGGTGCCAGAATTTCCATTTTGAAAACGGTGTGATGCGTAAAGTGCCGCCGTTTTCACCGTCGGTACTGATAGACAGATTTTTCAGACGACCTTGCGAGACTGCCTGCCAAAGCGGGGCAAACCAGCGGGTTTCCCAGCTTTCTAAAATTTCTTGGTATGTCTGAATATCGCCTGTTTGTTCCGTAACAGCTAAGTCGTCCAGAAAAATGACGGGGTTGGCGGGATGAATACCCGATTCAGCAACCGCATCCAGCCAAGCCTGAAAATCATAAGGCGCATCCAAGCAGGGGTCGTCTGAAAATTGCGCCCAAATACTGTCGGAAGCGACGAAGTCCGCAGATCGCAGCCCCGTTAAATCCTGCCACAGCCAAAGACCGTTGATTGTAGGGGTGTCGTTTTGAGTGCGGACGGCGTTGAGCGGGTGTTGGTGCAGCCACATTTGAATTTCAGTCTGCATTCCCAGCCATTGCAAGGCGTCTTTTCCATTCGCTTGGTCAGCCGATCCGATTTGTCCGTAGATATCCAAGACCGGAGCAATCCCCCAATCGCATTCCGATGGCAGAGTGAGCAACCATAAATCAGGACGAACCGGCAAAAACTGCCAACCTTTTTCACTGTAAAACTCAGACAGTTCCAAACATAATCGAGCGGCTTCTTCTTTAGTGATGTACAGATGTTCGCCGCTGACTACGCTGACTTGGTGCAATCCCATTTGCTGCCATATCGGGCTAGCAAACACAGCCACCTGATGCGGTGAAATCCCCATCAGCTCTTTGACTTGCGCCAACAAGCTTCCCTTCCATAAATATCGGCGATAAAAATCAGACGGCTTCATTTCTTGTTTATGTAATAACCCATATCGCAAGATTTGGTTAAACGCAGGAAGCGGGAGAGGAGGAAGTGTCTCATCTTTTTGACGGTTGAGAGAGGGGAGGGCAAGCGTCAGATTCATGGCAGTCGGCAGAACGGAAAAAGCTTATTTTACGCGAGAAAATACAACATACTCAAAATAACCAATGTCATTATCAGGCAAGATGATGGATAGCGTTTTTGAGTTGGAAGTGTGCATATGTTATAATTAAGTCCGCGTAAATTTCAGAAAAAAGGGGTGTAAATCAAAAGAATAGCCCCGATAATCTTGCTCGGTTCTGAGTAAATTTGATTGTTTATTTTATTCACTTGGTATACATATTGTCTGGGAGAGACCGTAAACGCGGTTGATAAGATAAACAATTAAACTCAATAATTTCAAATGACATAATAGATGCGGTAGTAGAGTGATTATTACCGTATTGAAGGATAATGCGTGACTAAAACAACTCGATTTTCATTCATGCGCCGTTTCTGGCACAACAAACCCGTACGTTGGTCATTGTTGGGCATCCTGCTGCCTGTATCAGGAGTAATGACTGCCTATGCGGTCACTGAGCCGGTTTCCAATCCTCAAGGCATTGCGTTGGAGCGGATTTCTGAGGAATTGCCCGCCGTTTATGTTGAAACCAACAATTTCCAGTCCAGCTATTGGGCGCAGGAAGTTGTCCAACAGGGCGATTCCCTTGCCGACGTTTTGGCGCGTATGGGTGTGGCGCAGACCGACATCAAACAAATCATGGCGAAAAACAGCGCAGATCAAAATATGCAGCATTTGCGCGCCAACCAATCCGTCAACATCCGTGTCGATTCATCAGGTCAGGTAACGGACGTACAATTCTTTACCGACGAAGAATTGGAACGAAACCTTGTCGCGTTGGAGAAAGTCAAAGGCAAATGGCAGCTGTCTACTTCTGAAGTGGATATGAAAGTCATGCCGACGTTGCGCTCTATCGTTGTACGGACTTCCGCACGCGGTGCGATGGCGCAGGCCGAAATACCTGTCGAAATCCGCGAGTCACTCAGCGAAATTTTCTCTGACGTGCTGAGCTTGGAGGATTTGCAGGAAGGCGATGTCGTGCGTCTTCTGTACAACAATATGTATTTCCGCGGCCAACAAATGGGTACCGGCGATATTCTGGCGGCTGAAATCGTCAAAGGCGGAAAAACTTATCAGGCTTATTATTACAGCCAAGGTAAAGGCGACGAAGAGAGCGGCAGCTATTATGACCAAAACGGTAAATCCCTCCAGCAAAAAGAGGGATTCAACATCGAGCCGGTTGTCTATACCCGTATTTCCTCGCCGTTTGGCTACCGGGTTCACCCCGTCTTGCATACCGTCCGTATGCATACCGGTATTGACTATGCCGCACCATCAGGCACGCCGATTAAAGCATCTGCCGACGGTGTGATTACCTTCAAAGGCTGGAAAGGCGGTTATGGTAATACCGTCATGATCCGACACTCTAATGGCGTCGAGACGCTTTATGGCCACATGAGTGCATTTACGCCGGCGGAAGGTAATGTCCGGGCAGGTGAAGTGATTGGTTTCGTCGGTACAAGCGGACGTTCAACCGGTCCCCACCTTCACTACGAAGCGCGCGTGAACGGTCAGCCGGTCAATCCGACGACAGTTGCATTGCCGACTCCGAAACTGACGCCTACCAATATGGCAGCGTTCCGCCAACAGCAGAAAACTGCCAATACCATGCTTGCCGCAGTGCGCGGTTTGCCGGTATCGGTTGCACAGTTGGACTGATAGGATTGTCTGAACAAAGGTCGTCTGAAAAATTTCAGACGACCTTTTTGTTGATGTTCGGTGCGGTTGATGCGGACTATTCGCATCAACATTTTTACAACTTGCTTTTCCCCATTCTTGATATCGCGGGCTGAGGATTGGGATAAACAAATGTATTCGATAACAAAATCCGCTATAATTCGTCCCCGTCACGTTTTAAGAAACAGCGTTCCCTGAAAACAACATTGGAGAGGCTCATTCTCGAAAACAATCGTTTTTTCATCAAACAGCTTGAATGAATGCTGCTTTTTATGGTATAAATCACGTTTTACTATTTTAGAAGTTTGGAGACTAACCATGGCACGAGTTTGCAAAGTGACCGGTAAGCGCCCGATGTCTGGCAACAACGTATCACACGCCAACAACAAAACCAAACGTCGTTTTTTGCCTAACTTGCAATCACGTCGTTTCTGGGTAGAAAGTGAAAACCGCTGGGTTCGCCTGCGCGTTTCTAACGCTGCATTGCGTACCATTGATAAAGTAGGCATTGATGTCGTATTGGCTGATTTGCGTGCTCGCGGCGAAGCTTAATTTAAACTGTTAATTAAGGATTACTGCAATGCGCGATAAAATCAAACTGGAGTCAAGTGCAGGTACTGGTCACTTCTACACCACTACCAAAAACAAACGCACTATGCCCGGCAAATTGGAAATCAAAAAATTTGACCCTGTTGCCCGTAAACACGTTATCTACAAAGAAACCAAATTGAAATAATCCGGTTTCTGAAAAACTAAAAAACCTCTGTCTGACAGAGGTTTTTTTCTTGGTTTCTTGTATTTGATTCAGGTATAGTGGATTAACTTTAAATCAGGACAAGGCGACGAAGCCGCAGACAGTACAGATAGTACGGAACCGATTCACTTGGTGCTTCAGCACCTTAGAGAATCGTTCTCTTTGAGCTAAGGCGAGGTAACGCCGTACCGGTTTAAAGTTAATCCACTATATTTTAATGTGGAAATAGCAATTTAAAACCAATTTTCTGTTTTCAGACGACCTATTTGGCTTGCAGGGCCGGTATTTTCTTTCTTCTGCCCACCGCGTTTCAAATGCTTTTGATAAGCGGCGACATAGCCTGCTTTGGGTAGTCCTGCCAAGACGCCGATATGGGCGGCGGCAGATTTTGCCAAAGGTTCGAGTGTATAGCCGCCTTCCAGTACGGAAACGATTCTGCCTGGGCAGCTTGGGGCGGCTTGGATGATTTTGTGGGTCAACCAGGCGAAATCGGCTTCGTGCAGGTTCAGACGACCTGTTTCGTCTTGTTTGTGTCCGTCGAAACCTGCGGACAGTAAGACCAGTTCGGGTTTGAATGCGGTCAGTTTGTTCAACCATTTTTCGCGTACGGTAGTGCGGAAGACGCGGCTGCCGGTGTTGGACGCGAAAGGCAGGTGCAACATATTGGCACCGTTGGCGGAATGGTTGGTTTCGGGAAATGGGAAGAGGTCGGTTTCAAAAAGGTTCATAAACAGGACGCGCGGGTCGTCTTTGAAGATTTCCGCTGTGCCGTCGCCGTAATGGACGTCAAAGTCGATGATAGCGATGCGTTGGAGTCGATATTCGGCGATGGCATGCATGACACCTGTTGCGACATTGTTTAATAGGCAGAAACCTCCGGCTTTATCGCTGTGTGCATGGTGTCCGGGTGGGCGGACGGCGCAAAAGGCGTGCCATGCTTTCTTATTCATTACCATATCCACCGCCTGAACGACAGCACCTGCGGCGTGACGGGCAGCTTTGAGTGAACCATGACCCATGACGGTGTCGCCGTCGAGACGGTAGATTTTGTCCGGTTGTGGCTGGCAGGCTTCAAGCGAGCGCAGATATTTGCGCGGGTGAACCAAGGCGAGGCGGGCATCGCTGATTTCCTCGGCTTCGACAGTTTGCAGATGCCGCCAAATATCCTGGCGTTTGAGTTCGGCTTCGATAACGGCAGTGCGTTCGGGCGAGTCGGGATGTCCCGCGCCGGGTTGGTGTTGCGCAAAAACGGGATGAGAAATCCAGACCGTACGCGCATTTTTACCCAAGAGGCGGCGTAGGCGCGTACGCAGTCGTCGAATGAGTTTTTTCATGAGGAAAAGGGCGCGGGGCCTGTCGTTGGTGGGAAGAAGTCAGGTTTTAAATGTCGTTGAAACTTCATTTTCAGACGACCTGACATGATAAATATGGTTAATAAATAGGGAAAGGCTTGGAAATTTTTCAGACGACCTTTAGAATAGCTTAATTTTGCGGCCGTACCAATGCCTTTTTATGCCGCAAGCGGTGTTTTACTTAATTTTAATCTCTTAGAAAACGGACAAATTATGAATCAAACTGTGGCCCAATTTGCCCCTTTAGTGCTGATTATGGTGGTGTTCTACTTCCTGATCATGCGTCCTCAACAAAAGAAATTCAAAGCACACCAAGCCATGCTTGCCGATCTGAAAGTCGGTGATAAGGTTGTTTTGGCAGCAGGCTTCAAAGGCCGTGTTACCAAAGTCGGCGAACAGTTTTTCACTGTGGACATCGGTCAAGGTGCAAAAATCGAAGTCGAAGTGGAACGTAACGCGATTGCCGCCAAAGCCGAGTAATCCGTATTTTTGCCAAGAGCCGCCTCGGAAAGCTGAGCGCGGCTGTTTGTCTTCATAATAAATCGAAGGTTTACCATGAACCGTTATCCTTTATGGAAATACCTGCTGATTGCGTGCACGATTTTGGTTGCCGTAGTGTATTCGCTGCCCAACCTTTTCGGTGAGACGCCCGCAGTGCAGGTATCAACCAACCGACAAGCCATCATTATTAACGAACAGACCCAGTCTAAAGTCGATGCCGCGCTGAAACAGGCAGGTATTCAGACTGACGGGATGTTTGTTGCAAACAACTCGTTGAAAGTGCGTTTCAAAGATACCGAAACCCAGCTTAAAGCCCGCGATGTCATCGAAAACACTTTGGGCGATGGCTATATCACCGCGCTCAACCTGTTGGCGGACAGCCCCGAATGGATGGCCAAAATCGGCGCCAACCCGATGTTCTTGGGCTTGGACTTGCGCGGCGGTGTGCATTTCACCATGCAGGTGGACATGAAAGCTGCGATGCAGAAAACGTTTGAACGTTATTCGGGCGACATCCGCCGTGAAATGCGTCGTGAAAAAATCCGTACCGGCACCATCCGTCAAATTGAAAACGGTCTGATTGTCCCGATGCAGGATGCTGCCGACGTACAAAAAGCCATGCCTAAGCTGCGTCAGCTTTTCCCTGAGGCAAATTTGAATGCCGACGGCAATAACATCACGCTGACATTGTCTGAAGAGGCGGTTAATAAAGTACGCACTGATGCAGTGAAACAAAACATCACTACCTTGCATAACCGTGTCAATGAGTTGGGCGTGGCCGAACCTGTCATCCAGCAATCCGGTCTTGACCGAATTGTTGTTCAGCTGCCGGGTGTACAAGATACAGCCAAAGCAAAAGACATCATTGGCCGTACCGCAACTTTGGAAGTGCGCATGGTGGAAGATGACCCCATCAAAGTGCGCCAGGCTTTGGAAGGTAATGTTCCGAGCGGTTTCGAGTTGTTGTCCAGTGGTGGTGATCATCCGGAAACCTTGCTGATTAACAAACAGGTTGAACTGACCGGTGACAATATCAACGATGCGCAGCCGGGTTTTGACCAAATGGAAAAAGCAGTTGTCAATCTGAGTTTGGACAGCGCAGGCTCCAATATTTTTGGTGAATTGACTGCTGCCAATATCAGAAAACGTATGGCAATGGTGTTGATCGATCAAGGTAAATCTGAGGTCATTACTGCGCCTGTCATTAACTCAGCCATTACCGGTGGTCGTGTACAAATTTCCGGCAGCATGTCGACTGCGGAAGCCAATGATATTTCCCTGTTGATGCGTGCAGGTTCGCTCGCTGCACCGATGCAAATCGTGGAAGAGCGCACCATCGGCCCGTCTTTGGGTAAAGAAAACATTGAAAAAGGTTTCAATTCCACCTTGTGGGGCTTTGCCGCCGTTGCCTTGTTTATGGTGATTTACTATCGCCTGATGGGCTTCTTCTCGACCATCGCCCTGAGTACCAACATCTTGTTCTTGGTCGGTATTTTGTCTGCCATGCAGGCAACGTTGACGCTGCCCGGTATTGCCGCATTGGCGTTGACGTTGGGTATGGCGATTGACTCCAACGTATTGATTAACGAACGTATCCGCGAAGAGTTGCGCGAAGGCGTGCCGCCGCAACAGGCAATCAACCTCGGTTTCCAACACGCATGGGCAACCATTGTCGACTCCAACCTGACCTCGCTGATTGCCGGTATCGCTCTCTTGGTATTCGGTTCCGGCCCGGTCCGCGGTTTTGCCGTCGTACACTGTCTGGGTATCCTGACTTCGATGTACTCATCTGTCGTCGTCTTCCGCGCCTTAGTTAACTTATGGTACGGACGCCGCCGCAAATTGCAGAACATTTCCATCGGCGCAGTATGGAAACCCAAAGCCGAAACAGCGGCAGGCAAGGAGTAAGACATGGAACTCTTTAAAATCAAACGCGACATCCCGTTTATGAGCTACGGCAAACTGACGACCTTTATTTCGTTGGTAACCTTTATTGCCGCCGTATTCTTCCTCGTTACCAAAGGCTTGAACTTCTCCGTCGAATTTACCGGCGGTACCGTGATGGAAGTGCAATATCAGCAGGGCGTGGACGTCAACAAAACCCGTGAAAAACTCGATACCCTGAAAATGGGCGATGTTCAAGTTCAGGCGTTGGGTACGAACAAACACATCATGATTCGTCTGCCCAACAAAGAAGGTGTAACTTCCGCACAGCTTTCCAATCAAGTGATGGACTTGCTGAAAAAAGAGCAGCCTGATGTTACCCTGCGCCAAGTCGAATTTATCGGCCCGCAGGTTGGCGAAGAATTGGTAACCAACGGTCTGATGGCATTAGGCTTCGTCGTAGCAGGTATAATCGTTTACCTGTCGATGCGCTTTGAATGGCGTTTCGCCGTATCCGCCATCATCGCGAATATGCACGATATCGTGATTATTTTGGGCTGCTTCGCCTTCTTCCAATGGGAATTTTCACTGACCGTGTTGGCGGGTATCCTTGCCGTATTGGGCTATTCCGTAAACGAATCTGTCGTCGTCTTTGACCGTATCCGTGAGAACTTCCGCAAACCGAGCATGCGCGGACACAGCGTTCCGCAAGTCATCGACAATGCGATTACCGCCACTATGAGCCGTACTATCATCACCCACGGCTCGACCGAGGCAATGGTCGTTTCCATGCTGGTGTTCGGCGGCGCAGCGTTGCACGGTTTCTCAATGGCATTGACCATCGGCATTGTGTTCGGTATTTACTCTTCGGTATTGGTCGCCAGCCCGCTCTTGCTGATGTTCGGTCTGAGCCGCGACAATATCGCTAAGGAAGTGAAGAAAAAAGAAGAAGTCGTGGTCTGATGGTTATGATTGTGATTTGAAGGGGTCGTCTGAAAACTGGGAAAAAGGTTTTCAGACGACCTTTTTGTTGCGCCATCAAGCATGGCATTCAAACCGGCTTTGTGCTATATAGAGGGTTCGTTTTGAACGGATAGACCTTGTTCTTGCCAGCCTGAAGAGAATCGCTTATCAAGACTTTAAGCGTTAGCCAATCGGTTTGCACCGTCTGTCGCAGTATTTTTCGAATATAGCCTTTATCGTTTTGATGTTTTCACAAGGAATCCCGTTTAAGATGGATTCCGTTGTTTCAAATGAATGGAAAGATAAAATATGGATGCTTTACAACTTTTGACCACACGTCGCTCGTCTAAAAAACTTACTGCGCCCGCGCCCAATGCGGAGCAGCTCGAATATATGCTGCAAGCCGCTACGCAGGTTCCCGACCATGGCAATATGCGTCCGTTTCGTTTTACCGTCATTCAAAGCGAGGCAGGCTTGCAACGTTTCCGCGAATTGTTGCGCCAAACGGTTACCGAGTTGAATTTTGGCGATGATGCGATGAAAAAAGCCGAGAAAGTCGGCAATATGGCGCCTATGGTGATCGGCGTGACTTTTGCGCCCAACCGCGAAGTGGCGAAACCCAAGCCCGAGTGGGAACAAATGTTGAGTGCGGGCTGCGCCGCTTACGGGCTGCAGCTTGCCGCGTCCGCGCAAGGTTTTGACAATGTGTGGATTACCGGAATGTGGGTCAACAGCCCGCTCTTGCGCAAAGCGTTTGGTTGTGAAGACAAAGATAAAATCATCGGGCTGATGATGGTCGGTTCACCGACTGAGGCGGGCAGTGGCGCAAAAAATACCGATTTGGAGCAGTTTGTGACGGTTTGGTAAACAGCCTGAAGAATCGGCTTAACACGAGTCTGTATTCTGAAAAGTGAATCGGCGATATAAAAAGGTCGTCTGAAAACAAAAAATCCGTTTTCAGACGACCTTTTGTTGTGACATCCTTTGATGGCAAACATCAAGCCGGATTCATGAAGCTTTCGATTTCTTGCAAGGAAATGTCGGGCGTCGCGCCGTGTCTGGAGGCGACTAGGGCGCCGAGAGCGCAGGCAAAGGTAATGGCTTCTTGCGGCTCGGCATTGTTGAGCAGTTTGTAGGTCAGTCCTGCCAAGAAGCTGTCGCCGGAGCCGACGGTATCGGCAACTTTGATGCGGAAGCCGCAGTGGCGGTAGAGTTCGCCGTCTTTGTATAAAATTGCACCGTGTCCACCCAAGGTGACGCAGATGGTTTTGGCGCCGGTCAAGCGGTTGAGGTA
Organism: Neisseria sp. HMSC077D05; assembly: GCA_001809325.1. GTDB lineage: Bacteria > Pseudomonadota > Gammaproteobacteria > Burkholderiales > Neisseriaceae > Neisseria. The sequence goes on along the minus strand of KV797012.1, from coordinate 38,021 downwards.
GGCGATGTTTTGTTCGATGCTGTGGTAGGGCGAGCCGTAAACTGCGGACAGTTCGTACAATTCGTCGTCATTGAGTTTGAGCATATCCGCACGCTTCATGGTGGCGAGCAGGCGGTCGGTGTCGTAGTGGGGTTTGCGCAGGTTGACGTCGAAGATTTTGAATTTGGCTTTTTCCATCAGTTTGTCTAATGCCGCACGGGAAATCTCGTCGCGGGTGGCAAGGCTGCCGAATACGAAGGCATCGGATTCGGCGACACGCTGCAAGGCGGCATCTTCGACGATGATGCGGTCCCAAGCGCAGGGATACACGATTTCGTATGACGCGCTGCCGCATTTGTCCAAGATGACTTTGACCAAGCTGGTATCGCATTCTTTGCACACTTGCAGCAGGTCGGTATTGACGTTTTTCGCTTGGATTTGGCGCAGCAGCTCTTCTCCGTCGGCATCATCACCACGACGGCTGATGATGGCGGTATCGACTCCGAAGGATTGCAAACGGACCAAAACGTTCAGCGGCGCACCGCCCAACACTTTGCCGCTTGGAAAATCGTCCCACAACACTTCGCCGAAACTGGTTACTTTCATTTTAGGCCTTCCTTGCTTTGAGTTGATTGGCTGGAACTGCTGCGCTGCGTACGGTTTACCCATCATTTATTTGTAGTAAAACTCCAATACTTAGGCGCGTAAGCATTATGTTTTAAAATCTACCGACTGACAAGCAATCGCGGGTTTATCTGTCAGGAAGTTTGATTCATCACAAATTGCGTCTAAAGTGTTTGAATAGAAGGGTGATTTTTGATTTTGTTTTCTTTTGGTCTGTTGATTTTAATCATGCAGATAAAGCTGCTTTTTTGAAATTTAAATACAAGTTGCGCGGGTGAGTCATCATCGGAAACGGATAATATTTCAATTTAACGTACAATCATCCGCCCTAAACAAAAGGTCGTCTGAAACCTGATCTTCGGTTTCAGACGACCTTTTATAGTGGATTAACTTTAAACCAGTACGGCGTTGCCTCGCCTTGCCGTACTATCTGTACTGTCTGTGGCTTCGTCGCCTTGTCCTGATTTAAATTTAATCCACCATATCTTTCGCAAGCCTTAAGCCGCTTCCCAATAATCGATATAAAGCTGCAATTCCATCTGATTGCGCCACTCGTTTGCCACGGGGCGGTAAACCGTGCGGATGTATTCGGGGATGTCTTCGCTGCACCGCCAGAACATGGCTTCAAATTCGTAGCCGTCTTTTTGCAGCCAGACTTTTTTATGTTTGCCCTCCGCGCCCAAGGGCTGTTGGCGGATGACGTGAAATTCGTCGGTAAAGCTCGGCGGCGCGAAGCCTTGTCCCCAAACGTGGCGGGCGAGGTTTTGCGCCTGTTCCAACGTGATGTCGCAGGCTTTCAGGCTGCCGTCGGTGATGAAGGTCTGCGACAAATCGTCTTCGCACACCATTTCGCGCACGGCTTCTTCAAAGGCGATCTGAAACGCAGGAATGTTGTGTTCGAGTATGCTCAAGCCCGCCGCCATCGCGTGTCCGCCGAATTTCAAAATCAAATCGGGGTGGCGTTTGGACACCAAGTCCAAAGCGTCGCGCAGGTGCAGGTTGGGAATGGAACGCCCCGAACCGCGCACTTCGCCGTTGTCCGCTGGGGCGAACACGATGGTCGGGCGGTAGAAGCGGTCTTTGAGGCGGCTGGCGACGATGCCGACCACGCCTTGATGAAAATCGTCGCGGTAGGCGACCAGGGTCGTCTGACCCGAAGGCAGGGTTTCGGGAAAGGCGTTCAGCGCGTCTTGCAGCATGGACTGCTCGATTTCGCGGCGTTCGATATTGAGGTCGTTCAACTGCGCCGCCAATGCCTGCGCTTCTGCGTCGTCGCGCGCCAACAGGCAGGCGATGCCGACCGACATATCGTCCAGCCGTCCGGCGGCGTTGATGCGCGGCCCCAGTGCAAAACCCATATCGAAAGGCTGCGCTTTGCGCCAGTCGCGCCGCGCCACTTCAAACAAGGCGCGGATACCGGGGCGCATTTTGCCGGAACGCATCCGTTTCAAACCTTGCGACACGAGGATACGGTTGTTGTGGTCGAGGGGAACGACATCGGCGACGGTGCCGAGTGCGACCAAATCCAAAAGTTCGCCCAGATTCGGCTCTTTAAGGTCGTCTGAAAAATAATTACGGTGGCGCAATTCGGCACGCAGCGCCATCAACACATAAAAAATCACGCCCACGCCCGCCAGACTTTTACTTGGAAAGCCGCAGCCTTTTTGGTTCGGATTGACGATGATGCAGTCGGGTACGGTTTCGGCGGGCAGGTGGTGGTCGGTTACGATCACGTCCAAACCCAATTCCTGCGCCCGCGCCACGCCTGTGATGCTGGCGATGCCGTTGTCGACCGTAATCAGCAAATCCACGCCTTGCGCGGCGGCGATTTCGGCAAGCTCGGGCGTCAAGCCGTAGCCGTGTTCGAAGCGGTTGGGTACGAGGAAATCCACAGTCGCGCCCATCGCCGCCAAGCCGCTTATGCCGACGGAACACGCGGTCGCGCCGTCGGCATCGTAGTCGGCGACAATCAGGATTTTTTCCTTGCGCTCGATGGCATCCGCCAGACGGCGGGCGGCGGCTTCGCAATGCGTCAGCGATTGATAAGGTAGAAGACCGGCGAGTTTGTCATCCAATTCAGCGGGACTCTGCACGTCGCGCGAGGCGCACAGGCGGGCGATTAAAGGGTCGGCGCCGGCGGTGAGCAAATCATCGAGGACGTTTTGGTTGACGGGGCGGGTTTGGATTTTGACGGGCATGGTGTGTGGAAATTTGTTTGATGTATTCAAGGACGGAAAGGTCGTCTGAAAACAGGCGTAACGAGTTTATTAAAAGCTTGGGGTAAAGCCGCCGCCTGTCATCATGGCAGGAATGAACAGTACTGGGGTAAGGGCGTCAACAGTGAGCGTCAGCGGCGTTATCAACAGAGTACCTACTACTTTCACCGGACTGGTGTATACGCGAGAAGTGGTATAGCCGATGGAGACAGGAATGCTTTGTTCAAATTTGTAGTCAGCAGGCAGGTTTTTCGGGGTGGCGTAGTATTTGCCTTTGGCGTGAACACAGCGGTGGTAGACGGTGTTGTTTCTACCTTTGCCGGTTTCAAATGACAAGTTTTTCAGTTTGGCAATTTCATCAGCTTTTTGAGTGTCGTAGCGTAGGCAGAAATCGGTGGTGAAATCGGCTTCTTTTTCATTGTTTACCACAACAGGCAGGGCTTTGAGGTCTTTTTTGTATTTTTTGGCATCGGCAATTTGGAATTTTTTGTCGAGTTTGACATTGAGGATGGGCGTCAGGTCTTTTGAATCTTTGGTATTAATGACGAACCAGTATTTTTCGCCCATCATGACGATGCTGCCTTTTTCAAGTTGGTCATTGTCTTTGTTGACGATACCGAAAGAATGTACTTGGTCGGAAGTAATCGGATGAAAAGTGATTTTTTCTACTTTTTTATCCTCTTGCCACAGTTGTTCAGTTAGGCAGCCGTTTAATGATAAGGCGAGGAGGGCAGTGAGGGTAAGGCGAAGTTTCATAAGTGTAGTCCTTGAAAAGGTCGGTTTGTTTTATTGTTAAAGGGATGTCTGAAAAATGACGGTATATTTTAATAAGATTATATGAAATTTGAAAAGGTCGTCTGAAAACGGGGCGGTGGGATTTACAGAACCCTCAACCCCGTTTTCAGACGACCCCGATATTTATTCTGCCCAATCCTGCGTTTCTTCCGAATCGCTCTGACCGCCTTCCATGACGGATTTGATTTCTTGGAAGAGGGCGCGGAAGTTTTTCGGCGGTTTGTTTTGTTCCTGCTCTTTTTTCGTGTTGCGGATTAAGGTGCGCAATTTGCCTGCGTCGGCATGGGGGAAGTCCGCCATGAATTGGGTGATTGCGTTGTCGTCCGCCAAGAGGCGCGTGCGGGCTTGTTCGACGCGTTGCAAGAAGGCGTTGTGGGCGGTATTTTCGCCGCGTAGTTTGGCGAGGAAGGCTTCGATGGGCGCAGGGTCGGTGTCTCGCATGAGCCTGCCGATGAATTGGCTTTGGCGTTTGAGCGCGCCGTTGGACGTGATTTTTTTGTAGGTAACGACGGCTTCGTACAAGTCTTCGTCCAAGCCGATTTTTTTCAGCGTATCGGTCGAGAGTTTGGTCAACTCCATGCCCAAAGCCTGCAAATCGTTCATCTGCTTTTTCATTTGGGTTTTGCTGACCCATTCGTCTTCGTTTTCAAACATTTTGATAAACCTTTAATTTTGTTTCGGGTATTTTAGCACGTTCGGGCAGTTTCCACGTCAATGCCCTGTTGAAACGGCGTTTTCAGACGATCTTTTATAGTGGATTAACTTTAAACCAGTACGGCGTTGCCTCGCCTTGCCGTACTATCTGTACTGTCTGTGGCTTCGTCGCCTTGTCCTGATTTAAATTTAATCCACTATATCTTCTGTGGCGGTATTTTTGCCGAGGTCGTCTGAAAACGGTTAAAATGCCGCAAACCTCTGTCAGGAAACCTTTTATGCTGTTTAACCACACTGCCTCCGAGCTGACCGGCTTATGCGGACACGCCTTGGATTTGGCAAAAAACATGGGCGCGGCGGCTGCCGAAGCCGACTTTAGCGAATCCATCGGACAAAGCGTCAGCGTACGGCTGGGTGAAATCGAACAAATCGAGTTCCAGCAAGACAAATCGCTGGATATTACCGTTTATGTTGGCAAGCGCAAAGGTCGCGCCAGCACCGCCGACTTCTCCGAAAAAGCCCTGCAAGACACCGTCAAAGCCGCCATCGACATCGCCCGCTACACCGCCGAAGACGATTGCGCAGGTTTGGCAGATGCTTCACTGATGGCGCAACACGTCGGCGACCTCGACCGTTACCACGAATGGGATTTAAGCACGGAAGCCGCCATCGAGCTGGCAAAACAATGCGAACAAGCTGCCCTGGGCGCGGATGAGCGCATCGAAAATTCCGAAGGCGCAGGCGTTCAGACCGGACATTACCAATACGTTTACGGCAACACCCACGGCTTTACCGCCCACCAACAAGGCACGCGCCACAGCATTTCGTGCAGCATCGTTGCCGCCGACGAAAACGGCATGCAGCGCGACTACTGGTACGACGCTGCCTGCCGCCATCAAGACATGGACAGCCCCGAGCAAATCGGCAAAACCGCCGCCGAGCGTACCTTACGTCGTCTGAACAGCCGCAGCATCCCGACAGGCAGCTATCCCGTCCTCTTCGATACCACCGTCGCAGGCGGGCTTATCGGACACCTCGTCGGTGCACTCAGCGGCGGCGCGCTCTACCGCCAAAGCAGCTTCCTGATTGATAGCATAGGCAGAAAAGTCCTGCCCGATTTCCTCAGCCTGCGCGAAGAGCCGCACATCCCCCGCGCCTTCGGCAGCACCTATTTCGACTCCGAAGGCGTCGCCACGCGGCCGCGTTTCGTCATCCGCGACGGCATTGTCGAAGGCTATTTCCTCAGCAGTTACAGCGCGAGAAAGCTCGGTATGCAGACTACGGGCAACGCCGGCGGCGCACACAACCTTTATTTGAACCATACGCACGAAACGCAGTCCGACCTGCTGAAAGAAATGGGCACGGGATTGTTGGTTACCGAACTGATGGGTCAGGGTGTGAACACCATCACGGGCGACTATTCGCGCGGCGCGGCGGGTTTTTGGGTGGAAAACGGCATCATCAGCCACCCCGTCCAAGAAATCACCATCGCCGGCCGCTTGCAGGATATGTACCTCGGCATCGTCGGTACTGCCAACGACGCGCTGCGCCGCTCTTCCAACAAAATCGGTTCGGTACTGATTGAGAGCATGACCGTGGCGGGGGAGTAGGTTTTAGGGCGAGCGGGTCGTCTGAAAGCCACAGTCTCGGCGAAACACTGCCTGAAGACAGGATTTAGTCGTGCAAAACCGTACAAACTGTGGCATAATCCGCCCGTCTTTACAAAAAGACTTCAGGAGTTTGAACGGGTTTCCTGCTCGTCAAACTTGTCCGAACCGAATGACGGTTCTTTTATTTTTCGGAGTTATCCATCATGGCATTGACCGTAGAACAAAAAGCACAAATTGTTAAAGATTTCCAACGTAAAGAAGGCGATACCGGTTCTTCTGAAGTACAAGTCGCTCTGTTGACTTTCCGTATCAACGACCTGACTCCCCACTTCAAAACCAACCCTAAAGACCACCACAGCCGTCGCGGCCTGTTGAAAATGGTCAGCCAACGTCGCCGTCTGTTGTCTTACTTGCGCCGTACTCAACCTGATACATACCGCACCCTGATCACCCGCTTGGGTCTGCGCAAATAATTGCTGCTTTACCGGACACCGCTTGCGAAAGCGGTGTTTTTTCATATGGGCTGGCGATAAATCATAAAAACAATAGCGCAGGTTTATAGGGGGCGTCTGAAAACATATCCGTATCTCAAACAACATCGTTTCAGGATAAATCATGGATCAAAATCTGACCAACCTGTTCGCCAAATATCAAAATCACTTGGCTTTCTCCTCGCGTCCCCGTATTGCTTCCGTGCATGATGTGGGTACTATGGACGAAACATTGCTGAATTTGGCAGTCATCGACCAAGCCTACGAAGATATCTTATTGCTGATTCAACATGGCGCGGACGTCAACAAACAGGGGGAAATGGGTTTTACGCCTGTCCAAAATGCCTGCTTCAACGGAAATGTGGCAATACTTGAAATACTTTTGGCAAACGGTGCCAACCCGAACATCAAAAATGAATTAGGCAATAAGGCAGAGGATTATGTCACTGACGAGCGGCATGGCAAAAAGAAGGCAAAAGAAATGATGGCATTGTTGAAATACTATAAAAATCATCAATCAAAATGAAACATACGGCTCGAAATTTCAGCCGGTGTTTGCCTGACTCGATTTGTTTTCCCTGATCTTTTTGAATGGACAACATGAATATTTACGACTTCACCTTAAACGATGCCCAAGGCGATCCGGTTTCCCTGAGCGTTTACCGAGGAAAGGTGCTGCTGATTGTCAACACCGCGACGCGCTGCGGATTGACGCCGCAATATACGGCATTGCAGCAGCTTTATGAACGTTACAGCGGGCAAGGTTTGGAGATATTGGATTTTCCGTGCAACCAATTTCGCGGACAGGCGCCGGAGAGCAGTCGGGAAATTGCTTCCGTCTGTCAGACGAAGTTTGGTACTGCATTCAAAATTTTTGACAAAATCGATGTCAACGGCGCATCCGCATCGCCGCTTTATGTTTATTTGAAGGCACAACAGCCGAAGGATAGGGGCGGGCATATGTTGAAAGAAGCGGTGTTGCGGCTGGCGGCATGGGGCTGTAAGCATCAGGCGGGCGATATCCGCTGGAACTTCACCAAATTCCTGATTAATCGGCAAGGCGAAGTGGTGGCACGGTTTGCGCCCAGCGTAACGCCGGAAGAAATAGAAAACGATATCAAGAAGTTGCTGTAAGGGCGCATACCGTTTCAGACGACCTCGTCTGAAAAAACGTGCCGAAACCTTACGGTTTTTCACATTCGAGCGCCTTGAAAGTAGGGTGCATTATCTTTATGTTAAGGGAAACCGGTTATTCGGGAAGTGTAAAATGCCGGTTTGCGATATCCAATAAGATTCAATAAGATAGATTGAAATTGCGGCTAAACGCGCCGACTTGCGCGGCATGAAGCGGGTTCGGAATTTAAAGGAGCAAAGATGCAGTATTTCGGTGTGGGTTTTTTAGTATTATTGTTTTTGGAAATTATGTCCATCGTCTGGGTGGCGGATTGGCTGGGCGGCGGATTCGCTTTCCTGCTGATGATAGTCAGCTTTATCGGCGGTACGATGATGCTGCGCCACACGGGGCTGTCCGGCATTTTGCTGGCGGGTGCGGCCATCCGCAGCGGGGACAATATTTCCATGTATCAGATGCTGTGGCCGATACGTTATACCGTCGCCGGGATTTTGCTGCTCAGTCCGGGTTTTGTGTCCACCATTATCGCCTTGCTGCTGCTTTTGCCGATAAAGGGTCGGCCTGCGGCTCAAATGAATACGCAGTCTTTCCGTCAGCAAACCTTTACGCGCCGTGGTGAAGATGACGGCGATATCATCGAAGGCGAATACACGGTGACCCGCGCCGATCCGCAAACCAAACACCAAGACTATATCGAACACAAACGCGATTAAACGGTGGAAAATCGGCATGGCGGCAGCATTCCGACTGCCCGGTTTTGGAAAGGTCGTCTGAAAAGATTTTCAGACGACCTTTTATCTATATGAAAAAATGACTGAAAATGTCATGCAGTTTCGCCCGAAACAGACAGTCAATGCTATACTTACCAACTTATTGTCGATGAAAACCGGCTGGAAACAGCCGTTACGGAAACGAGAAATCAAGATGAGCAGAATCCAGCAAACCTTTGCCGCGCTTGACGGCGCAAAAGCCCTGATTCCCTATATTACCGTAGGCGATCCCGATCTCGATACCACGCTTGCGCTGATGCACAGTTTGGTTGAAAACGGCGCCGACATCCTGGAATTGGGCGTTCCCTTTTCCGACCCGATGGCGGACGGTCCGACCATCCAGCGCGCTGCCGAGCGTGCGTTGGCAAACAAAGTTTCCCTCAACGACGTATTGAACATCGTACGCCGCTTCCGCGAAACAAACGGCAACACGCCCGTCGTCCTGATGGGTTATCTGAACCCGATCCATAAAATGGGTTATCAGGCATTTGCCCAAGCGGCAGCCGAAGCCGGCGTGGATGGCGTACTGACCGTCGATTCCCCTGTCGAAACCATCACCCCGCTGCACGATGAACTCAAAGCGCGCGGTATCGACTGCATCTTCCTGATTGCCCCGACCACGACCGAAGAGCGTATCCAAACCATCGCCCGCGTTGCAGGCGGCTTTGTCTATTACGTTTCGCTCAAAGGCGTTACCGGCGCGGCAAGTTTGGATACCGAAGAAGTTTCGCGTAAAATAGAGCTTTTGCGCAAGTATATCGACATCCCGATCGGTGTCGGTTTCGGCATCAGCAACGCCGAAAGCGCGCGCAAAATCGGCGCCGTTGCCGATGCCGTCATCGTCGGCAGCCGCATCGTCAAAGAAATTGAAAATAACGCAGGCCGCGAAGCAGAAGCCGTCGGCGCGTTGGTCAAAGAATTAAAAGACGCAATCCGTTAAGGCCTTTTCCGCAAACACACGCAAAGGTCGTCTGAATCCCGAATTCCAAGGAGTCATCCATGAGTTGGTTAGACAAAATCCTACCGCCCAAAATCAAAAACCGCAGCAAAAGCGAAGGCTCGTCCAACGTTCCCGAAGGCCTGTGGCACAAATGCCCTTCCTGCTCGGCAACCATCTACTCGACCGAACTTCAGCAAAACGACCAAGTTTGCCCGAAATGTAACCATCACAACCCGCTTTCCGCACGCGAACGCCTCAATTTGCTTTTGGACGAGGAAGGCCGCGAAGAAATCGCCGCCAATATCAAACCGACCGACCCGCTGAAATTCAAAGACAGCAAAAAATATCCCGAACGCTTGGCAGCTGCGCGTAAAGCCACCGGCGAAGATGATGCGTTGGTCGTGATGAAAGGCTTTATGAACGGCCTGCCCGTCGTGATTGCCGCCTTTGAATTCCGCTTTATCGGCGGCTCTATGGGCTCCGTCGTCGGCGAACGCTTCGTCCAAGGCGTGCGCCGTGCCGTAGCCGACAACTGCTCTTTCATCTGTGTTGCCGCATCGGGCGGTGCGCGGATGCAGGAAGGTGTCAACTCATTGATGCAGATGACCAAAACCAGCGCGGCATTGCATCTTCTGACTGAAAAACACCTGCCGTTCATCTCCGTCCTGACCGACCCGACCATGGGCGGCGTATCCGCCAGTTTCGCCTTCCTCGGCGATGTCGTACTTGCCGAACCCAACGCCCTTATCGGCTTTGCCGGCCCGCGCGTTATCGAACAAACCGTCCGTGAAACCTTGCCCGAAGGCTTCCAACGCGCAGAATTCCTGCTGGAAAAAGGCGCTATCGACCAAATCGTCGACCGCCGCAGCATGAAACAGCGCATCAGCGACCTGATTACCCTGCTGCGCCGCGAAGACAAAGTCAACGCCGCTTAAACCGGGAAGGTTTGAGCTAAACAAAGGTCGTCTGAAAACTGATTTTTCGGTTTTCAGACGACCTTTTTGTAAAGTGTTCCCACTCAGTGGCTGAACGTTAGATACACGGCAGCAAGTAACAGATATAGTGGATTGGGGCAGGTAGCGCAACCAGTTTATTGAAAAGAGCGCGGGATGGCGATGAAGATGAATCGGTTGATTCGTTGTTTTTTTGCCATCATCCACACTAAAAAAGGTCGTCTGAAAACATACTTTCAGACGACCTTTTCAAGTTTGGCTTCCGTATCTGTCAAACAATCTGATCGGATGCAGCCGCGTCAATCAGTAACGACCCGGAACGGTTCCCATACGCTGTTTCAGCGAGGTTTGCGGCTCATTGAACAGGGATGCGTAGAAGGTCGCGTTGGTCATAACTTTTTTGACGTAGTCGCGGGTTTCGGTGAAAGGGATGGTCTCGGCGTAAATCGCGCCTTCCAGAGGCGTAGAAGCCTGCCAGTTGCGGGCGCGGCCGGGGCCGGCGTTGTAGCCTGCGGTTGCCATCACTTCGTTGTTTTGCAGGCGGCGTTTGGCATCTGCCATGTACCATGTGCCCATGCGGATGTTGCCGTCCATGGTGTAGAGTTCGCTGCTGCTCATGCCGATTTTGCCGGCGATTTCTCGGGCGGTGGCGGGCATAACCTGCATCAGGCCTTGCGCGCCGACGCTGGATTGCGCGCCCATGACGAAGCGGCTTTCTTGACGGATCAGACCGTAAACCCAAGCGGGATCGATGCCTGCTTGCGAGGCGTAGCGGACGGTGGTCTCTTTAAACGGAGAGAGGTAGCGCAGGTTGTAGTTGAGTTTGCGCTCGGTCCGGTCGGCGCTGTTGATCGCCATGTCGTAAAACTGGTTTTCAAAGGCGACTTGCGCGGCAGTCAGGAGGTTGTCCTCGTTGAAGTCGCGGGTGGCGAAACGCCATTCTGCCTGCGCCTGACGGCGCATTTTGGCATCGTTGCTGCTTTGGCTGTTTTTAAACAGAACCAGCGCGCGTTTGATGGCGCCGTCGTCTGCCATGCGGCGGACGTCTTTTTTATCGGCGTCGGAAACGTTGTTTTTGGTATTGATGCGACGGCCGAGTTCTTCACCTGCTAAGACGGCGTAGAAATTGCGTCCGCTTGCGGCAGCTTTTTCGTACATTTCTTTAGCACGGCTTTGGTTGCCTTGTGCGGCGTAGCTGCGGCCCAGCCAGTATTGCCAAGTCGGGTCTTTTTGCAGGTTGTCGGGCATTTGTTGGATGATGCCGGATAATTCGTTCCAGCGTTGCAGACGCAGGGCGGCGCGGGCGTACCATTCGAATTGCTCGTCGGTCAGTTGTTTGCGGTCGGAAACGCGGTTGTAGTAGCTCAACGCGGTCTGCATGTTTTGATTTTGCGCTTGGTAGAGTCCCAATACGCCCCATGCGAAGCTGCTTTGTTCTCGGCTTAAGCCGGATTCCATGCCGGACAGCGTGGAGGCTGCGGAGGAGGATTTGCGCGCGTCTTTGCCGATGACGTTCAAAAGGCTGTATTCGCGCGCACCTTGCGAGCCGCCTTCAAACGGGCTGCCCAATGCGGCTGCCAAGCTGCGTGCGTCGCTGGTTTGGCTGTTGCTCAACAATCCGCGTACGCGGCGCCATGCGTCGTTGTTGTTCAGACGACCTGCCGATGCTGCGCTTTCGACCAAGCGGGTACAGCCTGCAGGCAGCTTGTTGGTAACGCGCACAAGCTCTGCCGCCATGTTGTAGCTGCCGTTGCTCAGTTCGGCATAACATTGCACTTCCTGCACCCGGCCCGCCGCATTCAGCTTTTTGTTTTCTTGGCGGAACACATCCCATTGTCCGCGCGCGCCGAGGCTTTTTAGCCATTCGTTGCGGACGGTTTCAGCCATCGCGCTGTCGCCCGCTTGTGCCAAGAATTGTTGCACCCACATATCGTCGCCGCGTTTGGCAGCGTCCAGCGCACCTTGATATTGACCGTAATCGGACAATACTTTGGATTCGCCTTCCGCGCGGCGGGCGGGGATGGAGGCGGGTTCGGTCAGGGAAGAGGCAGGCTCTTTGGATGAAGTGTCGTTTTCAGAGACGCACGCCGACAATACGGCTGCGGCAATCAGGCTGAGCGAGAGGGAAAATATGCGTTGTGCGTTCATTACTTGCCGTATCTTTATTAGAATCAATTAGAACCGTATTTTAAACGATTTGGCTGCATTATCCGAATCTGAAACCGATATTTACATTAACCGCGTAATCAGGGGCAACAAAAAGGTCGTCTGAAAAGCGGAATGGCTGTTTTAGACGACCTTTGAGGCATGGGGCGAAGTTTACATGCAGCCTTCGTTTTGCAGCAGGGTAAACAGGGGAACGCCGTTTTCGCGGATTTTGCTGCCGCCGATCAAGTCCGTAAATTCCAAAATCGCCGCCGCTTCAACGACTTCGCCGCCAAGTTTTCGGATTAGTTCTACGCCTGCGAGCATGGTGCCGCCGGTTGCAACCAAATCATCGACCAGCAGCACGCGCGCACCGGGTTTGACCGCATCTTTGTGGATTTCGACCGTCGCTTCGCCGTACTCCAGCGCGTAGCTTTGCGAGATGGTATCAAAAGGCAGCTTGCCCTTTTTGCGGATGGGGACAAAGCCGACGTTCAACTGGTACGCCAGCGCCGCGCCGATGATGAAACCGCGTGCGTCCAAACCTGCCACGACATCGATTTTCTGACCCATATAGCGATAGACCAGCAAGTCCACCAGAAGGCGGAAATATTCCGCGCTTTGAAGCACCGGTGTAATGTCGTGAAATAAAATGCCTTTTTGCGGCCAGTTTTCGATTTTGCGGATTTTGTCCGCCAATGCGGCGACGCCCATCGCCTCAGGATGAACCAACATTTTGCGTGTTCCCAAATGAAAAGTTTTTAACACGATATTGTAGCCGTCAGACCGTCGGTTGCCAAATCCATCGGGGCGGTTTAACCATTCCCCGAAGCATTCATGACATGGCGTGCGACACGGTAATGCGGCTCAATCATCTTTAAGATTAATAAAGGTCGTCTGAAACGCCGGAAGATGGGTTTCAGACGACCTTTTGGCTATTTTTTATAAGGTAAATATGGATTTATTTGTGCGCGGCGAGGAATTGTTCCAATTCTTCTTTGAAAGGTATCCCGTTTTGCGCGCCGTCTTGGGTAATGGAAAGCGCGGCGGCGGCACATGCCTTGCGGACGGCGGTTTCGATGCCTTGATTCCAGAAGACGGACAATGCGCCGTTGAATGCGTCGCTGGCGCCGGTGGTATCGGCAGTGTCCACTTTAAAGCTGGAAACATAACGCAAACCGTCTTTTCCGTCTTTATAGACTGCGCCTTTGTCGCCCATGGTCATCAGGACGGGGCAGGGGGCTTTTAGAATCAGCTCTTCGGGATTCAAATCTTGCGACAGGCCGAGGCAGTCGGCAAGTTCGTAGCGGTTGGGGGTTAGAAGAGTGACCAATTCCCATAATTCCGAAGGCAGGAATTGGGCGGGAGCCGGGTTGAGGATAAAGGGTTTGCCGTATTTCTTCGCCAATTTTGCGGCGGTGATGACGCAGTCCATCGGAATTTCGAGCTGGCTCAAAACCACATCGGCGGAGGCGATTTGCTGCTCGGCGTTTTCGATGTCGGCAACCGTCAGCCCCATGTTGGCTCCGGCGATAACGATAATGGCGTTTTCATCGTCGGCAACGGTAATGTTTGCCATGCCGCTGGGCAGGCCGGTGAGGGTTTGGATGTGTTCGGTAAAGATGCCTTCGCGGCAGAGGTTGGTGGTCATTTCATAGCCGAAATCGTCATCGCCGACCGCGCCGACTATACAGACGTCCGCCCCCAAACGCGCTGCTGCAATCGCTTGGTTTGCGCCCTTGCCGCCCATGAAGCGGTGAAATGAATTGCCCAGCAATGTTTCACCCGCTCTGGGAAATTTTGAAGCGCGGGTGACTAAATCCATATTGATACTGCCGATAACGACGATTTTAGCTTGGAGCATCCTTGATATCCCTTTTATAAAATGCACTAGGCTGTTGAACAGCCTTATTTTTGTCTGCTGTTGTGCAATGTATGACTAGCCCAAATAAATAGTCTGAAATTGTACCTGCTAATATTATAAATGCAAAATTAATTGTCAATTTCATATTACTTTGGATTAATTTTGTTGCGGTAAAATCAACATATCATAGGATTTAAAGCAGAAATGGCGACGTTTGGGGAGGAATTGTTTTTATTTTAACAACCTGTGTTGCAACGCGGGTAGTCTGGTGCGCACGCTTTGCAACCTTGTAGCGTACAAATCGGCAATGACGATGCCCTCGCCTTCGGGCAATACACCCAAGATTTCGCCCCACGGGTCGATAATCATGCTATGACCGAATGTGCGTCTGCCGCTTTCGTGTTCGCCGCCTTGCGCCGAAGCGATGACGTAGCATTGGTTTTCCACCGCGCGGGCGCGCAGCAGCAATTCCCAATGCGCTTTGCCTGTCGTGTAAGTGAAGGCGGCGGGCAGCAGCAAAACGTCAAACGGCTGCTGGGCGCGGAAAAATTCGGGAAAGCGTAAGTCGTAGCACACGCCTGCGGCAAGCGGCACGCCGTCGGCAGTCAATTTCGGCACATCGCCGCCCGCGCTGATGGTGTCCGCCTCGGCATAGCGTTCGCCCAAACCTGAAAAACCGAACAGGTGCATTTTGTGATACAGCCCGATTTGCGTGCCGTCACGGTCGTACACCAGCATGGTATTCATCACTTTGCCCGCATCGGTGCTTTGCAGCGGAATTGTGCCGCCAAAAAGCACCACGCCGCATTCCGCCGCCGTTTCGCTCAGGGTCGTCTGAAAACGAGCGTAGCGAGTTTCGCTAAAATTGCCGCCGACTAACGGTTCGGCGAAAGCCAGTTTGTCGGTATCCTTACGCCCCATCAGCGGCCAATATTCGGGCAGCAGCACCCAGTCCGCGCCTTGCTCTGCGGCTTGGCGCACGAGGCGTTTCATGATGTTAATGTTGGCATCGGGGTCAGTGGACGAAATCATTTGCACGGCGGCGGCGCGGATGTTTTGCATGGCGGGTTTCCTGTCGGGTCGTCTGAAAAGGGCAAGGGATGGTTTGTTTTATAACGAAATCGTTTCAAAAAAACAATCAATAAGAAAGATGGCGTTTCAGACGCCCCTTTAATTTTCTGAGCCGTTTTTATGATGATTTGAACGGCAGGTTTGGCATTGCTTTTATATAAATATATTATTTTTTATTTTTTGTTGATTTTAAAAAAGAATTTTTTAAATGCTAATAAATCGATAAAATATAAATATTTTCAAAACTTAACGTCTGTATATAAGCCGTTGATTCTTTGTTTGGTTATTTCATAATTGGGCAGATTTCTTGAAAATTTGTATTGTTACGGTTTGCTAAGTTGGAAGTTATCCGATAAGGTGTACTACAAGCGGTTACATCCGTGAGTATTAAATTAATCAATAAGATAGTTGATCCAATATAAAACTGTTACATCTCACAACAAACGGAAGGCTCTCCTCCGACCGTTTGCACATCAAACCGTTTGCACACCAAACAGAAAGGAAAAAACCATGCTTCATTATGCAGTTGTTTTCTTTGTTATCGCCATTATTGCAGCCGTACTGGGCTTTGGTGGTATTGCAGGCAGCGCGGCAGGTATCGCTAAAATCCTGTTTGTCGGTTTCCTGATTTTGTCAGTGTTGTCCCTGATTTTTGGCAAGAAAAAATAAAACTGACAAACAGATTAGGTTGCAAACACGCTACCTTCTGAATGAACGTTTTTTAAAACAAAGGTCGTCTGAAATTTTCAGACGACCTTTCTTCATGTCAAACCTCAATCTTCATACGCTTCCATCGGCGGGCAGGAGCAGACCAAATTCCGGTCGCCGTACACGTCGTCCACGCGGTTGACGCTCGGCCAGAATTTGTTTTCACGCACGAAGGGCAGCGGGAAGACGGCTTCTTCGCGGGAGTACGGATGCGCCCATTCGCCGGTTACGTCGGCGGCGGTGTGCGGGGCGTTGACCAGCGGGTTGTCATCTTTCGGCCACTCGCCGCTCTCGACTTTCAGCACTTCCTGTTTGATTTGTTTCAGGGCGGCGATGAAGCGGTCGAGTTCGGCTTTGCTTTCGCTTTCGGTCGGTTCGATCATCAGCGTGCCGGCAACGGGGAAGGAGACGGTCGGGGCGTGGAAGCCGTAGTCCATCAGGCGTTTGGCGATGTCGGTTTCGGTGATGCCGCTCTCGGCTTTGAGCGGGCGCAAATCGACGATGCATTCATGTGCGACGCGGCCGTTTTTGCCTGTGTAGAGAACGGGATAGTCTTCGCTCAGGCGTTTGGCGACGTAGTTGGCGTTGAGCAATGCCCAGCGCGTTGCCTGTTCCATGCCTTGTTTGCCCATCATGGTCAGGTACATCCAGGTAATCGGCAGGATGGACGCGGAGCCGAAGGCGGCGGAAGAAACGGCGGTTTGCCCGGCACTTGCGCTGTGCGTGTCGGTCAAGGTGTGTCCCGGGGCAAACGGGGCGAGGTGGCCTTTCAGTCCGATGGGACCCATGCCCGGGCCGCCGCCACCGTGGGGGATGCAGAAGGTTTTGTGCAGGTTCATGTGCAACACGTCTGCACCGACTTCGGCGGGCTGCATGATACCGATTTGGGCGTTGAGGTTGGCGCCGTCCATGTAAACTTGTCCGCCGTTGTCGTGGATGATGCGGCAGATGTCGCGGATGCCTTCTTCGTACACGCCGTGGGTGGACGGGTAGGTAATCATGATGGCGGACAAGGCGTCGCGGTGTTGCTCGGCTTTGGCTTTCAAATCGTCAATGTTGACGTTGCCGTGTTCGTCGGTATCGACGACGACGACTTTCAAACCGAGCATGGCGGCGGTGGCGGGGTTGGTGCCGTGGGCGGATTTGGGAATCAGGCAGATGTTGCGCTGCGCTTGGCCTTGGGCTTCCTGATAGCGGCGGATGGCGAGCATACCGCTGTATTCGCCCTGCGCGCCGGAGTTGGGCTGGAAGGAAATCGCGTCAAAGCCGGTGATGGCTTTCAGGCTGTTTTCCATGTCGGTCAAGAGTTCGCGGTAGCCTGCGGTTTGGGTTTCGGGGGCGTAGGGGTGGATGTCGGAGAACTCCGCCCAAGTAATCGGCAGCATTTCGGCGGTGGCGTTGAGCTTCATGGTGCAACTGCCCAGCGAAATCATGCTGCGGTTCATCGCCAAATCGCGGTCTTCGAGTTTCTTCAGGTAGCGCAGCATTTCGTGTTCGGTGTGGTAACGGTTGAACACGGGATGTTGCAATATATTGTCTTGGCGCAGGAATTCAGTTTTCAGACGACCTTTGACGTCGTCTGAAAGCGTGAAGGTGTTGTTGCCGGTGAAGGCGTAGTACAACACGGCAAGGTCTTCGCGCACGGATGTTTCGTGGAAGGCGGCGGCGATTCGGGTGTCGCTGACGCGGCGCAGGTTGTAGCCCAGTTCCAAAGCGGTTTGGAACGCTTTGTCCGCTTTTTCTTTGCTGCCGAAATCGACGGTAACGGTATCGAAGAAGACTTCGTGAACCACTTTGAGGCCGTCTGAAACCAGCGCGTCGGCAAAGGCGGAAGCCAGCGCGTGAATGCGGTTGGCGATGCGTTTCACGCCTTCGGGGCCGTGATAGACGGCGTACATGCCCGCCAAGTTCGCCAGCAATGCTTGCGCGGTACAAATATTGGACGTGGCTTTTTCGCGGCGGATGTGTTGCTCGCGGGTCGATAGTGCCATGCGCAGCGCGGGTTTGCCCGATGCGTCTTTGGATACGCCGATGATGCGGCCCGGGGCGGAGCGTTTAAACTCGTCTTTAAACGCGAAATAAGCGGCGTGCGGCCCGCCGAAGCCCATCGGTACGCCGAAGCGTTGGGTGTTGCCCAACGCAATGTCCGCGCCCAACTCGGCAGGCGGTTTCAGCAAGACCAAGCTCATGATGTCGGCGGCAACGGCAACAATCGTGCCTTTGGTTTTCAGACGGCCTATGACGCTTTGCAAGTCTTGTACGTCGCCGTCTTTGCCGACGTATTGAAACAGCGCGCCGAAGTATTCGCCTTCATCCGCTTTGGCAAAATCGCCGACCACCAGCTCAAAGCCGAAATATTTGGCGCGGGTTTTCATCACATCCAAAGTCTGCGGATAGACGCGCTCGTCCACAAAGAAACGCTCAGATTTCACCTTGCCCACGCGGTGCGCCATCGCCATCGCTTCGGCGGCGGCGGTCGCTTCGTCCAGCAAAGACGCGCCTGCCACGGGGAAACCGGTCAAATCGATACACACCTGCTGGAAGTTCAACAACGCTTCCAAACGCCCCTGCGCGATTTCCGCCTGATACGGCGTGTAGGCGGTGTACCAGCCCGGATTTTCCAATACGTTGCGCAAAATCACGTTCGGCACGCGGGTCGGGTAATAGCCCAAGCCGATATAGGATTTGTTGATCACGTTTTTCGCCGCAATGGCTTTCAGCTTCGCCAAAGCGTCCGCCTCGGTCAGGGCTTCGGGCAGGTCGAGTTCGGACGGCATACGGATGCTTTGCGGCACGGTGTTGCCGACAAAATCGTCCATGCTCTTCTCGCCGAGCGCTTCCAAAAGCGCGGCTTCGTCGCCGAAACTCAAATGACGCGCGGCAAATTCGTTGGGGTTGAACAATTCGGATAGTTTCATTTCTACTCCTTCGGTTTTGTAGGAATCTGCCGCGAAGGCAGGTGTTTTGATGTTTCAGACGACCTTGCGGTTGCGGGCGGATAATCGGGTTTTGGTTTGCGTACTATGTCTACGACGTAGCAAGGGAACGGCGGGCAGGGTGTTATTTCCAGTCTTGCACCCGCTTCAAGTCGTTCTGCGCCAAGGTGTCGGCGTGTTCG
The DNA here is from genome assembly GCA_001809325.1 of Neisseria sp. HMSC077D05. Classification (GTDB taxonomy): domain Bacteria; phylum Pseudomonadota; class Gammaproteobacteria; order Burkholderiales; family Neisseriaceae; genus Neisseria. Next base: position 18,951 of record KV797012.1, on the reverse strand, counting down.
TTGCGGCTTTTGTATTCCCTGTTTTGCAAGATGCTGTTGGCGACGTAGTTTAGATGTATTTTTGCGGCTTCGGCGGCATCGGCAGAGCGGCGTTCCAAGATGGCTTCGTAGATGGCGCGGTGTTGGGCAATCAGCTTCGGGCGCGGGTCTTCGGTTTGGTTGAAGTAGATGATGCTGCTGCGCGTCTGGCGGTAGAGCATTTTGAGCAGGCCGCCGGAGAGGTGGCTGAAGAGGATGTTGTGCGCAGCGTCGGCGATGGTTTGGTGAAAACTCACGTCGGCTTCGGTTTGGTGTTCCAGATGGCCGCTTTCGCAGGCAGATTCAAATTTTTGCCGCCAAAAATCAATCCGTTTCAAATCGGCATCGGTGCGCCTCTCGGCAGCCAACGATGCCATGCAGCCTTCGATGTGGCAGCTGAAATCGAAAACGTCGGTTTCCCAGTTGGAATGTTTGCCGAGCAATTCCTGCCAGCTTTGGAGGAAATCCTGCTGCGGTTTGACGGAAACGTAATAGCCGTCGCCCTGCCGCGCTTCCAAAACCTGCCGTGCAATCAGGATGTTCAGCGCGACCCTGACCGACGGGCGCGATACGCCGAATTCTTCCGCCAGCGTGCGCTCGGGCGGGATTTTGCCGCCTTCTTCGTAAATGCCCGCCGCGATGCGTTCTTCCAAAACCGACAATACTTGGTCGCTGACTTTTTGCGGCCGAACCAGTTTTGTCATTGTAATTCCCTCTTTTCCATCATGTTTTTTCTGCGAAGAAGACCCAAATCCGATAATGTGATGCGGCAGGCCGTCCGAAAGGGCAGCCTGCATCAAAATTGGCGTGACCAAATTGGCATGACCAATGTCGCCGTATTCTAATTAACCGCCCCGTATCCCGTCAATATGGCTTGTCCTACCCGTATGTGTTTTAAAACTACATCAGGCTACATTTTTACAATTCATATAATATTTTGTTTTATTTAAAATTAAATAACAAATTTGCGCCAATACCGCCGGGTCGTCTGAAAAAATAATTGACCGCCATATTAAAGTTTCGTAAAGTGTCCTCCGTTCTCAAAATTGGTTTTACCAATTTAAGAAAATATATTAGAAAAATATTCGGAGATTTTCCCTATGGATACTTGGATTCAAAACTATACCGCAGTGGGCGGCAGCCTGTATTTGACGGCAGCCGTCGCCCTCCTGCCCATTATCTTTTTCTTCGTCGCACTGACCATCCTGAAGCTCAAGGGGTATCAGGCGGGGCTTTATACGCTGCTGATTGCGCTTGGCGTTGCCATATTAGGCTTCGGAATGCCTGCGGGCATGGCGGTTTCTTCCGCGCTGTACGGCTTTGCTTACGGTTTGTGGCCGATTGCATGGATTATCGTTACTGCTGTGTTCCTGTATAAAATTACCGTGAAAACAGGGCAGTTCGACATCATCCGCGCTTCCGTGATTTCGATTACCGAAGACCAACGCCTGCAAATGCTGCTGGTCGGCTTCTCTTTCGGCGCATTCCTCGAAGGCGCGGCAGGCTTCGGCGCGCCGGTGGCGATTACCGCCTCTTTGTTGGTGGGCCTGGGCTTTAATCCGCTCTATGCCGCCGGTTTGTGTTTGATTGCCAATACCGCACCTGTGGCTTTCGGCGCGATGGGCATTCCAATCCTGGTTGCTGGTCAAGTGTCCAACCTCGACCCTTACCATATCGGTCAGGTCGCCGGCCGCCAACTGCCGATCCTGTCGATTATCGTTCCTTTCTGGCTGGTCGCCATGATGGACGGTATGCGCGGCATACGCCAAACTTGGCCTGCCGTATTGGTGGCGGGCGTATCTTTCGCCACTACCCAGTTTATTACCGCCAACTTCATCGGCCCGGAATTGCCAGACGTAACCTCCGCATTGGTCAGCCTGGTTTGTCTGTCTGCCTTCCTGAAAAAATGGCAGCCTAAAGAAATCTTCACCTTCAACGGCATGAAAAAACCGGCCGAGCGCAAAGCGGGCGAATACACTGCCGGACAAATCATCAAAGCCTGGTCGCCTTTCGCCATCCTGACCGTTTTCGTCAGCGTGTGGACGATTAAGGGCGTGAAAGAGGCTTTGGGCGTTGCCACCATCAAATTCGACTGGCCGATGCTGCACAACTTGGTACAAAAAGCCGCGCCCATCGTCAGCGAACCGACACCATACGCCGCCGTATTCAAAATCGACCTCCTCGGCGCAGTCGGCACGGCAATCCTGTTTGCTTCCATCGTTTCCGCCGCTTTGCTGAAAATGAAACCTTCCGAAGCCGTCAGCACTTTCTTTGAAACGCTCAAAGAACTGCGCCTGTCCATCCTGTCTATCGGTTTGGTACTCGGCTTCGCATTCGTGGCAAACTATTCAGGGCTGTCATCTACATTGGCACTCGTCCTTGCCGCTACCGGCGCCGTGTTCCCGTTCTTCTCGCCGTTCCTCGGCTGGCTTGGCGTATTCCTGACCGGTTCGGACACTTCCGCCAACGCGCTCTTCGGCTCGCTGCAAGCCAGCACCGCGCATCAAATCAACGTCGTACCTGAGCTGACCGTCGCAGCCAACACCACCGGCGGTGTGACCGGCAAAATGATTTCGCCGCAATCCATCGCCATCGCCTGCGCGGCAGTCGGTCTGGAAGGCAAAGAATCCAACCTGTTCCGCTTCACCGTGAAACACAGCTTGATTTTCTGTACCTTCGTCGGCCTGCTGACCCTGCTGCAAGCTTATGTCTTGCCGTGGACGCTGGTTTTCTTCAACAAATAAGCCAACCGGCTTGAAATAAAAGGTCGTCTGAAATCCAATTTGGGTTTCAGACGACCTTTTGTTTGTGTGGCGAAACAGTAGAACAATCAGCTTTCGGATGTTTCCTGTTTCAAATCGACCAATCGCGTTCCCGCCAAGAAATCGTATAAAAACTGCCGGTCGGGGTTCAGCAGGGCGAAGCCCCACGGCAGGATGAGCCAAATCAGAGCGGCACCGAAGGCGGGCATGGGTGGGATGGCGAGCAGGTGGCGCAAGCCTGCGTATGCGAGCAGGGGGATGAAAACGACGAAGATACACGCCCAAATAAAGCGGATGCGCAGTTGCGATAATGGCGGCAGCGTGCCGTTTCGGCCGTGCAGCCCGATTTTCCACGTCTGCATGGCGAGGGTGCGGCCGGTTTTCGTCCAGTTGGTTTTGAAGTAGAGCCACCAGCTTCCTACAAAGATAACGCAGGTAACCAAGCTGGAAAGGAGCTGGGAGACGGGGTTGAGGAAAATCGCGGCGATGCCGGCAAGGAGGGCGGCGATGGCGGTCACGGCGCCGGTCAGCAGCAATTCGTACATCAGGGCGGCAAGGCGGCGTTTGACGGGGGCGGGGGGAAGGGCGGTCATGGCGTTCTGCTCGGTAAAAAGGTCGTCTGAAAAACGGAATACTTGGTTCGGGCGAAACCGCCGCATCCGTTTTCAGACGACCTTTGTGTGGGAGGAATCAGCGGTGGGGACGTTTTTGTCCGCGCGCCTGCTGGGCTGCCATTTGGTTCATTTCCTGACGGGTCGGGCGTTTTTTGAACATGGCGTGCGCTTCGTCGGCTGAACATTTTTGCGACAGACAGACCAACGTTATCGCGTCTTTTTGGTGTTGGCCGCCGCTGTGGTACATACGGCGCAGGTTGGCTTCGTTGATGCGGCCTTTTTCGGGGTCGATGTCGAATTTTTTCAGACGTTCGAGAAACTGGCGCTGCTGGCGGCGCGAAGTCCAGACAAAGCCGCCGGCGGCTGCGGCGACGATGATGACGGCGAGCAGGATGGCGAGCGGCCACGAATCGACGATTAAGACGATGAGCAGGCTTAAAACGGCGGTGGTCAGCACAAGCAGGCCGCCGATGCGGAGTTTGGTTTGGTTGTCCATGAAGTTGCAGTTCCTTGTAAGGGTGGGAGGTCGTCTGAAAAAAGGTTTGCAGCAGATAGGCAGGATTTCAGACGACCTCAAATATCATAACTTTATGTTTAACGGTATTTTACAGTATTTTTGCCGTTTGGGCGCGTACAGAAGCGATGCGGCATACAAACTTTCACGCTTTTTGCACAGGCGCGCCCTTGCCGCGAAAAGCGCCTACCCATGCCCGATGAAATCAGACTGCCAGCCCCGTCACCAACTGCTTAAATTCCGTCCACGCGTCGCCGTCTTCTGCGCCTTTGATGATGCGGTCGATTTTGGCGCAGGTTTTGAGGGCTTCGATCAGGCGGACGGCGGGAATGCGTTTGACGGCAATCGGCGCGAGGGTTTGTTTGTCGCCCCACAGGCGCAGGCTGTTGCGGACAGATTGTACGCTTTGCCCTTGTTTGAGCGCGGCGGTCAGGCGGATGAGGGTGCGGATGTCTTCGGCAACCGCCCACAGCAGCAAGACGGGTTCTTCGCCTTCTTCTTCGAGTCCGTCCAAAAGGCGGGCGACGCGCAGGGCATCGCCTTTCATCCATGCGCCGGAAAGCTGGAACACGTCGAAACGGGCGACGTTGGCGACGGCGGCTTCGGCATCGGCGATGTTGACGGTATGGTTTTGCGGGTGCAGCAGGGCGAGTTTGTCGATTTCTTGGCGGGCGGCGAGCAGGTTGCCTTCGACGCGTTCGGCAAACAGGGCGAGCGCGTCGGGTTCGATGTCGAGTCCGACCTTTTTCAGACGACCCTTTATCCACTGCGGCAGAGCTTGCGCGCTAATGGCTTTGGCTTCGAGTACCGTGCCTTTGGCGGCGAGCGCGGTGAACCATTTTGCCTGCGTTTGGGCTTTTTCTAGCTTGGGCAGCAAAATCAGGGAAACGGTGTCTTCGGGCAGGCGTTCGGCAAAGGTTTGCAGCGCATCGCCGCCGTTTTTGCCGGGCTTGCCGTTCGGAATGTGGATTTCCAAAAGTTTCAAATCGGCGAAAAGCCCCGCGCTGCCTGCGCTTTGCAGGAGTTCGTCCCAGTCGGCGCCGTTGTCCGCCGTAAAGACTTCGCGGTTGAGGTAGCCTTGTTTTTTGGCGGCGGCACGCAGGGTGTCGAGGGCTTCGATGCGCAACAGGTCTTCTTCGCCGTGAATGATGTACAGCGGCGAAAGCGGCATATCCGCGTTGACCTGTTCGATATTCATGACCGCCATCAATACGCTTTCAGGAACGTGAGGCGGCGGACGATTTGGTCGGCGGCGTCGGCGCGCATTTCCGCCCAGATGGTTTCGCTTTCTTCCTGTTTGCCCAACACTTCGCTGTCGTTGTAGTCCATCGTGCGGTTGACGAGGATGGTCATCGGTTCGCCCACAGGCTCGCCGTTGCGCATGGCTTGGGCTTCGACGCGCAGGGTCAGCAGGTATTCGTTGACCAGCGCGGCACGGGTGATGGTGTAGATGTCCTGACGGGTTTCAATGTTCTTGATGTGCAAAGTCATTTGCGCTTCGGCGGCGGAAACGGGTTTGCCGTCGGAGCGGCGCAGGGCGTTTTCCAAAGCCTTTTGCATGACGGAGGCGTTTTGGATGTGCCAAGCGGGATACGGCAGCGTGTGTGCGGTGCCGCCCATGCCTTTGAGGTGGAAGCCGCAGGCGGACAGAAGCAACACGGCGGCGGTCATCAGGATTTTGTTCATTTCATTCTTTCTGTTGCGCGGGTATCGGGGAATTATAGCGGATAGTCGGGCGGTCGGGAAACGCGGCGGTAGAAGCGGATTTCAGACGACCCCTTGCCGTTTGTCGTTTACCGGCACGATGGGTACAATCCAAACGTCAGACAACAGGAGAAACATCATGCACCCCATCCGCGAACCCATCCGCAGCGGCCTGCTGCAAGTATCGGACATCCATCAAATCTACTGGGAAGAATCCGGCAATCCCGACGGGCTGCCCGTCATCTTCCTGCACGGCGGTCCGGGCGCGGGCGCATCGCCTGCCTGCCGCGGCTTTTTCAATCCCGACGTGTTCCGCATCGTCATCATCGACCAGCGCGGCTGCGGCCGTTCGCTGCCCTACGCCTGCACCGACGACAATACGACTTGGGACTTGGTTGCCGACATCGAAAAAGTCCGCGAAATGCTGGGCATCGAAAAATGGCTGGTGTTCGGCGGCTCGTGGGGCAGCACCCTGTCTCTCGCGTATGCCGAAACCCATCCCGAACGCGTTGCCGGACTCGTTTTGCGCGGGATATTCCTGTGCCGTCCGTCCGAAATGGCGTGGCTCGACGAAGCGGGCGGCGTCAGCCAGATTTATCCCGCACAATGGCAGAAATTCCTCGCGCCCGTCGCCGAAGAAAAACGCGGCAGCCTGATTGCGGCATATCACGAAATGCTGTTTGGCGAAGATGAAGCAGGTCGTCTGAAAGCCGCCAAAGCCTGGGCGGACTGGGAAAGCTACCTGATCCGCTTCGAGCCGCAAGACGTCGATGAAGACGCCTACCAATCGCTCGCCATCGCCCGCTTGGAAAACCATTATTTCGTCAACGAAGGCTGGCTGAAAGGCGACAAAGCGATTTTGGCGAACACGGACAAAATCCGCCCTATCCCGACCATCATCGTGCAAGGCCGCTACGACTTATGCACCCCCATGCAAAGCGCGTGGGAACTTTCGCAGGCGCTCCCCGATGCCGAACTGCGCGTGATTCAGGCGGGACACTCGTCGTTTGATCCGCCTTTGGCGGCGGCATTGGTGGAAGCGGTGGAAGACATGAGGGAACGTGCAGCGTGGGAAGATAAGGTATAGTTGACGCCATACTGCCGTTATAGTGGATTAACTTTAAATCAGGACAAG
>KV797012.1:0-12104 GCA_001809325.1 Neisseria sp. HMSC077D05 | reverse complement strand
CCGTACTGGTTTAAAGTTAATCCACTATAAATATAGAAAAGGTCGTCTGAAAACAAAATTTCAGACGACCTTTTTTGCTGCAAGCAATGTGATGCAAGCGGTCGGGCAGGGCTTTGCGCTTATGCCCGCTTATTCGTACTCGGGGTAGAGCGGCATGGTGCCGGCTTCTTCGAAGGTCGAGTGTGCTTTGACTTCTTGCAGGCGGCGGCTGATGCGGCGGGTGACGGCTTCGGCTTCGTTTTGGTGGTCTATGGTCAGTCCGGGGATGGTTTTGCCGAAAAGTTCGGCATCGAGCAGGCGCTCGGCGTGGATGCCGGGGCGGTAGTTGTGTCTGACGGCGGGGTCGCGTTCTTCAAAGAGGTAGCCGACGACGCTGTCGCGGGTCAGTGCGATGCCGAGTGCGGCATCTTCGCCGCCGAAGATTCGGAAGAGTTCGTCTTGCGGAAAGCCACCGCAGGCGAGAAAGATGCTGCGGCGGAATACGGTGTTGCCGCCGACGGTCATTTGAAGCCGTTCCCATGCGGTAGGGAATTGCGGGTGGTTGAGGTAGTGTTCGGGAAAGCCGATCGGGCGCAGTTTGAGGCGGACCAGGCTGAGGTAGGAATAGGCTTCCAAGCCGAGGTAGGCGGCGTTGAGGACGTTGTTTTCATAGACGTCGTCGGCGTCGAGGAAGGCGATGAAATCGGCTTGGCTTTGCATGGCGCCCCAGTTGCGGGCTTTGGCTGCGCCACCGTTTTCGAGCATGTATTCGCAGCGGACTTTGGGATGGATGGCGGCGAGGTCGCTCATGATGAGGCGTGTGTCGTCGAAGGAGGCGTCGTCAATCAGCCAGACGTTTTCGACGGCGGGTTGGGAAACGGCGCTTTCGACAGCCGCTTGAAGGGTGGCGGCGGAGTTGTAGCAGGGGATGATGACGTCTAGTGTGGGTCTCATAATGTGATGCTTTAAGGGGTTGTTGTGTCAAACGGTGGGGAAAGGTCGTCTGAAAACGGTATTTCGGGTTTTCAGACGACCTTTTGGTATTGCCTGATGCGGATTACAACACTTTCACGATGCTTTCGCACAGGTAGTCGATGTTGTCATCGGTAATGCCGGCGACGTTGATGCGGCCGGAGCGCACGGCGTAGATGGCGAACTCGTTTTTCAGGCGGTCGACTTGTTCGGGCGTGAGGCCGCTGAAGGAGAACATGCCGTTTTGTTCGATGATGAAGTCGAAGTCTTGAGTCGCGCCTTTGGCTTTGAGAAGCTCGACGAATTTTTGGCGCATGGCTTTGATGCGGCCGCGCATTTCGTCGAGTTCGGCAATCCATTGTGCTTTCAAATCCGCGTCTTTCAACACGAGGGCGATGGTGTTCGCGCCGTGGGAGGCGGGGTTGGAGTAGAGGGTGCGGATGATGGTTTTGACTTGGCTGTGGGCGCGGGCGGCGGTGGCTTCGTCTTCTGCGACTAAGGTGAATGCGCCGACGCGTTCGTTATACATGCCGAAGTTTTTGGAATAGGAGCTGGCGATGAGCAATTCTTTGTTGTATTTCAGGAAGGTGCGCAAGCCGTATGCGTCTTCTTCGAGGCCGTTGCCGAAGCCTTGGTAGGCGAAGTCAAACAGGGGCAGCCAGCCTTTTTCGGCGGAGAGTTTGGCGAGGGTTTCCCATTGTTCGGGCGTGGGGTCGATACCGGTGGGGTTGTGGCAGCAGCCGTGCAAAAGGACGACGTCGCCTTTTTGCGCTTGGCTCAGGTCTTCAATCATGCCGTCCCAGTCTAGGCTGTGTTTGGCGGCGTCGTAGTAGCGGTAGGGCTTGTCTTGGATGCCGACGGCTTTGAAGATGGCGTTGTGGTTGGGCCATGTGGGGTTGGAAATCCAGATGGTTTGCGCGTTCAACTGGCGTTTGGCGAACTCGGCGGCAATACGCAACGCGCCTGTGCCGCCGAGGCTTTGGGCGGTTTTGGCGCGGCGGCTGGCGACGATTTCGTGGTCTGCGCCGAAAAGAAGGATTTGGGTTTGCTCGTTGTAGTCGGCAACGCCGTCGATGGTGAGGTAGTTTTTGGTGGTTTCGCTCTCGAGCAGGCGTTTTTCGGCTTCTTTGACGGCTTTGACGATGGGGGTTGCGCCGGATGCGTCTTTATAAACGCCGATGCCGAGGTTGACTTTTTCGGGACGGGTTTCGGCTTTGAATGCTTCGCCCAAGCCTAAGATGGGGTCTGCGGGGGCGGCTTCGATGTGCTTGAAGAACATGGTTTCTCGCTTTGCAAAAAATGAAGGGACGGGATATTTCCTTTGGGATTTTACGCTGTTTCAAGTCGTCTGAAAATGAATGCGGCAGGTTTTGCGCAAATGGTTTACATCATGCCTTTGATACCGGCGAGGATGATGCCGTAGCGCAGGATTTTTCCGGTCAGGAGCATGAGTGCGGAGGTGTAGGGGTTGAGCCTGAGCCAGCCTGCGGCAATGGGCAGCGCGTCGCCGATAACGGGCAGCCAGGCAAACAAAAGGGGCAGGGTGCCCCAGCGTCGGAGCAGGCGCAGGGTCTTTTCAGACGACATTTTCTTGGACGGAATCAGCCGCCCCATCCAATAGGAAACCATGCTGCCCAAGCCGTTTGCCAGTCCGGCACACAACCACGCGCCGTATGCCTGTTCGGGATAGGTGTAGATGAACGCGGCGAAGGCAGCTTCGGACGTGCCGGGCAGGATGGTGGCGGAGGTGAAGGCGGAAGCGGCGAGTCCGAGGTAGGCGTAAATGAGGGGCATGGCGGATAAGTTTGCGTCAGGTCAAAGGTCGTCTGAAATAAGATTTTAAGTCGTTTGCGGGCAGGTTAATTGTAAAATTCAGACGGATTCTGTCTACAAAAATGCGTTATCGGACAGAATCTTGCTGAAACTCTATGTAGTCGGCGTATTTCCAGTATTTGCAATAATGGCAAAAGCCAGTATGATTCAGCCCGTTATTAACGGATATTAACTGTTTATACGGTCAATTCCAATAAATCGAAAGGCAAATCATGTCTACGCCATCACAACAAAACCATAACCCCGCGCTGGTCGTCCTGACTACGCTCTTCTTCATGATGGGTTTCATCACCTGCATGAACGACATCTTGATTCCGCATCTGAAAGACATTTTCAAGCTGACCAACGTTCAGGCGATGCTGATTCAGTTCTGCTTCTTTACCGCCTATGCCATCATGTCAATTCCGATGGGGCATCTCGTCGGTAAAATCGGCTATAAAAACGGCGTTATCGGCGGCTTTTTGCTGACCGCCGTCGGATGCTTGTTGTTTTATCCCGCCGCAGAAAGCCTATCTTACCCGACTTTCTTGGGCGCGCTTTTCATTCTTGCTTCGGGCGTCACCCTGTTGCAGGTTGCGGGTAATCCGTATGTGACCCTGCTGGCGAAACCGGGCAAAGAATCAGTGACATTGACTTTGGTGCAGGCATTCAATTCATTGGGTACGACTATTGCTCCGAAAATCGGTTCATATCTCATTTTTGCCGATGCGGCTCAGAAAGCCAGCAAAGCCGAGCAAATCGCATCCGTCCAAATCCCTTATTTGGGTTTGGCGGGATTTTTGATCCTCCTCGCCGTCTTCGTGAAAATGATCCGCCTGCCCGATGCGCGCAAAATTGCCGTTGAGGAAAGCGAACACAACCACGACGGCAAAAGCAGCGTGTGGCAATACAAACACCTTATTCTCGGTGTGGTCGGCATTTTCTGCTACGTTGGCGCGGAAGTATCCATCGGCTCTTTCATGGTCAATGTTTTGGGCTTTCTGAAAGGATTGAATCATGCCAAAGCTGCAGACATGCTGGCGTTATACTGGGGCGGTGCCATGGTCGGACGCTTCCTCGGTTCGGCAGTCATGGCTCGAGTCGCACCAAACCGCTACCTTGCCTTTAATGCCTCAGTTGCCACTGCCTTGCTCGTCATTGCCATCATGGTTGGTAAAGGTAATGCCGACATCGCCATGTGGGCGTTGATTGCCATCGGTTTTTTCAACTCCATTATGTTCCCGACCATCTTCTCGCTGGCAACCAAAAACCTCGGCAAATTTACCAATTCTGCTTCAGGTATTCTTTGTACCGCCATCGTTGGCGGCGCGCTGATTCCTGTTTTGCAAGGTAAGATTGCTGATGATTTCGGTATGATGATTTCTTATGTTGCACCTGCCGTGTGCTACCTCTACATCGTCTTCTTTGCCCTCAAAGGTTATAAAGCCGACGAGTAAGCGTTGACTGAACAAAAGGTCGTCTGAAAACTTGGAAATCAGGTTTTCAGACGACCTTTTTTCGTTGGGACGGACTTTTAAACCTGATCCGATCAAACCAAGGTCGTCTGAAAATACGGCAACAGATTTTAACCGGAGCTTAAGCCCGTTTTCAAAAGACAAAGCGCGTCCGCAATACGGTCTGACTGACTTATGGCATAATGCTAGCGGCAAAAATACAGGAGGTCTTCATGTCGAAAATCATCTTATTACACGGACTGCACATGCACTCTTGGGTGATGAAACCTTTAGCAGATATGCTGGAAAAGCAAGGTTTTGACGTTGCCCTGTTCGGTTATTACAGCGTCTGGCACACCATGCCGCAGCACACGCAGGCGTTGGCGGAATTTGTTGAAAAACACGATACGGGCGAGCCTCTGCATTTTGCCGGACACAGTCTGGGCGGGCTGGTGTTGCGCCACTTTGCCGCCGCCCATCCCGAAAAAATCACCGGGCGCATCGTTACCTTCGGCACGCCCCACCAAGGCAGCCGGGCTGCGCAAAGGGTGTTCCGGCTCGGGTTGAAAACCCCCGTACTCGGCGGCGCGTATCGCGATGCGCTCGACGGCGGCACGCCCGATTTGCCCGAACATATCGAACTGGGCAGCATCGCCGGCAACAAGCCGCTCGGGCTTGGGCGCGTATTGGGCTTGCACGGCGAACACGACGGTACGGTTTTGGTCAGCGAAACCCGCTGCCCGAATATGCGCGACCACGTTATCTTGCCCGTCAGCCACAGCGGTATGCTGTTTAAACACATTACCGCAGAACAAACCGCAACATTTTTGCGCGAGGGGCGGTTTAATCATGGTTAAAAAGATATAAAATATTTTTTTATTTTAAATAAGGATATTTTATTTCAAAAAATCAAAATTAAAATCATATCGCATCAACTGAAATCTGTTATTACATTCATAAAAAATCACGGGGTCGTCTGAAAAGCGGTTTTTCAGACGACCCCGTGTGCTAAACTTCGTTAAATACACACAAAACAGGCAAAGCAATATGTTTGCATTCAAATCACTGCTCGATATGCCGCGCAAAGAGGCGCTTGCCGTCGTTGCGGCGTTAATCGGGGCGATGGGTTACACCATCATTTCGCTGGGCTGGCTGCCCCATATGTCCATCATTGCCGCCATTACCGTCCTCATCCTCTACGGCCTCGCGCGCGGGTTGAAATATAACGACATGCAAAAAGGCATGGTCGGCGCGGTGGGGCAGGGCATGGGCGCGATTTACCTGTTTTTCTTCATCGGGCTGATGGTTAGCGCGCTGATGATGAGTGGCGCGATTCCGACGCTGATGTATTACGGTTTCGGGCTGATTTCCCCCACTTATTTCTATTTTTCTGCTTTCGCACTGTGTTCCATTATCGGCGTATCCATCGGCAGCAGTTTGACCACTTGTGCCACCGTCGGCGTTGCCTTTATGGGCATGGCGGCGGCGTTTCATGCCGATTTGGCGATGACGGCGGGCGCGATTGTTTCCGGCGCGTTTTTCGGCGACAAAATGTCTCCTCTCTCCGATACCACGGGCATTTCCGCCTCCATCGTCGGCATTGATTTGTTCGAACACATCAAAAACATGATGTACACCACCATTCCTGCGTGGCTCATCAGTGCGGCATTGATGCTGTGGCTTTTGCCCAATGTCGCCGCACACGATATGAACAGCGTCGAATCCTTCCGCAGCCAGCTCGAAGCGACGGGCTTGGTGCATGGCTATTCGCTGATTCCGTTTGCGCTGTTGGTCGTGTTGGCGCTGTTACGCGTCAACGCCGTCGTCGCCATGCTCTTCACCATTATCGCTGCACTTGGCGTTACCTATTTCCACAGCACACCCGACTTGAACCAGCTCGGCGCATGGTTTTACGGCGGCTACAAGCTGGAAGGCGAAGCGTTTAAAGACATCGCCAAACTCATTTCGCGCGGCGGTTTGGAAAGCATGTTCTTCACGCAAACCATCGTGATTCTCGGCATGAGTTTGGGCGGGCTGCTGTTTACGCTCGGCGTGATTCCGTCGCTGCTGGACGCCATCCGCGCGTTCCTGACCACTGCGGGACGCGCCACATTTAGCGTTGCCGCTACGTCGGTCGGCGTCAATTTCCTTATCGGCGAACAATATTTGAGTATTTTGCTTTCCGGCGAAACCTTCAAACCCGTGTACGACAAGCTCGGACTGCATTCGCGCAACCTTTCGCGCACGCTCGAAGACGCAGGTACGGTCATTAATCCGCTCGTTCCGTGGAGCGTCTGCGGCGTATTTATCAGTCATGCGCTCGGCGTACCCGTCTGGGAATACCTGCCTTATGCCTTCTTCTGTTATTTGAGTCTGATTTTGACGCTGCTGTTCGGCTGGACAGGTCTGACGTTGAGCAAGAAAGAAACCGCTTAACGCAGCGGGATAGACGGGTCGTCTGAAAACCTTCGGCATCGGTTTTTAGACGACCTTTTGCGCTATAATCGGGCAAACGATAAAGACACACACACAAATCCTACCCGTACCCCCATGAACAAACAGATCCGCCAAGAAATTTTCGAGCGTTTCCGCGCTGCCAATCCCCATCCGACCACCGAGCTTCATTTCAATTCCCCCTTCGAGCTTTTGATTGCCGTTTTGCTGTCGGCGCAGGCGACCGACGTGGGCGTGAATAAGGCGACGGCGAAGCTGTTTCCGGTTGCCAATACGCCGCAGGCGATGTTGGATTTGGGTTTGGACGGCGTGATGGAATACACGAAAACCATCGGGCTTTATAAAACCAAGTCCAAACACATCATGCAGACTTGCCGCATCCTGCTGGAAAAATACAACGGCGAAGTGCCGGAAGACCGCGAGGCTTTGGAATCGTTGCCGGGCGTGGGGCGCAAGACGGCAAACGTGGTGTTGAACACGGCGTTCGGCCATCCCGTCATGGCGGTCGATACGCACATCTTCAGGGTGTCCAACCGTACCAAAATCGCGCCGGGCAAGGATGTGCGCGAGGTAGAGGACAAGCTGATGCGCTTTGTGCCGAAAGAGTTTTTGATGGATGCGCACCACTGGCTGATTTTGCACGGACGCTACACTTGCAAGGCGCAGAAGCCGCAATGCGGGAAATGTATGATTAATGATTTATGCGAGTATGGCGCGAAGTTGATGTAAACGTTGATAAATTGTAAACAATCAACAAAACAACCTTCCCATTAGGTTAAAATTTCTGACGGCATTTTTTTATTTAAAATGAAATGCTTGAAAAAATATGGGCAAAAGGTAAAATTCGACCTTATCGGGTTGGAAAACGATAAAAGTTTCAGACGATCCCGGTTTTTTAAGATGCAAGAACACAATCCGTTATTCGGAAAAGGAAACGCGGTGCGCGAAAAAATGAAAAAATACAGATACTTTGCTTTGATAACGGCTTCTGCGCTGGCATTGGGCGGCTGCGACAAAATCAGCAGCTTCTTCGGCGGCGAGAGTAAAAGCGGAGAATTCGTACAGAGAATCGAACCCTCGAAAAACGACGGCAGCGTCGGTATGCTGCTGCCCGATTTCGCACAATTGGTGCAAAACGAAGGTCAGGCGGTGGTCAATATCCAAGCGTCCCCCGCCGGACGTGCCGCAGGCAGCGGGCAGTCTGAAGAGCAGGGCATGGACTTGAGCCAGTTTCCGGACAACGACCCGTTTTACGAGTTTTTCAAACGCCTGGTTCCGAATATGCCCGATATGCCGGAAGACCAATCTGCCGACGATGATTTGAATTTCGGTTCCGGCTTTATCATCAGTAAAGACGGCTATATCCTGACCAATGCCCACGTCGTCGCCGGCATGGGCAATATCAAAGTCCTGCTCAACGACAAGCGCGAATACACTGCCAAGCTGATCGGTTCGGATACGCAGTCTGATGTCGCGCTGTTGAAGATTGATGCTTCGGAAGAGTTGCCCGTCGTCAAAATCGGCAATCCGAAAGATTTGAAACCGGGCGAATGGGTTGCCGCCATCGGTGCGCCGTTCGGCTTTGACAACAGCGTTACTTCGGGCATCGTGTCCGCCAAAGGACGCAGTCTGCCGAACGAAAGCTACACGCCTTTCATCCAAACCGACGTTGCCATCAATCCGGGTAACTCCGGCGGTCCGCTCTTTAACCTGAAAGGTCAGGTGGTTGGCATCAACTCCCAAATTTACAGCCGCAGCGGCGGATTTATGGGCATTTCCTTTGCGATTCCGATTGATGTGGCGATGAACGTTGCCGAGCAGTTGAAAACCAGCGGTAAGGTTCAGCGCGGTCAGTTGGGCGTGATTATTCAGGAAGTGTCTTACGATCTGGCGAAATCGTTCGGCTTGGACAAAGCCAGCGGCGCGTTGATTGCCAAAGTGATGCCGAACAGCCCTGCCATGCAGGCAGGATTGCAAGTGGGCGACATCGTCCGCAGCGTCAACGGTGAAGAAGTGCGCGTGTCCAGCGATTTGCCGGTCATGGTCGGCTCGATGCTGCCGGGTAAGGAGGTCACGCTGGAAGTATGGCGAAAAGGCGAGAAAATCAATGTGAAAGTCAAACTCGGCAGCATGGCGGAGCAGAACGAAACGTCTTCTCGCGCTACCGAGCAGCCGCAGCAGGCAAATCCGGCGGACGGCTTTACCGTCGATAATACGGGACTGACCCTGCGCGTCGATGAAGGTGCAGGCAAAAGCCGCCTGATTGTTTCCCGCGTCAGCGGCGCGGCGGAACGTGCCGGACTCAAACGCGGCGACGAAATCCTCGCCGTCAGCCAAATTAGCGTCAACGACGAATCGAGCTTCCGCAGCGCGTTGGCAGGCGCGGGCAAAAATGTGCCGCTGCTGGTTCAGCGCGACGGCAATACGCTTTTCCTCGCCCTGACTCTGCAATAAGGTGCAACGCAAGCGCCATTCAATGATAGAATACCCGCCATCCTAAGGTGGCGGGTATTTTGTAATTTTAGCAACTGATTGATTTGTTTGTTTTTTGATGGTTTTGCTCTTTTGGCTTTGTCAACAATCGCATTCAAAGGTCGTCTGAAAACGTTCCGCTCCGATTGACTTCCTATTAATAAAAATATTATGCACCTGATTGATTATTCACATTCGTTTTTATCCGTCGTGCCGCCGTTTTTGGCGCTGGCACTTGCCGTCATTACCCGCCGCGTACTGTTGTCTTTGGGCATCGGTATTTTGGTCGGGGTGGCCTTTTTGGTCGGCGGCAGCCCGATTGACGGACTGACACACCTGAAAGACATGGTGGTCGGGCTGACCTGGGCAGACGGCGATTGGTCTTTGGGAAAACCTAAAATCCTGATTTTCTTATTGTTGCTCGGTATTTTTACTTCGCTGCTGACCTTTTCCGGCAGCAATCAGGCGTTTGCCGATTGGGCGAAGCAACACATCAAAGGGAGGCGCGGCGCAAAAATGCTGACTGCCTGCCTCGTATTCGTTACCTTTATCGACGACTATTTCCACAGTCTCGCCGTCGGCGCGATTGCCCGCCCCGTTACCGACAAATTCAAAGTCTCCCGCGCCAAACTGGCGTATATCCTTGATTCTACCGCCGCGCCGATGTGCGTACTGATGCCGGTTTCAAGCTGGGGTGCATCGATTATCGCCACGCTGGCAGGTCTGCTCGTTACTTACCACATCACCGGATACACGCCGATGGGTACGTTCGTCGCCATGAGCTTGATGAACTATTACGCCTTATTTGCCCTGTTGATGGTGTTCATCGTCGCATGGTTCTCCTTCGATATCGGCTCGATGGCGCGCTTTGAGAGAGCGGCATTGCAGGAAGTTCACGACGAAACCGCCGTTTCAGACGACCCCAAAGGTAGGGTTTACGCGCTGATTATTCCAGTTTTGGTGTTAATCGTCTCCACCGTTTCCGCCATGATTTACACAGGCGCGCAGGCCAGCGAAACCTTTACTATTTTGGGCGCGTTTGAAAATACCGATGTAAACACTTCGCTGGTGTTCGGCGGCACTTGCGGCGTACTGACCGTCATCCTCTGCACGCTCGGTACCATCAAAGCTGCCGATTATCCCAAAGCCATCATTCAAGGCATGGCTTCGATGTTCGGCGCGATTACCATCCTGATTCTTGCCTGGCTCATCAGCACCGTCGTCAGCGAAATGCACACCGGCGACTACCTCTCCACGCTGGTTGCAGACAACATCCATCCCGGCTTCCTGCCCGTCATCCTCTTCCTGCTCGCCAGCGTGATGGCGTTCGCCACTGGTACAAGCTGGGGAACGTTTGGCATTATGCTGCCGATTGCCGCTGCGATGGCGGTTAAAGTCGATGCATCGTTGGTTATCCCGTGTATGTCCGCCGTCATGGCTGGCGCGGTGTGCGGCGACCACTGTTCGCCCATCTCCGACACCACCATCCTGTCCTCCACCGGCGCGCATTGTAACCACATCGACCACGTTACATCGCAACTGCCTTACGCCCTGACCGTCGCAGGTGCAGCAGCGGCAGGCTACCTCGTGTTGGGCATGACGCAATCGGCTTGGCTGGGCTTTTTCGCAACCGGCGTCGTCATGACCGCCCTCATCTTCATACTGAAAGACAAAAAAGGCAAAGCTGCCTGATGTGTTTTCCCGTTTTCAGACGACCTTCGATACTTTAAGGTCGTCTGAAACATTTTAAGGAATCCAAAAATGAACGCTCCCCATTCCATCCCGCGCGGTCCCGTTATGGCAGACGTCGCCGCCTACTGTCTGACCGAAGAAGAAAAACAACGCTTGCTCGACCCGTCTATCGGCGGCGTCATCCTGTTCCGCCGCAACTTTCAGAACGTTGAGCAGCTCAAAGCCCTGGTTCAAGAAATCAAAGCATTGCGCACGCCCGAACTCATTATCGCCGTCGATCACGAAGGCGGCAGGGTGCAACGCTTCATCGAAGGCTTCACCCGACTGCCTGCCATGAACACCTTAGGGCAGATTTGGGATGTCGAAGGCGAAGCCGCCGCCAAAGAAAAAGCCGAGCAGGTCGGCTGGGTATTGGCGACGGAACTGACCGTCTGCGGCATAGACCTCTCCTTCACGCCCGTCCTCGACCTCGACTGGGGAACATGCCCCGTCATTGGCAACCGCAGCTTCCACCGCAACGCCGACACCGTAACCCAACTCGCCCTTGCCTTGCAAAAAGGTCTGAACCGAGGCGGCATGAAATCCTGCGGCAAACACTTCCCCGGACACGGATTCGTCGAAGGCGACAGCCATTTGGTGCAACCCGAAGACACGCGCAGCCTTGCCGAACTCGAAGCTGCCGACATTATCCCGTTCCGCGCCTTAAGCAATGAAGGCATGGCGGCAGTCATGCCCGCACACGTCGTTTACCCGCAAATTGACGGCAAGCCCGCCGGTTTCTCCGAAAAATGGCTGAAACAAATCTTGCGTCAAGATATTGGATTTAAAGGCGTTATCTTTTCAGACGATCTCACCATGGAAGGCGCGGGCGCAGCGGGCGGCATCAAAGAACGCGCAAACGCCTCTTTCACGGCAGGCTGCGATATCGTCCTCGTCTGCAACCGCCCCGACCTCGTCGACGAACTGCGCGACGGCTTCCAAATCCCCGCCAATCCCGATTTGGCAAACCGCTGGCAATACATGGCGAACACACTGGGCAAAGAAGCCGCCCAAGCCGTGATGCAAACGCCTGATTTCCAAGCCGCCCAAGCCATGACCGCGCAACTTGCCACGCCTAAAGACACAGCCGGCGGCGTGAAAGTCGGCGAAGCGTTTTAAGGGCGTTTGATTTAGAAAGCATGAAAGAAGGTCGTCTGAAAAGCTGAATTGGGCTTGTTCAGACGACCTTTTGTCCGTTTATAGTGGATTATAGTCAATTAAAATCAAAAT
>KV797011.1 GCA_001809325.1 Neisseria sp. HMSC077D05 | reverse complement strand
TTGGGGGGAGGAAGGAATTTTGCAAAGATCTCAATGTAACGTTTCGGCGATTCCTACAATATTGTTACTTACCCCTTTCGGCCTTAAGTGCGCTGTAGATGGTGATACGGCTGACTTGGTAGCGGCGTACCGGGGAGGTAACGCTTTCCTTCCCTTGTGTGTAGGCCTGCTAAATGTCTTGGTGGTATAGAGTGAGGCGGGTGTCTTTGTGCGTTCATGTTTCAGTATTCGGCGAATTCGCATTTGAAGTGCAACTTTCCATAACAGAAAAAGGCCAGTATGCGGTAGCATACGGCCTTTCCTGCAAGAAAGATTGCCATGAGCTACACACAACTGACCCAAGACGAACGATACCATATCCAATACCTGTCCCGCCACTGCACCGTCACTGAAATCGCCAAACAGCTCAACCGCCACAAAAGCACCATCAGCCGCGAAATCAAACGGCACCGTACCCAAGGGCAGCAATACAGCGCCGAAAAATCACAACGGCAAAGCCGGCTGACCAAACAGCGCCGGCGAAAACCTTACAAGCTCGATTCGCAGCTGATTCAGTACATCGACACCCTTATCCGCCGCAAACTCAGTCCCGAACAAGTATGCGCCTACCTGCATAAACACCACCGAATCACACTCCATCACAGCACCGTTTACCGCTACCTTCGGCCAAGACAAAAGCAACGGCGGCACTTTGTGGCAACACCTCAGAATATGCAGCAAACCCGCCTGCGCGGGAATGGTGGTTCATAATGCTGATTAAAAACCAAGCCGCCCGTAGCGTGGATTCTATCCACGAATAAACGGATATGATTGGATTCGGATGTTTGAGTGGAAGATCGTGGGCGAAGCCCACGCTACGGGTTCGGTTTGCCCCAAGTCTGTGCCCATTTGACGGAAAGGTCGTCTGAAAACCGGAATACTTAGTTTTCAGACGACCTTTTTGCAGGAAGAGTTTTATGGATAAGACCTCTGCGTTGTCAGAATGAACAGGGATAATTTGATTCGGATGTTCGGTGGAAGGTCGTGGGCAAAGCCCACACTACGGATTGGTTTATCCTAAATCTGTGTTCACGCGCTGAGCAGGCTTTGGGCGAGGAAGCCGCCTTTTTCGACGCCGGGCAGGATGAAGAAATAGCCGCCGCCGAAGGGGCTGATGTATTCTTCCAGCGGTTCGCCGTTGAGCAGGTTTTGGACGAAGATGAAGCCGTCGGCGAGGTTGGCTTGGTAGCAGATGAACACCAAGCCGACGTCGAGCTGGCCGTTGGCGGCGAGGCCGCGGGAGTAGTTGAAGGCGCGGCGGTAGAGCAGGTGTTTTTTCATGAACTCGGGGTCGCGCGGGTTGGCGAGCCTCATGTGGCTGTCTTTGGGGGTGGTTTTGCCGTCGGGGTCTTTGGCGAAGTCGGCGGTGTCGCCTTCTTTTTTGCCGTCCATGGGGGCGCCGCTGTATTTGCGGCGGCCGAAGATTTCGGTTTGTTCCTGCAAGGGGGTTCTGTCCCAGAATTCGACGAAGTGGCGGATGAGGCGGACGGCTTGGTAGCTGCCGTTTTTCGCCCAGGCGGGTTCGTCTTGGCTGTTGGCGGCGATGCCTGTCCAGAGGACTTGGTCGGCAATTTTGGGATCGGATACGTCGGGGTTGCCGGAGCCGTCGCGGAAACCTAAGAGGTTGCGGGCGGCGATGGCGCCGGGTTCGGCTTTGGGCAGCCAGCCGTCTATGCTCCAGCGGATGACGGCGGTTTGGGCGGTGTTTTTGATGATGTCGCGCAGGGCGGCTTGGCAGGTTTCGGGGGTGAAGGCGCAGATTTGGAGGCTGAGGTCGCCGTCGCACCATGATTTTTGGAGGCGGTCGTTGGGAAAGTCGCGCATTTCTTGGAGGTGGCGGGGTTTTTTGTCTTTGAGTCCGAAGCGGTCGTCAAAGAGGCTGCTGCCGACGCCGACGGTGATGGTGAGGCCGTCGGGGCGGAATGTTTTGCCGAGCAGGCCGCTGCCTGCGGGGGGGAGTTTTTCGTCGCCGTCTTGGTATTCGCCGCCTTGGGTGAGGAATTCGATGCGGGCGGTGAGGGTGCGGAAGAGGTTTTCGAGTTGTTTGGGGTCTTTGGCGGTGACGTCGAAGGCGCACATGATGCCGAAGAGTTGGTGCGGGGTGGTGATGCCGGCCTGGTGGGTGCCGTAGCAGGGGTAGGCTTGCGGGGAGTGTTCGTTGTG
Source organism: Neisseria sp. HMSC077D05 (assembly GCA_001809325.1). Lineage (GTDB taxonomy): Bacteria > Pseudomonadota > Gammaproteobacteria > Burkholderiales > Neisseriaceae > Neisseria. The sequence continues at coordinate 465 of KV797011.1, read as the reverse complement.
GCGGGTCTCGGCGGCGGTTTCGCCTTGTTGTTTGCCGGCAAACCAGCCTGCCGCGCCGGCTGCGCCTGCGGCGAGGACGGTTTTGAACAGGGTGCGTTTGGTCGGTTGGGCGGGTTGTGGGTTGTTGTCTTGGCTCATGGCGGAGTCCTTTGCGGGGGATTCGGGCTGCGGTAGGTACGCGGGTGTTGCGTTTACAGTTTGCTATGTCGAATGTTCAGACGACGTTTAAGGTCGTCTGAAAACTTTGAATTGTCGGTCAATCCGATACACGGTAAGCAATGTACGATTCCTGAATGTATTTTGGTATGGCGGCAAGGTGTGCCGCGGTTTTAGTTTTTTTGTGGGCAAAGCCTACGTTACGGGCTGACGGCAGAGTTAGGTTGGGTTGGTAAACCTGACAAAACGTTGGAATGAAGAGGTTTTGTTGGGTCTCGACCCAACCTTGTATATAGGAACTCCCGTATC
>KV797010.1:4558-34102 GCA_001809325.1 Neisseria sp. HMSC077D05 | reverse complement strand
GGGATGTCCAACTTTTGGGGTACAGTTCAAACGGAAACAGGGTTTCAGACGACCTTTTGTAATCCGGCTGTATCTATTGGGAAAAATGATGAACGAACAAGATCAAGTAGAAATTTTTGAATCACTGTTGCAACAAACTGTTGACCGTTTGTTCGATAAATACGATGGAAATTTCGACCGTTTGGATAAACAAGAGCAAGAATTGGTTTACATTTGGCGCGCGGAAGCCGATATTTACAACGGCGGCATGCTCCAGTTTTTATGTAATTGGGGCTTTTCTGCCGCCGAAACGACCTGCGATATTTTAGAAAAAATGAAGGCCAATCGTAGTGCAGCCTTGATACGCCAGGCACTCGAGACAGTTACGTCTGAGGTGCAGAGAGTGCAAAAAGAAGGAAAAGTTTTAAAGGAAACATGGGATATTCCGAAATATCTCAGTTTGGAAAGTGAAAATCTCCTTGAGGACTTAGACGAGCAATATTGGGAAGACCCTGATAATTTATGTCAAAAAGGCTGGCAACATTATTTGAGCTGATTTTCAGACGACCTCATACTTTTCCTCTAAATCCAACCATCACACCGACAATTGTTCCAACAAAGCCTGTTTCAACGACGACTGCGTTTTCGGGTTTTTCAAATCGGGGCTGAAGACGATGAAGCTGTCTTCGACGCGTTCGTCCAGCGTGGAAATTTTGGCGTAGCGCAGGCTGACGTTGTGGGCGAAGAAGACTTCCGCCATGTCGGCGAGCAGAAAGGGGCGGTTGACGGCGGTGATTTCGACGGAGTACCAGTCGGGGTAGTCTTCTTCGGGGGTGATGGTGATGCTGGGCGCAATCGGCATGTAGCGGCTGCGGCGGCTGATACGGCGGCTGCGGCTTTGGGTTTCGGCAACGGTGTGTCCGTGGATAAAGCTGTTGAGTTCGGCTTCGAGCGCGCTTTGGATGTCGGGGTAGTCTTCGGGGGCGTGCTGCGAGGGGATTTGTACGATGAAGGTGTCGAGGATGTAGTCGTGTTCGGTGATGAAGGCGCGGGCGGCGAGGATGTCGAAGCCGTGGCGGCTGAAGATGCGGCAGAGGCGGGCGAACAGGCGCGGACCGTTGGGCATGAAGACCATGACTTGAAAGCTGTCGCTTTTGGGCAGGATGCGGCTGCGGACGATGGGGGTTTCAAAGTCGTGTACGAGGTTGGCGGCGTGCCACAGGATTTCGCGGGACTGATGGCGGGCGAAATAGGCGGAACCGAGCGCGTTCCATAGTTTTTTCTGCTGTTTTTCGGGGACGGCGGTACGGGTGAGCAAATCGGCGGCTTCTTGTTGGCGGCGGCCGAAGAGGGCGTGCGGATTGCCGCCGTTGCCTGCGAGGTAGCGTCCGGCGGCGTGGAACAGGCTTTCCAGCAGGCTGGCGCGCCATGCGTTCCACAGTTTGGGATTGGTGCCGCGTATGTCGGAAATGGTCAGGAGGTAGAGTGCGCTGAGGCGTTCGTGGGTTTGTACGCGTTTGCAGAAGGCATCGAGTACGTCGGGGTCTTGGATGTCTTCTTTTTGGGCGACGGTGGACATGAGCAGGTGGTTTTCGACCAGCCAGGCGAGCAGGTCGCTTTCTTCTTCGGTCAGGAAGTGGTCGGCGGCAAATTGGCGCGCGTCTGCGATGCCTTGTACGGCATGGTCGCCGCCGCGTCCTTTGGCGATGTCGTGGAAGAAGGCGGCGAGATAGAGGATGTCTTGTTTTTCAAAGGACTGCATCAGTGCGGAGGCGTAGGGCAGCTCGTGGCTGTGCATGTCTAGGGCAAGGCGGCGGACGTTGCGGACGACGGCGAGGATGTGGTCGTCCACAGGATAGATGTGGAACAGGTCATGCTGGAGCAGGCCGACGATTTTTTCCCACGCAGGCAGGTAGCGGCCCAACACGCCGTAGAGGTTGAGAAAGCGCAGGGTTTGGGTCAGTCCGTTGCCGCGGCGGAAAAAGCCGGCGAAGCGGCGGCGGTTTTCGGGATTTTGGTAGAAGCTGCGGTTGATTTTGCGCGTCGCGCCCCACCAGGCGCGCAGGGTTTGCGGTTCGAGCGCGGTAATGTCGTTGCGCTGCTGCATGATTTCGACGATTTTGAAAATGTGTTCGGGTCGTCTGAAAAAAATATCGGTGTGCCGCGCGGCGATTTGGTTGTTGACTTGGATGTAGTCGTCGTCAATCCGCAGGGTAACGCGCATCGGCGTCGAGGAAACGCGGCTTTGCAGCATAGGCGTGAGGATGCCGCTCAGTTGTTTGACGGTTTTAATCGCGCGGTAAAACACGCGCATCAGTTCTTCGCTTTGACGGCGGAGGTTCAAGCCTTCATAACCCATGCTTTCGGCGACTTGCGGCTGCAAATCGAACAGCAGGCGGTCTTCGGCGCGCTTCGCGTTTAAATGCAGATGGATGCGGATGTGGGCGAGGCGGCGGTAGCCGTGCGAAAGCATACCGGCTTCGGTGCGCGTCAGAATACCTTGTTGTACCAACGCAGGAAGATTGGTTGCCAAACCTTGCGCCTTCGCTATCCAAAGCAGGGTGTGGATGTCGCGCAGACCGCCGGGACAGCTTTTGATGTTCGGCTCCAATACCGCTCCCGAACCTTGCGATTTGGCATGGCGGTGTTCCATCTCCACCAGTTTTGCTTCGATAAACGCGGCTACATTGCGTTGCGCGTTCATTTTTTCCGTCAACTCGTCCGCTGTTTGGCGGTTGCCGAACAAAAAACGGGCCTCTAAAAACGCCGTGTCCCCCGTAATATCATCGCGCACGCTTTCGCACAGTTCGTCAACGGTGCCGCTTTTGACCGACGGCGAAAGTTTCATATCCCATAAAGCCTGCACGAAAGCCGCAATTTTTTCCTGAAGGTCGTCTGAAACGGTTTCAGACGACACGACTGCCAAATCTAAATCAGAATAAGGATACAGTTCGCCGCGCCCGAAGCCGCCGGTCGCCATCAGGCATAATGCGCTGTTTTGAAAATGCTCTGCCCACAATGCCGCCAACAAGGTTTCGACTGCCGCCGTGTATTCCCTGAAAAATACCGACACACGGTTGGCTTTCAAATAATGCGCTTCGGCGGCAGTGCACTGCTGTTTGAAGGTTTCCAATGCTGAAGACAGGTTTGCAGACATTTTTTATTCTTTCGAGTTATGGGGAGTTGAATAAAGATGATTCGGCAGTTAAATATCGTTTTCAGACGACCTTTGTTGGGTATCGGAGGGATTGGTCATCAGGTTTAGTAGTTCTTGCGGCGGCAGCAGCAACTGATACGCAGCTACGCCCAAAGCTGTCGCCATCTTTTCAATATTCGACAGCGCAATGTTCCAGCGTTTGCGCTCCACAGCCGATACATAAGTCCTGTCCAAACCGCATTGCCGCGCCAGCTCTTCCTGAGACCAGCCTTTATTCACGCGGAAAAGCCGCATGTTGTACGCCAATACCGCCCGTAAATCCTGCTCATTAGGCAGTTCGGCAGGCGGAGTCAATTTATTGCTCATGATTTTGTTTCCAGATAAATGGTTAAAGTTAAGAATTTGCTGTTACGGATTTTACTTCACATAAAAGCCAAAAAAAAGGGGTGGCAACAGCCACACCCAAACACACACACATCAAGAGGAAAGAGATAGAGAGTATTAAATCAAAGCAGATGTATCATCTACTGATCAGAAAATCTTGAGGGCTTTGAGAAATGTCGTCTCAGTTCCAATGTCGGCGATTATAAATGAAACTCAATTTGGAGCTTTGATTCAAATCAAGTCTGAGGGTTATTTATTAAATAAATTTTAAAGATAGGTTATGTTAATTGAAAACAGGGGCAGATTGAAGGCAATTCATCTATTTTTATTTTAGATTGTGAACAAAATCCGTGCATCCTGCTGAAAATTCCTCTATAATGCCTGCTCATTCGGAATGTAGCGCAGCCCGGTAGCGCACTTCGTTCGGGACGAAGGGGTCGGAGGTTCGAATCCTCTCATTCCGACCAAATATCAAAACCTGCTTTGATTTCATGATCAAAGCAGGTTTTTTCATATCGTAGATTCGAGTATGGACACTGCAATTTTAACAAGGTAGAAAATGACATTGATTTACCGGTGTATCCAGCTATATCCCCTGTTTTATTTTCAGAAGACCTTCATGTTTATGGTTATCCTCTGAAAAATACGAATTTACTAGATATATCCACTATACAGCTTTTTGATATTCAGTTAAGAACCGTTAATCTGTTCGCGTATAATTTGGGGTTTTCCCAACAAGGCAGCTGGTGTTTTATGTCTTCCAACCAACCCCGTCAAACTTGGTCCAACCGTTTGACTTATATCCTTACTGTTGCCGGCGCGACTGTCGGTTTCGGCGCGACGTGGCGTTTCCCGTATTTGATCGGTGAAAACGGCGGCGGCGCGTATGTGTTTTTATTCTGTATCGCCATGTTTGTTATCGGTATTCCTATGATTTTGGTGGAAAACGTCATCGGACGGCGCAAAGGTGTGAACGCGCTGGATGCGTTCGGCGGCTCGATGAACGGCAAACCTGTCGCCAAAATTTGGAAACTGGTCGGCTGGATGGGCTTGATTGGCGCATTCGGCATCATGGCTTATTACATGGTGCTCGGCGGCTGGGTCATCAGCTACATCGTTAATATTATTGGCGGAAATCTGAATATTTCCAGCCCTGTCAGCGGCGAAATAACGAAAAGCTTCTTTACCGAACACATCGAAAACAGCCCTTGGGAAATTGCGTTCTACACTTTCTTGTTTGTCGTTGTGAACCAATGGATTTTGGTCAAAGGCGTCATCGGCGGCATTGAAAAAGCGGCGAAATACCTGATGCCGCTGCTGTTTTTGTTCTTGATCGCCATGGTCGTGCGCAACGTTACCTTACCGGGCGCGATGGAAGGGATTACTTTCTATCTGAAGCCTGATTTCAGCAAGATTACCGCCAAACTTTTCGTCTTCGTTTTGGGGCAAGTATTTTTCGCCCTGAGCTTAGGGTTCGGCGTGATGATTACCTTGTCCAGCTATTTGGATAAAAACGAAAATCTAGTGCAAACCGCAGTCATTACGGCAATCACCAATACCATCATCGCCGTACTGGCGGGCTTTATGATTTTTCCGTCGCTCTTCAGCTTCGGCGTCGCCCCCAATTCCGGCCCGACTTTGGTGTTCCAAAGTTTGCCGATTGTGTTCTCGAATATGTGGGCTGGACCTGTGTTCGCCGTGATTTTCTTCTCGCTGCTTCTGATTGCCGCATTAACGACTTCGCTGACCATTTATGAAGTGTTGATTACGACCATTCAGGAAAAAACCAAAATCCGACGTACCGCAGCGATTACGATTGTGTTGGCTGCCATCTTCATTTTCGGCAACATCCCGTCCATTCTGAGTTATGGGCCGTGGAAAGACGTTTCCGTGTTTGGCAAAAATATTTTCGATGCCTTTGACTATATCAGCGGCAACATCTTATTTATGCTGACCGCGCTCGGCTCCGCGTTGTTTGTCGGTTTTGTGATGAAGGACGAAGCGAAGGACGAATTGCTTTATAAAGGCAACCATACTACGGTCAATATTTGGTTTGCCTATGTGAAATACCTCGTGCCGTTGGTGATTTTGCTGATTTTCGTCAGCAACCTGTTGTAATGGCATACAAGGTCGTCTGAAAATTTGAAACTGCCGAAATTCTCGGCGTAGTTATAAAAGCCGGGTTCTGTAAATAACAGAGCCCGGCTTTTTTTATTTTAAACTGCATCGAGCGAGATTTTTTTGCGTTCAGATATCTGTAAAGGGGTAAGTGTATTATGTATGCATGCATGAAAAGCGGTGTTTGCGTGGTTGAAAAGACCAGTCTGTATAGAGAAACTTAGAAGAAGGGGTCGTCTGAAACGAAGGAATATTACAATAGGTTTACGGTTGCTTAAATCTACAAAGTTGGCCGCTTGTGATAAAGTTACGTTTGATTATGGCCGTATGAATTCTGATGCGGCTTTTTTGTACACAAAGGATTGTTATGTTGCTGTCCCCAACCCGCGCCCGCACTATTGCCGCTGCGGTCATGATGTTGTTTGCGGTGCAAGTTTCCGCCGCCAGACAGGATAATGCCGTCGAGGTGAAAACACCGAAAGACGTGAAACAGATTATTCAAAAGAGAAACCGCTTTACGCCTGACGAATTCAAGGCCGAGCAGGCTCGCCGTGTGAATATACAAAACCGTGCGAATCAGATATTTACCTTGTTGAGCGGTGAAATACTGCTGCAAAAAGGCGATGCCGGTACGGCGTTGGCAACATATATGATGATGTTGAACAATACCAAATCGCCTGAAGTGGCGGAACGTGCTTTGGAAATGGCGGTTTCGCTCAATGCGTTCCAACAGGCGGAAATGATTTATCAAAAATGGCGTGAAATCGAACCTGTTCCGGGTAATGCGCAAAAACGTATGACTTGGCTGCGCAATATCTTGCTGGGGCAGGGCGATAAGACCTTGAATGGTTTGGATGATATTTTGGCCAATGCCAGCGAAGAACAGAATCAACGTATTTTCCTGCTGTTGGCTCAAGCGGCAATCCAGCAGCCGGGTTTAGCAGAGAAAGCTTCGTCACAAGTCCATAAGGAAGCTTTGAAATATAAAGATTTACCCGAAGCTGCGATTGCCGATGTGATTTTCAGCGCGCAAGGCGGTAAGAAGAAGCATGCCATTGCGGCATTGCAACGTTTGGCAGGGCTTGATGCAGAGATGCTGCCGCCGACTTTACTGACTTTGCGGCTGATGGCGCAACGCAGTCCCGAGATATTAAATGGCTTTTTCGATCAAACCGATACGCGCAATCTTTCGCCCGTATGGCAGGAGTTGGAAATCGTTAATCTGATTTCCAATAAGCAAAACGACAAAGCCTATGCGCGCCTGCGTACGCTGTTGGAAAATAATCCGAATCCCGACCTGTATATTCAGGCGGCGTTGTTGGCAAACAATCGCAAAGACGATATTTCGACAATCATCAATTATTTAGATAAAGCGTATAACATCGGAACAAGCGAGCAGCAAAGCCGTGCCGCTCTGATTGGTGCGATGGCTTATGCCGATGTTAAGGACTATCCCAAAGCCAAACAATGGCTTGCCAAAGTGGTTGCCCCCAGTTATGTTTTTGATAAGGCAGTTTTTAGTGCCTCATTAGAAGCCGAACAAGGAAACGGTAAGGCAGCCTTAGCAGAAGCGCGTAGGGCGCAAAGCCTGCCCGAGCAGGAAGGGCGTTATTTCGGCAGTAAGGAATTGCAACGGGTTACCCTGTTTGCTTTGTCCAAACACGATAATTTGCAAGAGGCTTTGTCCGAACTGAATAAAATGTTGCCCAAGATAAGCCGACAGCCGGATGCAGCGGAGCAGTTGCCTGATGCTTTGTACCAACGCGCTATGATTTATGACCGTATGGGCGATCAGGGTAAAGCCATTGCCGATTTGCGCCGCGTAGTCGAATTGGCGCCGGATAACGCCAACGGTTTGAATGCTTTGGGCTATATTTTGCTGTCCCCAACCAAGAAAAATTTAGATGAGGCCTTTAAACTGATTCAGGCTGCTTATCAAATCGAGCCAGAAAACCCTGCCATCAATGACAGTTTGGGTTGGGCGTATTTCCTGAAAGACGATGTACAAACCGCATTGCCTTATTTGCAATATGCGTTTGAAAAATATCCTGATGCAGAAGTTGCCGCACACTTGGGCGAAGCATTGTGGGCATCTGGAGATCAGGAAAAAGCCAAAAAAATATGGACGGACAGCCTGAAGGGTGAAGGCGATATGAAAATATTGCGGGAAACCATGAAGCGTTTCGGCGTGGAGGCTGCTCCTAAAGCAACGAAAAAAGCCCAATCTGGGCGTTCCGTAAAATCAAAATAATGAAAGGGGTCGTCTGAAAACAAGGCTTTGGAAGAAGCTGGGATGATAGACAGTTTTCAGACGACCTTTTGGGAGTATTTATGAAATTACAAACCATTGTATCTATTGCAACACTGACTTTGCTTGCCGCTTGTGTGCACCCTAATTTGTCTAAACAAAATGATTGGAAGTCGGCGGAGAATGTCAATGATTTTACTGCGGACGGAAGATTGGCAGTAAAAGTAGAAGAAAAAGGCTCTTACGCCAATTTTGACTGGTCATATCAAAATCAAGTCCAAACCATTAGCGTCAATACACCTTTGGGCAGTACGGTCGGACAGTTGTGTAAAGACAACCAAGGTGTGCTGGCTGTAGACAGTAAAGGTCGGGTGTATCAGGCGGAAACGGCAGAAGAACTCAGTCACAAACTTTTGGGCTATGAATTGCCTGTTCAATATCTGCATATTTGGGCGGATGGCAAACGCGTTGCCAATGCGCCATACCGATTATTGCCCGATGGCCGTTTGGAACAATTTGATTGGACTATTACACGTAGCACCAATAGCGAAGGCAAGCCAAAAATCCTTCAATTGGAAAATGCTAAATTAAATGTCCGTCTGGTGTTTGACGAAGTCAACCATGAACCGGCTGCCAGCGATCAGACGCAATGTGCAGCCCGCCTTAAAAAATAAAAAAAGAGCTTGATATGGATATTCCTGCCGAAGCCCAAGCCTTTCCTGCGCCCGCCAAGTTGAATCTTGATTTGCGTATTACGGGCAGAAGGGATGACGGATATCATAATTTAGAAAGTATTTTCTGCCTTATCGGGCTGTATGATACCGTTTACCTGAAGCCACGAGACGACAAAAAGATTATTCTGCATAATCCGACCGAAGGTATTCCTTACGAGCAAGATTTGGCTTATCGTGCTGCACTTAGCTTGCAGCAACATACCGGCTCTTGCCGTGGCGTGGAAATCTGGTTGGAAAAAAAGATTCCGACCGGAGGAGGATTGGGCGGAGGCAGCTCCGATGCGGCAACCGTGTTAATCGTGTTAAACCAATGGTGGCAATGTCGGCTGACAAGACAGCAGCTCATTGATTTGGCAGTAAAATTGGGTGCGGATGTACCGTTTTTCCTTTTCGGACAAAGTGCTTTTGCACGAGGGATTGGCGAGCAATTAGTCAAAATAGAAATTCCTAAACAATGGTATGTGATAATCAAACCGTCGGTACATGTTTCCACTCCCAAAATTTTCTCGCATGAGAACTTGACACGACATTCCAAACCAAGCATAATGCCGACTTTCCATTCTTTGCAGCCGTTTAGAAATGATATGCAGGCTGTTGTTTTTCAGGAATATCCTGAAGTTTGGAAAGCTTATTGTGAATTATCCAAATATGGTTCTGCATTAATGACAGGATCTGGAGCGTGTATATTTCTCTCTACGGATAATCAGCAAGAAGCAAACAATATATACCAACAAGTTTCACAATCATATGAAGCATATTGTGTTGAAGGTTTAAACATTCATCCTTTGTTTCAAATGATTTGATAAAGTTGGGGAGTCGTCAAGCGGTTAAGACACTGGATTTTGATTCCAGCATGCGAAGGTTCGAATCCTTCCTCCCCAGCCAAATAAGAGCGTGTAAGTTTCCTTACACGCTCTTTTATGTTGAAAATCAATGATAACGCAGAAAAAACTTTATTTTATAGTGATAAATTTGGATTGTGATGAGGCGTGACAACGATATAACGCTGCAAATTTAATTCACTATGCCGTTCATTATGCGTATAATACCGCTCGTAATGTCTTGGACATAGGCAGAGGGAAGCATGACGTTTTCTGAGCGGAAGTTAAACATAAAATCAGGTGAAAATATGGCTGCATACGACAGTTTGATGGTATTTACCGGCAACGCAAATCCGGAGTTGGCGCAACGCGTTGTCAAACACTTGGATATTTCGTTAGGCGAAGCCTCCGTATCCAAATTCTCAGACGGCGAAATTGCCATCGAATTAATGGAAAACGTCCGTGGTCGTGATGTATTTATCTTGCAGCCCACTTGCGCCCCAACCAATGACAACCTGATGGAAATCCTGACGATGGCCGATGCGCTGAAACGCGCTTCCGCCGGTCGTATTACCGCAGCAATTCCCTATTTCGGCTATGCCCGCCAAGATCGCCGTCCGCGTTCTGTGCGCGTTCCGATTTCCGCCAAACTGGTGGCCAATATGTTGTATTCCGCAGGTATTGACCGCGTTTTAACTGTTGATCTGCATGCCGACCAAATTCAGGGCTTTTTTGATATTCCTGTCGACAACATCTATGCCACTCCTATTCTGTTGAATGACATCAAACAGCAGCGGATTGAAAACCTGACCGTGGTCAGTCCGGACATCGGCGGTGTAGTCCGCGCCCGCGCTGTTGCAAAATCATTAAATGCCGATTTGGCAATTATCGACAAACGTCGCCCGAAAGCCAATGTGGCGGAAGTAATGAACATTATTGGCGACATCCAAGGTCGTACTTGTCTGATTGTAGATGACATGATCGATACCGCAAATACGCTGTGTAAAGCCGCCGTTGCTTTGAAAGAGCGCGGAGCAGAACGCGTTTTGGCTTATGCCAGTCACGCCGTATTTTCCGGAGAGGCAGTCAGCCGTATCGCCTCGTCTGAAATCGATCAAGTTGTCGTTACCGACACCATTCCTCTGTCTGAAGCGGCGAAACAATGCGACCGTATCCGTCAAGTGACGATTGCCGGCCTTTTGGCTGAAACGGTCCGCCGCATCAGCAATGAAGAATCCGTCTCATATCTTTTCAATGAAGAAGTGATGACAGGCAGCATGTTGCTGCCATAACCCCGAAGCCGTCTTAAGCTGGTCGCGGCCGATGACGGTAGTTTTATTTAATTTGGAGTATTTAACATGACTTATGAAATTCAAGCCTCTGTTCGTGAAGCACAAGGCACTGGTGCGAGCCGCCGCCTGCGTCGCGAAGGCCAAATCCCCGGCATTTTGTACGGTGAAGGTCAAGAGCCCGTTGCAATCGCTGTGGATCACAAAACTGTATTCTATGCATTGGAAAAAGAATCTTTCCATACTGCACTGATCAAACTGTCTCTGAACGGTGAAACCAAAGACGTTATCGTCCGCGATTTCCAAATGCATCCGTTCCGTCGCGAAGTTCAACATATCGACTTCCAAGCTGTTAAAGCCGACCAACCTGTACGCATCCGCGTTCCTCTGCACATTGTTAACGCTGAAAGCTCTCAAGCCGTTAAACTGCAAGGCGGTCGCGTATCTCTGTTGAACACTACTGTTGAAGTGGTTGCTTTGCCTGCCAACATTCCTGCATACTTAGATCTGGACTGCGCTAAAGTTGTCGCCGGCGACATCTTGCACTTGTCTGACATCCAATTGCCTGAAGGTGTAGAAAGCGTTTCTCTGAAACGTAACGAAAACTTGGCTGTTGCTACCGTTACCGGTAAAAAACGCTAATCATCGATTCGAGAATGATTTGAAAAACTGCACTAGCGATAGTGCAGTTTTTATTTTGAAGCCATAAGGTAACTTCTTGATTGGATTTCAATAAAAAAGCATTGCAATGGAAATTTGCAATGCTTTTCTGTTATACCTCGCACCAATCTGCCGATTCTTGCCTTTGCATCAGTGCGTTGGCTTGGCTTAAATTAGAGTCGGTCAGTACGGTATGGGTTGCGCCAGTTGCAACTTTTTCCCGTGCAATCAGGATGGTATGTGGGAAATAGGTACGGACTTGTTCGTAATCATGTAAAACGGCAATGATGGCTTGACCGTCTTCATGGCATTGTTTCAATACGTCTAGCAATGCGTAAGTTGTCCGGGCATCTACCGCGTTAAAGGGTTCGTCCAAGAGCAAGAAATTGGCGTTTTGAGCCAGCATTCGTGCAAATAAGACACGTTGAAACTGCCCGTTGGAAAGGTGGGCGATTTGACGGTCGGCAAGATCCTGAACGCCGACACGTTCCAATGCTGCCATAACCCGTTGGCGTTGCTGGGTATTCACGCGGCCAAAAAAGCCTATTTCATACCATAAACCCATCGCGGCAAGCTCAAAGACAGTCATCGGCTGGCTGCGGTCAATGTCTGACTGCTGGGGAAGATAGGCTATATCTTTGCGTTGCAGTCCTTCAAGCGACACTTTGCCCGTATCGATGTTTTGAAGACCCATAATGGCTTTGAGCAGCGTGGATTTTCCGGCACCGTTGGGTCCGAAAATTGCCCACATGCTGTGGTTTTCAAAAGTAATATCGATATGGTGGATGGCAGGGCGGTGTTGGTAGCTGACCGTCAGATTTTCTACCTTGATGCTCATGATGCGACTGCCCAAAAATATATTGCCCATAGTGCTGCAATTGCGAGAAGGGCAATCAGCAGCCGTTGGAGTAGGCCGGTTAAGAGAATGGAGTTCATAAGTCTAAAGTGTTCAGACGACCCTGGATGATGAATTGGAACAACCGACAAAAACAAGGGCGGCATCCAACGAATTTTGACTTTGCTATAAAGCCGTATAGAGTACCTCGCCCAAGTATTGGGTCTTTCTAAGATGAGTCGTCTGAAATAAAGTAAATGAGTTTCGAGATGATACTTTATAACATTTTGACTGTAAATTTGTTTTTGACGATATTAGAGAGAAGCAGCTTTACTCGGTCTCCGAGGTCGTCTGAAAGACTGGAAACGATAGTTGGTTTAAAGTTGTGTGTTCATAAAGGGTTTTAGAGCGGATTGGATAGCGTATAAAACGGAGAGGGTGGTTTGCCGGCGTTTGCTGGATGTTTATGGATATTTATTGATTAAAGGTCGTCTGAAAATGCTTTTCAGACGACCTTTTCATTATTGGATGGAGTCGATGTATTCGTGTTCGAACATAGCCGCACGTATCAGTTCGGTTTTTACTTCTGTAACGAATTTGGGCTTTCTGTCCTGTAACATGGCACGAATGTTATTTTTCATCCGATTTTTTATATTTTCCTTATAAATCGTTGAGTGAGCGCAACTGTTGCGCTACAAATTCCTTGGCTGTTTTTATTTGGGACGGAACGGTCGGGTTTTCTCCAAAATATGAAATTTTCGGCAGCGGGCTGAGGAAGCCGTCGATGTCTTGCGGGGTGAGGAAACGGCCGTGCAGGTCGAAGCCGACGTTTAAGGTGCGGCCGGGGATTTCTGCTAGGCGGTCGTGCAAATGGCCGTACAGGTGATACCAGCCTCTGTGGCAGCCGTCCCATTCATTAATAGGGTAGTGGAATAGAATCAGTGTGTTGTCTATCTCGTCCAATTTGAGTTTGCGGTAGGTTCGGGCGGATGACAGCAGCGGATGACCGTCGTGTTTGACGGTTTCAAACAGGTATTTGTTGTGGCGGCGGATGATGTCGTCGTGGTTGCCGTAAATCAGGTGGTGCTTGCCGTTGAGGCGCGATAGGACGGCTGCGATTTTTTTGATGTCGTGGGCGAAAGATAAATCGCCCAAGTTGTATACCTCGTCGTCGGAGGAAACTGTGTTGTTCCATGTTTCGATCAGGTATTCGTCCATGTCGGCGATGTTGTCGAACGGACGGAACTGCGGACAGAATTTTGCAATGTTTTTGTGCGAAAAATGTAGGTCGGATGTGAAAAAGATTTTGCTCATGTTGCGTTTCCTGTGATTTTTCTAGGTGGTTTATGGTGCGGTAGTACGGCTTGAACCGTATTGCAAGCGGGCGTATGCTGGGTTTGTTTATATTGAAACCTGTTGAAAATTTAATTAATACAGCAATTAAAACAGCACTTCCTTGTTTGGGACGGGAAGGAAAAGTTTTCTATTTTAAAACTCAAAGACATAACTTTATTGAAGGTGCTAGAGCTAGAAGAGAAAAATCATTACAATATTTTAAATAATTCAAGGTGTTTTCTGAAAATGACTTACAAAGAACAATTAGTTTTCCTAAAAAAATCAAAGAATCTCTATGTTTACATTTATGAGTGGATTGATTTATTAGATTTTTGCAAAGTTAGCAATTTAAATCCGCAGGATGAAGAGTATCAAATTATTACTACAGCTTTTAGACATGCTGGCTGGAAAGGGGATGGCGTTCTAACAGAAATTTGGATTCCTCCTTTTGCTGTTGGAGCTATTTTAGAAGAGCCTATAAATTATGCTGATGAGCTATGGAAGTCATGGCAGAATGGATTAATTTTATGGCATGTTAAACAGAGGGAGGATGGCTTATCTTTTATCGGTTCACCCAAAAAATTATTAATACCTGATGTTGGTATAGAGAAGGTTATTATTTAATTATTATAAAAAATGACAATTTAAAATTCTGCGGAATTGGTGTGTAACATAGGGCTAATTTAGTACAGCTCTATTTTCATATATAGTGGATTAACTTTAAACCAGTACGGCGTTGCCTCGCCTTGCCGTACTATCTGTACTGTCTGTGGCTTCGTCGCCTTGTCCTGATTTAAATTTAATCCACTATAGTTAAGGAATTTGTATGCTTTTGATGATTGCCGCGCCTGCCGCTTGGGCGTTGGTGGATATTTGGTTGGATTTGCGCCACGACACAAGCAGCGGTTATGCGCCTAAGGTTGGCGAAATCGAGGCCTTTGAAAGCGGGGCATAAGCGCATTATTGTTTTGGTTTTAAACAGACGGCCTTGTTTTACTCTGCCGTCAAGGTTGTCTGAAAACGTTTAAACGCTTATTTTCCGCTTTTGCTGCAAGGATGCTTCGCACTATTGTTGCAGACGATTAAATTGCGCAGATGCTCCATGGCATTGGTAATTTCAGCATAGTTTGGCGCATAGCGGAAGGCGTATTGTTTCACATACAGGCCGTCGTTGCCTTGTACTGCTTTCACCCAAGTCACTTCGGGTTGGTTGCTGCTCGGGTTGTTTTCGCAAGCTATCATCCATAATGCGAAGGGATAACCGTTTTCTTTCCCTTCCAGTACAGTGTCAAAGCTGCTTTCCGGGCAGGTATTTTTCCATAAGGTGGACAAATTGTTGCCGAATGTGGTCACGCCTGGGTTTGCGCCTGCCATGGATTGTAGGGTGATCATTTTTGTCCAGTTGTCGACAGTCTGTTTTTGCGGTACGAGCTCGACCATGATCATGCCGTTTTGTTCGGTTTGATAGTCGATTTTGAAGTCTTTGGGCGGTTCGCCGAAGGATGCCATCTCCGCAGCTTGCGCCGCCTGTGCCGCCAACGGGAACATTACGGCGGCAAGCATCAATTTTTTGACAATATTGGTTTTTTTCATCGTTTTTCCTTTTGCAATAATGAGGGGCGGATGAGACGAAGTATCCGCCGCCGTCATATTATCACAAGCGTCCGGCATTTTTCAGACGACCTTACAGTTGCCGTAAGAATGCTTGGATAAACGCGATCTTATCCAATTCCGGCATGGCGTTGAACGCTTCGCGATGGTCGTGGATATGGTCGATTAAGGGGTAAAACTCTTCATCGACGTGGCGTTTGTCGAGCTTGCGTCCGATATTGCCTTCGTTGCTTCGTCCCAGAAACTTGGAAATCAGGTAATACGGCGATTTGAGTTTGAACAGCATTTCGCCGTTTTGCGCATCAAATACCATAAAGCCTTCGTGTTCCACATTTTTCAGACGACCTTTCAGCTCGCTGAACGTGATGTTTTTCAACGTTTCGGGGCGGCGGATGCCGTATTGTTTGCCGATTTCGTCCAATTCGGTTTCGCTAAACTGACGGCCTGTTGCCACATCGATACAGCCGATTAGGGTTTCGCCCAATTCTTCGCGGATGATGTGGATATCTTTCGCGTCTGTGATTTCAAACAAAAAAGTGTGGTTCGGATAAGCGCGGAACAGGGTTTCGTATTGCGCGCAGTGTGCGGCGGTCATGTCCGCGAACGCGCTATCAAGCGAACCGGTGGTCGAATACAGCACTTTGCCGTCAAACGCCGCGCCTTTGGACGGGTGGTCGTCTGAAAGCGAGACGAAAGTGCAGCAGCCGAGGAAGCCGTTCACTTTTACGACCGCATCCACCAATCTTTCGTCGCCGATTCGGATCGGATAACGGCTGCCTTTGGCAATACGTTCCGAATAATTGAACACTTTTTTAAACGGGCGCACGATGATGCGGTTGTGCGTATCGATAATCAAGCCGCGCATTTCCAGCAGCGCATCGTCGAAGCGGTTGTCGTAGAACACGCTGCGGGCGTATTTCAACACGCGCAATTCGGGATAACGTTTGGATGCTTTGGCGGTAAAGTTGCGGCTGCCGTGTTGCAGATAATTTTCAGTGATGAAGGTTTGCTGCGCTTCGTCAAACGACAAGGGTTGCTGCTCGAAAGACTGTATTTGCTTGATTTTTTCCAGCTGTTCCGCGCTGGCGGGCTGCATGGCATCGACGTGGATTTCGTTTGCCACGCGGTTTTGGTTCAGCTTGATATAAGCCGCCAATACGTCATGCTCTTTCACGCCGTGCAGGTTGGGATAGAAATTGTGCATACGGTAGATTTCTGTTTCGAAACCGCTTTTTTTCGCCAAATCCAACAAATGGCGGCAACGCGAAGCCTTTTGGTTGGTGTTGGAATGGATGATTAAAATGTTGCGGTTCGGATTTTGGCGTCCGATTTTTAAGGTTTCGGTCATCAAGGCATTACCGCGTTTCTGCGCCTTATCCACCGCCTCGCCCGACCAACGGTACACGCCGTTTTCATCGGTCATGAACAAGTCGTTTTCAATACGGACGATTTCCGCATCCGGATACTGCGCTTTAAATTCGGCGGCTTTTTGTTCGGCAAAAGTCGATTTTCCAGAACCTTGATGACCGCGGATTAAGATGAATTTTTGCATGGTGTTTGGTTTCCTTATTTGGATTTTCAGACGACGTTTGTCGTAGGAGGTCGTCTGAAAACAATACGGGCGATTTCCTTATTGATTTCTTCCGCCAGCAAACGGACGGGATAACTTTGCCAATCGGGATAACGGCGGCTGTGATAACAATGCCAATAGCTGCGGATACGGTCTTTCTGCTTTTGCCAATAAAGCGGGTTGTCAGCGAAAAAACGTGCCAAAGCTGCAGCGTTGTGTTGGAAAAATACGGCAACGTCAAATTGTATCGGCAAAACATATTCGCCGAGTAACTGTGCGGCAAAAGGCAGGACGAACGCAGGCTGTCCGGCGGCGAGCAGCGGTTTGAAATGACGTTCGCGAACATGATCGTCGTGATGGCGGGTATTCAGACAGTGTGCCATCAGTTGCCGAACCTCATCTCCTTTCGCATGGAAAGCTGCATATTGGCGTCTGATGAGGCGGATTGTCTGTCCGTCTGAAACAACGGTTTCTCCTTGGCGGACGGGCAAGCGGCTGCGGTAGGGCTGCCGCAAAATCAGCATTTCCGCTTCATGTCGCAAGGCTGCGGGAAAGGTTTCGCACAGAGCAAGTTCGTCAGCATTCATGTTTGCCACTCAATCTTTTACCGGTAAGGTCGTCTGAAAACGTTGCCACCTTATCTTCAGACGACCCCTTGGCTAATTTACCGCCACCAGCTCGGTTTTCTCAATCTCTTCCACCCAGAAATCCGCGCCCATACCTTGCTCGGCGAACGAGCCGATGAGCGTGAACACTTGGTCGGAGAAGCCCCCGATGTTCAAGATGTCATGGCGGTTTTGCGCTTGCGCGGTGGTGTAGGGCTGGATGTCCAAGCAGACGAGTTTGGCTTCGGGGCAGCGTTGTTTCAGGATGTCCCATTCTTTCATCAGGCCGGTTTTGCCGCTCCAATGTGGTCCGCAATCTGCCCAGCTTTCGTTGTCAGATACGATGACGACCAAGTCCACATCGGCTTTTTCGCGGTTCAACAGGGCGAGCGGTGCGCTACATGCCGTTCCGCCGCCGCCGATATTGGCGAGTTTTTCGGCGTTGGTCATGACGCTGTCGCGCGGGTTGAGCTGCACGTTTACCGTGATTCGTTCAAACGGTATTACGCGGGCTTTCGGGTTGGTGCGCAACATGGCGGCGGATACGAGCGCGGCGATGTCGATGCAGCGGGTTCTGCTGGTCGCGCTGCCGCGATAGCCGGTAGCCGGGCTGTGCATGGAGCCGGATACGTCCGGGCAAACCACGACTTTGCCTCGGATTGCCGGTACGTTTTGTACGGCGGTTTCCATCGCGTCTTGCAGCGCTTCGCGGATTTCAGACGGCATCTGTTCGGATGTTGCCTGATACGCGGTCAGCAATTGGTAAGGCAAGACGCGGGCGCGGCGGATGGCGGCTTTGTCGCGCAGTTTTTCTGTCACCATTTTGATGTTTTTGCTTTTCGCAAACACATCATGGCGCAGGAATGTGTTCAGGTTTTGGCGAACCTGCTGCCATGAGCCGTTGCGGGCGATTTGCGCCCAGTCGCCGCTGTTCAATTCCAACGCAGTGAGCATTTGGAACGGAACGTCGGGCAATGTGCCTTGGCGGCTTTGTTTGTAGTCTTCAAAAGCGCGGGTGATGGGCGGCAATGCTGCACGGTCATACGGTTTGCCGATGAGCCACGCAAACCATGCGGCGCGCCATGCTTCACGCGGTTTGGGATGCACCATTTTGACCACGTCCGCCAGCGACGGCGAATTGCCGACGGCTGCGTTCAACAGTTGTTTTTCGGTGGCGGTCAAAAGCCAGGTCTGTATCAGTTTTTTCGGACGGTTGCCGAAGGATTTTCTGCCGACTGCGCCGCTGCGGATGATTTGCGCGAAGTTGCGCAACATTTTACCGTTGTCCGCTACTTGGTCGAATACGCGGGCAAGCATGTTCACATCTTTCTGCGCCAATACGGCAAGCAACAGCGCGGGTATGTCTTTCATAAAACCTTTCTGACGGGCGTACACGGCGGTTTTGGCGATAAACTCGGCATCCAAGTTTTCTGCCAATGCCAATACTTGCTCAAGCTGGTCTTGCGCATCGGCGTAGTAGGTGCTGTTCAGGCAGCCGGTGGCGGCAAGCTGGGCGAGCTGTTGTTTGGGTGTCAGCGTGTAGGCGATGCCGCCTGCTTCGTTGCGGGTATTGGCGGCAGTCAAACGGGTTTTAACGGATTGGAACAAGGTGGTGTTAGCCATTTTCATTTCCTTTTGTGTTGTTGGTTTTAGGTGGTCTGATGCTTTAGCTTTACAAAAGCAGCGTTTTCAGACGACCTCGAATGGTTGGCAACGCGGCGGCTAATATTTGAAGGGATACGGTTTTTTAACGTGGAAGGTTAATGTAATCCCTTCAGGCATCCGCCTGCCGCCGTAAAAAGGGTGGGGGACGGCTAGTCTGTGGCAGGATTTCTGCTTCGTATTATTAGTACGACGATTGTTTATCCAATGTAATCCTGCCGGCATCCGCCCGTAAAACTTGTAAATATTGGTTTTAACTTCATTGAAGCTGTACTTTCAGACGACCTTTCGCTTTCAATCATGCAGCGGATACATGCCTGCCGCATATAGGCTTTGCGGTCGTCTGAAAGACGCAGCACAAGCATGCTTCCATAGCCGAACAGAAAATCTGCTTCTTTGCCCTGCGCCGTGCCGAGTATTTCGGCTTGGCGGAAGGTGCGGCCATCTGAAAGCACGATGTCGTAACAGCAGCCTTCCTTTATCAAACTGCATTCCGCTTCGGGAAAAGCCTGTTTCCGCCAAGCCTGCTCGCGTTTACGGCTGCGGCAGGTTTGGAACGACCCGCAAACCAGAGTCGAAAAAACGATGACGCCGATGATTAGCCAAGTGTTCATATCTATTCCTTAAAGTCGGCTTAGTTTTAGGTAGCCTTCTTTCGGAAAAGGATGTTCTACCCATCTTTCCAAATATTCTTTTTCGCCGATATTCAGATAAATATCTTCTAAAATCAGACGGATGTTTTCCGCCAATTCATACCGGGCCACTTTGCCGTGCCATAAGGTTTGTTGTGGACTGCGATTGAAGTTGAAACTGAAAAACCAGTCGTCTGAATAAATCAGCCTCACTTCGGCTTCGTTGCTTTGTTCGGCTGCAGATACCAGTAAGGCCAGTTCGCCAGGTTCGTCTAAAAACAGGACTTTCGCCTCAGTGATGCTGCCGCCGCTTTGCAGGGCAATTGCTAAATCACATAAATCTTTCAGCGAATCATGCAGATAGGAAACAGCCTGTTGATAGTTCTCTTCGCCATATTTCACGGTAACGCTTGCCCAGCCTGCATCGTGCAGTTGATAGGCGATATGAAATGGTTCGGTCATGGCTATGTCTCCTTCAGGTCGTCTGAAAGTATTGATAAGGGGCAGTACGGCAAACAACGAGTTTTTTGGAAACGCCTTATTGCTCTAACCGACTGAGCTACCCGCCGAAGGCGGGGCAGGACTCGAACCTGCGACGGATGTAGTTCCCAAGGCATTTGTCTGCCATACTGCGAAAAAGGTGGGCGGCTAGATTGGCAGGATTTACGCCGTTTCCGGCGGCGGGAATCGAACCCGCAATAACCGATCTGTAATCCTGCCGGCATCCGCCCGTAAGGGGTGGTACATCTGGCAACAAGAAGTAGAGAAATTTTTACGCGCTCTATCCTCTGAGCTACTCTGCCATAGTTGGCGGCAGAGGCGGGATTCGAACCCGCGACCTCGAGCGTTGGCAGGCTGTAATTCCTCCGGCATTTGCCGAATGCACCTAAAACGGTTTTCATCGTAGGTCGTCTGAAAAGTTTCAGACGGCCTTGAGTGATCAAGCGATACAGCAAGCCATCAACCATTCGGGGAAATAAGGCTGGCATTTGCCTGCTGAATCAGAAAAGGTGTGCGACTAGAGAAACAAGACGTCAACGCCTATTAGGCGAGTCAGGAATCGAACCTGCAGAACCACTGTAGTCTTGTTGGCATTCGCCCTGTAATGGCACAACAGCTAAAAATTTACGGAAAATTCTTTCCTGTAGAACTGTATTTTCCGCAGCATCTGCTGCATCGTTACATTTACAACATAGCCAACAGCGTGCCAACGATAAAAAAATTTTAAAATTAATTTTTAATTTATTGAATAAAAAGAAAATATATTTTGATGTGGTCTTTTGCGGCAAAAAGAGTAGAATGCTGTAAAATATATTTATAGATAGATTTATAGAAAATTAGATATTTAAGGAGATGTGATGCGATTCGATGATTTGGACAAACGCCTGCGGCAATACGAAACCGCTTACGATTTCTGCGTGCCGCAGGAAAATTTCATCGTAGTGCGCTTGGACGGGCGCGGCTTTACGCGGTTGACTAAGGAAATTTGGCAGTTTGAAGCCCCGTTCGATATCCGCTTCCGCGACCTGATGGCACACACCGTCCAGCATTTGATGCAGTGCGGCTTTAATGTGGCGTATGGCTATTCCGAAAGCGATGAAATTTCGCTGCTGTTGCGCCGCGACGACGATACGTTCAAACGCAAAACGCGCAAAATTATTTCGGTATTGGCGGGCGAAGCCAGCGCTGCCTTTTCGGTAGCGCACGAGCAACCTGCCGCTTTTGATGCACGGGTTTGCGTTTTACCGAACGAAAAACTGGTGGTCGATTATTTCCGTTGGCGGCATGAAGACGCGCACCGCAACGCGCTCAACGCCCACTGCTATTGGATGCTACGCAAAAAAGGCGAAAGCGTATCCCGCGCCACGGACGCCGTCAGCGGGCTGACACGCGCTCAAAAACACGATTTGCTGTTTGAAAATAACATTAATTTCAACGAATTGCCCGCATGGCAGAAGCGCGGCTTCGGCGTGTATTTTCAGACGGCCTTGAAAGAGGGCTTCAACCCGCAAACCGGCGAAAACGTGCAGGTGGAACGCCAAATCTTACATACTGATTTCGAGCTGCCTTTAGGCGATGATTACGGCGCATTTGTCTTGGAAAGAATCGTTTAGAGGTCGTCTGAAAATGAATACTCCTACAAAAGTACACATCCCTGCTGTTCTCATCATTGATTTGGAAGTTGATCCGAAAACCGACAAGCCGTTCAAAATCGGTGCATTCCGCCCCGACTCTGGTTTATTTTTTGAAAAAGCTTTTCGTGGAGAAAAGGGTTTTCATGCTGCCTTGGTTGAAATGGCGCATATGACTGATGGATTGAAGTGGCTGATGGGGCATAACTTTCTCGAACACGATTTGAAATATTTGAAGGCTGCAATGCCTGAAGCTGCATGGCTTAAATTGCCTGTTATCGATACGCTGCGGCTCTCGCCTTTGGCATTTCCGCAAAATCCGTATCATCGCTTGATCAAAAACCATAAGATCATCTCTTCTGAAATTAATTCCCCGCTTGCCGACTGCCACGCATGCTGGCAACTTTTCCAAGACCAATGCACGGCGTTCGGCAAAATCAAGGCAGAAAGTCCCGAAGAGTTTGAGTTGTGGGCGACCTTGTCCGACATGCCTCTGCCATACCAGATTTTAGATTGCATTACCATTCCCGAACGCGTCGTATGCCCTGATGTCAAGCGGCTGATCAGCACCATTTGGCTGATGATGCAGGACAACGATGACCAAGGTCGTCTGAAAGTTTGCCGCACTCGTTTTACGGAGTTGATGAAAACTGATATCCATAATCCTGATATATATCCCTCCCTCGGCTACGCTTTGTCGTGGTTAAAAGTTTCTGGTGGGAATTCTGTACTGGCACCGTGGGTGCGGCATCAATTTCCCGAGACGGCTCGGTTGATTGCCGAGTTGCGTGATTATGATTGTGGCAGTACGGAATGTCGTTATTGTCAGGATACGCTCAATCCAGATGTACAGTTGCAGCGTTATTTCAAACTGCCTACTTTCCGCGATGTAAAGGGATTTGATGGTGGACAACGTGCGGTGGTGCAATCCAGTATGAAGGGATTGCACACGCTGGCGGTGTTGCCTACGGGCGGCGGCAAATCCTTGTGTTACCAGTTGCCAGCGCTCAACCGCTACTACCGCAACGGAGGCTTGACAATAGTTGTTTCACCTTTGCAATCGCTGATGAAAGATCAATTGGACGGTTTGGAGAAAAAAGGTGCTACCTGCGCTGCTATGCTTAACGGCTTGGTTGAGGTGGTTGAACGTGCCCAAATTTTAGACAAAACCGCGTTGGGCGATATCGGCATCTTGTTCGTCGCACCTGAGCAATTCCGCAACAGAAGTTTCATTACTGCTATTTCACAGCGTCAAATCAACGGCTGGGTATTTGATGAGGCGCATTGCTTGTCTAAATGGGGGCACGATTTCCGTCCTGATTATCTATATGCAGTCAAATTTATTGCTGAATACAGCAAAAATAGTGGTGCGGTTGCGCCGGTCAGTTGTTTCACTGCTACCGCCAAGCCCGACGTCCTTGCTGATATTACCCACCATTTTCGAGAGGAAATGGGTATTGAGTTTCGCCAATTTATCGGTGACAACGCGCGCGACAATCTGTTTTACGATGTGCAGGAAATTTCAGACGACCTCAAAAAACAAAAAATCAACGAGCTGTTGCATCGTGAGCTTGATCATCAAAGCGGTGGAGCCGTGGTATTTGTCGGACGGCGTAAAAGTGCGGAAACCTATTCGAATTATCTGAAAGAACAAGGCTGGGCATGTGAGCATTTCCACGCCGGTTTAGGCAACAACGAAAAAGCCGATATTCAAAACCAGTTTATTGGCGGTAGTTTGCGCGTTATTGTCGCCACCAACGCCTTTGGTATGGGGGTGGACAAATCTGATGTGCGCCTAGTGATTCATGCCGAGATTACCGGTTCGCTGGAGAATTATTTGCAGGAAGCAGGTAGGGCAGGAAGGGATCAGGAAGATGCAAAATGCGTGTTGCTTTATGACGGAAAAGACGTGGATACGCAGTTTTCCATCAGCAAAATGTCGCAAATCGAATTGCGCGATTTGAAATCCGTGTGGAAGAAAGTCGGTTGGCTGAATCAGGCGGCATACGGCAAAGACCATTGCGGTGAAATCGTGGCAACAGGTGGCGAAATTTTGCGCGACACCGAGGAGCACATGAGTTTTGACAGCGATGATAGACAGGCAGATACCAAAGTCAAAACCGTGCTGGCATGGCTGGAACGCGCAGACTTATTGGAGCGTAAGGAAAATCAAACCCGTATTTTCCCCGCACGTTCAGGTCGTCTGAATCTAGATGAGGCGCTGGCGATTATTGAAAAAAACAAGTTCAGCAAGCGTATCTCGGAAATTTACCAAACTATTGTCGAAATCGTGTTTCAAGCGCCAGAAGATGCGCCTTTGAGTACCGACGATTTGATGCAGGCAACAGCATGCAGTTTCACTGAATTGCGCGGTCATCTAAAAAAACTGGAAGAATTGGACATTCTTACCAACGATACACACATGACCGTTATTTTGCGTACTGATAACAAAAAGCCTGCTGATAAACGTCTGGCGCAAGTTATCGCTTGGGAAGAGAAACTTTGGCAGATTTTAAAAAACGAAATTCCGGAAGCAGACCAAGGTATTTGGCAAAATCTCTCGTTGAGCGCTGTCTGCCACCAAATGCATGAAGCGGGTTTAGAAACCAATCCGGCTGAAATCAAACTTTTGATGCAGTCGCTCGCCGATGATAAGGCGGCACAGCAGACAAACAGCAGTGGAAGTTTTCAAATCCGCGATGTTGGCAACAACCTTTTGAAAGTGCGTTTCAAGAATTCTAAGAGCGACAGTTGGGAAAGCGTGCAAAACAACGCAGAGCTGCGCCGTAATATCAACCTGTGCCTCTTACCATTCTTGATGGCAAAAACCAACGGAGTGCGTCAAAAAGACGTAATGGTGGAAACCCGCATGGGTGAATTGGTACAACAGATTGCCGACGATTTGGTATTGTCGGTGCAAATCCCCGCCGACCGTCGTGAGCTTCTGCTCAAGCAGGCTTTGCTGTTTATGCACAAACAAGGTGTGATCAAACTCAACCACGGCATGACCATTCTAAGACATGCCATGACTATTATCCCTAATCCTGAAGCACTCTCAGCTAAACGCCAATATCTTGTGGAGGACTATAAACCACTTTCTGTTTTTTACAGCGAAAAACGTTTTCAAATCCATGTGATGCAGGAATACGCCCTTCGTGCATTGAAAAACCTTGCCGAAGGATTGAATTTGGTGCGTGATTACTTTGGCTTGGAAGAAAAGAATTTTAAAAATAAATGGTTTAAAGGTCGTCTGAAAGAATTGGACGAGCCTGCATCGCCACAAACTCTGCGCGAAATTACAGATGGGCTGAATGAGATGCAGAAAGCCGTTGTTACCGACCAAAGCAGCAGTAACCGTCTTATTCTTGCCGGACCGGGTTCAGGCAAAACGCGAGTTATTGTGCACCGTGTTGCTTACCTTTTACGGGTGCAACATGTTCCCGCATCCGCCATCATTGTATTGACTTTCAACCGTTTGGCGGCGCAGGAGGTCAAGCGCCGCCTGTTCGGACTGGTCGGTCCTCTTGCTGCTGCCGTTACGGTCATGACTTATGACGGTATGGCAATGCGGCTTTTGGGGGTGCGTTTCGATGGCAATAACCGTGAATATGGCAAAAGTCAGTTTAAAGAATGGTGCAGGCAGGCTGCCGCTATGCTTTCAGACGACCTTGAAAACGATGATGGTAGCGACGAGACACGCGAACGTATCATGGCAGGTTTCCGCTATATTCTGGTAGATGAATACCAAGACATCAGCGAAGAACACTACCGGCTCGTTTCTGCGCTTGCGGGTAGGAAGCGGGCTGAAGAAGACAAGCTGACGATTCTGGCGGTCGGTGACGATGACCAAAACATCTACGCCTTCAATGGCACGAGCAACGAGTACATACACCGTTTCCAAAAAGACTACGACGTTGCCCAACCCGACTATTTGACCTACAACTACCGCAGTACACAATACATCATCAGCGCTGCTAACAGCGTAATAAACGGCATGACAGGTCGTCTGAAAACGCTGCATCCGATTGTTATCAACCCTGAACGTCAAACACAGCCCAACGGTGGTGTACGGGCTGCAACAGACAGCGAAAGGCAGGGGCGTGTGCGCCACATCAGCCTGCCGTTCGGTAGCAGCAGCAACATACAGGCACAAGCTGTTATCACCGAAATAGGTCGTCTGAAAACCTTGAGCGAAGTCGCATGGAATGAGATTGCAGTTTTATCCCGTCATAATGCCAGTCTCAAACCTCTGCAGGCATGGTGTGAACAAAACGGCATACCTTATTTTTTGAGTGCCGACAAAAGCAGCAAAATCAAATTGCGCCACACCCGTGAGTTTGTCCGCCTGATTGATGGCGTGGAAAAACAAACCGAAGGCTTTACATCACAAGCTTTTGCAGAACTTATTAGTGAACAAGTGAAAAAAAGCGGTGGCAGTTGGTGCGTTTGGTTTAGGCAATTACAAACTGATTTCTTAAACGAATATCCACTGCAAGATGAGAAGCTACCTGAAAAGTCGGATAACTTTGCAGAGAGTCGTGAGGCAGAAATCCAAGCGTCGCCCATAGAAGACAACGGGTCGTCTGAAAACGGTAGTGGCACTGTTAACCGATATTCGTCTGCCTTTCTGAAAAGCTGGCTCTACGAATATGTAGGTGATGAACATGAAACCCGTTCGGAAGGTATATTTCTAGGCACGGCGCACGCAGTCAAAGGGTTGGAGTTTAAGCACGTCTTCATTTTAGACGGCGGTTGGCAGGGAGTTGACGAAGCCGAACAGAGGCTTTATTACGTCGCTATGACTCGTGCCATAGAAACACTGACCCTACTGCAAACTACTCCAGAGCATCCTTGGATGACAAAGCTACCTGATGATATTGAAAACGTGGCTCAAATCTTTACCGAATTACCTGAGTTGAATACCGAATACAGACGTTTGGCAGCTTATCGAAACACGGCAGTCGAGGGAGAAACCGATAGCAAAAGTGATTTGGATATCGACTTCATTGTCTGTCACAACAATGTCGAAACTGTGAAACAACGTCTGTTTGCTGCTGCGAAGCTGAAAAAAGACGACCCACTGGAAATGAAGCGGACGGAGGATGGCAGATATATTTTCCTTTCTGATGATATTGAAGTTGCCCGTACCGTCAAATTACCACCGTTGCCGACAAAAACTACCGCCTATGCCAACACTTTCAGAGTACGTTATTTAGACGAAGTCGGAGAATCATTTCGCCAACGTATCCCAGAAAAAATCGGCACTAAAAAGCTGGAAAAATGGACGCTTGTTATTCCTATGTTAGTGATACCGCCTGAGTAAAAAGAGTTTTTCAGGCTATCTCAAACATGAAGAAGGCAGCTTGAATACAAGGCTGTCTGAGACTCAAACGGAATAAACGGAATAAAAGATGAGTAACAAAAAACAAGTCGCCGTCAGCTTTCTCGGTACGGTATTGGACAGCGGTTTCGGTCAAGGGCGTTGGCAGAAGTGGCGGCCGAATGTCGCCATGAATCAGCGTCAGGATTTTCATCTTGACCGTATAGAGCTGTTTTATTCGGAGAAATACCGCGATCTGGCGGATCATGTAAAAGCCGATATTCAGCAGGTGTCGCCGCACACCGCCGTCAATCTCGTGCCTATGGAGCTGGAAAACCCGTGGGATTTTTCTGAGGTTTACACCAAACTGCACGATTGGGCGGCGGGCTATACATTTGATACTGAAGAAGAAACTTATCTCACCCACATCACCACGGGTACGCACGTCGCGCAAATCTGCCTGTTTTTATTGGTGGAATCGCGCCAAATCCCCGGCGTGCTGTTGCAGACTGCGCCGCCGAAAAACCAAAGGCGCAGCATGGGGAAAGGCGATATCGGCGGTTATGAAATCATCGATTTGGATTTGGCGCGTTACGATGTGCTTGCCGAACGCCTTGCCGCTGTGCGCGATGATGCGGTGCGCTACCTGAAAAGCGGCATCTCCACCCAAAACGCCGCCTTCAACCGCATGATTGCGGAAATCGAACAAGTCGCTCTCCATTCCCCGTCACCGATTCTGCTCTCCGGCCCTACCGGCGCGGGCAAATCGATGCTGGCGCGCAGGATTTTCGAATTGAAAAAAGCGCGTCACCTGATTAAAGGTGAGTTTGTCGATGTGAACTGCGCCACCTTGCGCGGCGACGGTGCGGCTTCCGCCCTGTTCGGACACAAAAAAGGCGCGTTCACCGGCGCGGCGGAAAAGCGCGAAGGCTACTTGAAAACTGCCGACGGCGGCGTGCTGTTTTTGGACGAGATCGGCGAATTGGGCTTGGACGAACAGGCCATGTTGCTTAAAGCCATTGAAGAAAAACATTTTTATCCCGTCGGCAGCGACAAGGAAGTGCAAAGCAGCTTCCAGCTTATCGCCGGTACCAACCGCGACCTGCGGCGGGAAATCCGCGCCGGACGCTTCCGCGAAGACCTGTTTGCCCGCATCAATATCTGGAACTACCCGCTGCCCGCGCTCGCCGACCGCCGCGAAGACATCGAGCCGAACATCGAACACCAGCTCGCGCTCGCCTCGCAGGAACTCGGCCGCGCCACCCGTTTCAATAAAGAAGCCCTGTCTGCCTACCTTGCCTTCGCCCATTCAAACGAAGCCCGATGGCGCGGCAATTTCCGCGACCTTGCCGCCAGCATCATGCGTCTTGCCACACTTGCCCCGCAGGGCAGGATACAGACGGAACAAGTAGCGGCAGAAATTGAGCGGCTCAAATGGTTGTGGGCTGAGGAGGCGGATTCAGACGACCTTTTACACAAGGGGTCGTCTGAAAAGGCGGATAACTACCCCGACAAAATCGATTGGGAAAATTTGGATTTGTTTGACCGCTTGCAATTGCAGAACGTGATTGACGAATGCCGCAAACACCAAAACATGGCGCAGGCGGGAAGGGCATTGTTTCATGTTTCCCGAAACAGCCGTGCCAAAACCAATGACAGCGACAGGCTGCGCAAATATTTGCAGAAATTTGGTTTGGAGTGGGGCGATATCGGGCAGTAGATGGGGATTGGTTCTAGCGGGTTGGAGCGGGAGAGGTTTCTATTTCGATTGGCTGGTATGGTCGCTCGAGGGAAAGGTCGTCTGAAAAAACTGTTCTCAAGATTCACTGAGTTCGTTTTAGCTCTGCAGAAACTGACTGCGCCCGTTTTCAGACGACCTTTTGCTTTGTGGCGGGGATGGACTTATGGTTTGGTCAGATAAGGATATAGATCCATGCGTCCGTCTTGACGTACGGCTAAATAGTCCGGTGCATCAAACCTCATCCCAGTGCCGTGATAAAGGCATTTTTGCTGAGGATCAGGATACAGTCCGCCACCTAAATAGCCGATTTCTAGCGGGTGCTGATTGGCAGCATACTGTTTCAATACTGCGGCAGCAGCTTGTGTTTGTTCGGCGGTGGGATGGTCGTCGGCTCGTCCCAGACCAAGCAGATCCCAAAAGGTTTTTCTAGGAGGAGTAATACGGATATTGTATGTCGTACATCCATCGTTATAAATTGGGTGTTCTATTTGGCGGACGGAAATTCGATAGTAACCGTGGCTGCCTACAATACTGAGGACTTGGGCTTTTGAAAAATCACCGCCTGCATAGGCTGCTAACGGAAATGACAGGAAGAAGAGGGGGATAAGGTGGCGCATAAGGTTTAGGTCGTCTGAAAGAGTGTTGGGCGTTACTGCAAGCTTAACATGGCAGGTATTACGGAAAGTATAGTGGATTAAATTTAAACCAGTA
>KV797010.1:0-4458 GCA_001809325.1 Neisseria sp. HMSC077D05 | reverse complement strand
CTTGTCCTGATTTTTGTTAATCCACTATATTACGGAAAGTAGGAAGGTCAGGTATGGCGTTTTTCTTTTTACTGGAAGGGTCGTCTGAAATTTTTTCAGACGACCTTTTTTATCTTTACTTTGAAAGGTAGGGCTTTTAAACGATTACGGATTTTCACCATACGGGGAAATTTTCGTCACGCGCCGGCGTTTTTGGTGCAGGGGGCGGGTTTGTTCCGGTTGGAAAATGTAATCGAAAGGGCGAAGTTGCAGCGTCTGCCACAGGCGGTCCAGGTTGCGGGTGGCGGCGGTGCGGGTTTGCTCTGTGTCGGGCGCGAGGAAAATGTGCAGGGCTTTGCCGTGTTGTTCGACACGGTATTCTTTGATGAGGTCCTCTGAAATCATGGCGCGGCGGATGAAGTCGGCGTAGAGGGCGTAAGGTTCGCCGCCTGTCGTGCGTGCGTCGAGGATATCGTCGCAGCGTCCTTCGATGGCGCTGATGCGGGCGAATGCGCTGCCGCATGGGCAGGGCGCGTCGTTGGCAATCAAAACGTCGTCGAGGCGGTAGCGGATGACGGGTTGGCTTTTGCGGTTGAAGTCGGTAATGACGGGGGCGAAGCGGCCGCTTTCGCGGTCTATCCAGTCTTTTTCGATATAGACCATGTCTTCGTTCAGATGCAGGTTGCCGTGGGCGCAGGTATGGGCGAGGAAGCCTTCGGTGCATTGATAGATTTGGTGAACCTGTGTTCCGAAGCGTTGCTCGATGCGGGTTTTGACTTGCGGTTCCAAGACTTCGGCAACGGAGATGATTTTTTTGGGGCGTATGGCGAGGTCGGGATGCTGGGCGAGCTGCTGCAACACTTGGGCGGGGGCGATGAGGATGGTGGGGTTTTGTGCGTTGAGTCTTGGGATGTGCGCGTCCAAGGTTTCGAGCAGGTCGTAAAACTCGAATCGTATCAGCGGGCTTTTGACGGCGGTGTAGAGATTGCTGTTGGCGCGCAGGAAGAAGGCGATGCTGTGGCGGGCGAGGTAGGGGCGGGGCAGCATGCGTTTGAGCATATAGCCTGCCCACAGGGCGGATTCTTCGGGGGAAACGAGGAAAATACCTCTGTTGCCGCTGGTGCCGGAGGAAAGTCCGACAGTGATTTCTTTGCCTGAGGTCGTCTGAAAAACGGGGCTGAAGTCGCGGCTTTCTTCGGCTTTGAGGGCGACGGAGAGGGCGTCTTTTTCGCTGATGCCGTAGGCGTTGATATCAGCGAAATGCTGCATGAAGATGCGTTTGTTGATAACGGGATAGTCTTGCAGCTTGGTGCTGTGCGGGTAGAAGCGGCTGTTGTGGTTTGTTAAAAGGCGGTCGAGCTGTTTTTGCTGGTGTGCTTCAAGGGCGGCGCGGTCTGTGTAATCTCGGGTGTTGAAGAAGGATTTGAGGATTTGCCATTTTGAAGGTTTCATGGTGTATTCTTTGGGGCGGTTGAGGGGCTTTGGCTTGTTGGGTTTTCAGACGACCTGTTTTAATCCAAGCCTTCCATGCCCAAACGGCGCAAGGTGGGTTCGCAATGGCTGGGAACGAGGATGATTTCGCGGTTGCGACGGTGGAGGTGTTGCAGGCGGTCTATGGTGGCTTGGACGGCGGTGCGGTTTTGGGCGATAAGGCCGGTAAGTGGGTTGGGACGGCGGTTGTGGCTGATGGTCGCAAACCGCCAAACGGCGTCGGCAATCAGGAAAAATTCTCCGGCTATCAGTCCGTATTGTCCGGCGGCATGGCCGGGCAGGGCGACGGCAATCAAATCGGCACTGATGCGGTAGCCTTGTTCAAATGGGTAAAACGCTTCGTCAAGGCGGACTTCGGGCATATCTTCGATAAAGCGGGCGCGCTGCGGCAGGTCTTGGGGCAACAGCTCGCGCAGGAAGCCTTGTTTGACTTCGATGATGCGGTTGGTCAGGCTTTCGGGTTTGTCGGTACGGTAAACAAAGTCGTAGGCGGCGCGGGAAAGGATGATTTCTGCGTCGGGGAAGTCTTTGAGTCCGGCAATATGGTCGGCGTGAAGGTGGGACAGGAAGATTTGGTTGATGTCGTGCGTGGCATCGCCCAAACGCTCGCGTATGGTCGGTTGGCTGAGGGTGACGGGCGTGGTCAGCGCGTAAAATTTCTCGGGAAAGCGGCGGCAGGCTTCGAAAAATCGGGGCGCGTAGCCGGTGTCGAAAAGCAGGTTGCCGCCCTGGTGGGTAATGTGGGCGGTCATGGCGGGAAAGGCGGCTTTACGCAGGCTGCCGCCCCGTTCGACCATACATTCGGGATGGGTGCAGTAGCCGGTGTGGTAGAAACGGATGTCCATAGCTTCAGCCTTTCAGGGAGCGGGCGTATTGCCGCAGTCCGTCGGCAACGCTGATTTGGGGTTCGTAGCCGAGCAGCGAACGGGCGCGGCTGATGTCTAGGGTTTGGTCGAAGGAAATCGTGCCTATGCTGTAACGGGTAACGAGGGGTTCGCGAAAGGAACGGGTCAGCCGCGCCTGCGTTTCCAGTATGCGGGCAACGCTGTCGATCAGGCGGTAGGAAATGGGTTTCAGACGACATCCGAGATGCAGGGTGTCGATGATTTGCCGGTAGAGTGCGGCGATGGTTTGCGGCTCGCCGTTGGTGATGTTGAACGGCATGGCGCGGGGCACATCAGCTTTAGCTGCCAACAGAAGGGCATGGACGACATTGCCGACGTAGGTAACGTCCACTAATGCGCCGCCTGCTTCGTGACCGCTGCGCCGAATCAGCGGCAGAAAGCCTTTTTCAGAGATTTTGAGCAGGCGCGGCAGGACAGCGGTATCGTATTCGCCGAAAATGCCGCGCGGGCGGATGATGACGCTGGAAATGTCGGTGGCGGCGATGACTTCTTGTTCGGCAAGGAATTTGGTGTAGGCGTAGTCGTTGACGAAGTGGCGGCTGATAAAGGTTTCGGGGACTTTGTGCTGGTCGAGGTAGTCGAAATAGATGCTGGGCGTGGAAACGTGTATCAGCTTGCCGATATGGTGGTGCCGCATCGCCGCTAAGACGTTTTGTGTGGCGGTCACATTGGCGCGGTAGAAATCTTCGTAGCGCCCCCACGGCGAAGACAGTGCGGCGCAATGGAACACGATATCGGCTTCGGAAAACGCCTTCAGGGTCTGATTGCGGTCGGACAAATCGAAGGCGTGAAATTCCGTATCCAGCCTTTTGCCGATTTCGGCATTGCGCCCGCAGGCGGCTACCTGCCAGCCTTGGGCAAGCAGCGTTTGCACAAGGTTGCGCCCCAGTCCGCCGGTCGCGCCGGTGACGATCGCCTTTTTCATGGTTTTTCCCAAACCAAGGCGCCCAAGCCCACGCCTGCGGATGTGCCGAACAGCAAAACTTTATCGCCCGAGCGGACGGGGAAATCAGTCAGCAGGTGGTGCAGCGCGGAGGGGATGGAGGCGGAGATTTGGTTGCCGTGGGTGTTGAAAATATCGACGATTTTAGCCGGATCGAGTTTCAGACGACTGATGATGTGTTGCAAAGCGCCGCGGCTTGCCTGATGCGGAACGATCCAGTCTATGTCTGCCAACGTCAAATCTGCCTGCGCCAAAGTTTCATCCAAAAAGCCGGGTATGGCTTCGGCGGCAAGCTTGTAGAGCTTTTTGCCGTTCATGTGGAAATAGGCTTGGGAGACATAGCTTTCAGGATGTTTGGACGGATGGTTTTCATAGCCGCCCGCAGGAATGGTGCAAAATTCGTAGCCTTCGGGATGTACCTCGAATTTGCTCGTCAGCACGCCGCCGCGTTCAGACGACCTGATGACTGCCGCCGCCGCACCGTCGCCGAAAATGGTCGAACTGTGAAAATCGTTCCAGTCCAAGCCGACAGAGGCGACATCGCAGCTGATCAATAAAATGGTGGGATATTTGTGTAACAGAGAATCCGCCAAATCCAAGCTGCGTAAGAACGACAAACAGGTCATATTGACGTCGAATGCGGTAATCGGGCGCGCGGGCTTCAGCAGGCGCAAGGTATGCGCGGCGTTGAAGGGAATGCATTGACGGTCGATACCCGAAGCGTTGATGACGCAGTCCACATCGTCAATCGTGATGCCTGCCGCCGCCATTGCGCTTTGCGCGGCTTGAAGCTGCATCGCATCGGCAGATTCGCCTTCTGCCAGAAAGTAGCGTTGCGCCAAGCCGCTGAGTTTTTCGGTGCGGCCTTCTTTGATACCGAGCAGGGCGTCGATTTCGGTGGAAGGAACCAGCCGCGAAGGCAGTCCTTTGCCTGTGCCGATGATGTTGAGACGGAGGGATGGGTTCGGATGAGTCGTTTGCATAATATATCCGCTAGTGAGTAATACTTCAGCATAGTATTAATATTTTGTCATTGTCAACGTTTATATCCGCGGCAAACTCAAAAAAAGGTCGTCTGAAAACCTGCAAACGGCTTTTCAGACGACGGGGATTCGCATTTGAAGTGCAACTTTCCATAAC
>KV797009.1 GCA_001809325.1 Neisseria sp. HMSC077D05 | reverse complement strand
GCAGGTAGCCGGTGGGGCTGGGGGCGAAACGGGTTTTGACGGTCATGATGGCTCCAAAGTCTTTGAAAACAGGTATTTTACTTTTTCGGCAAGGTTTAAACAATGTAAGGCCGTCTGAAAATAATGTCGGCGCAGAAGGACCGTCTGGGAACTTTTCTCCTGAAAACAAGACGAATGATAATCATTTCTTTGAAAGTATCCGCTCATGAACAAACGCGCTTTATTTGCCGCCCTCGCCCTCCTGCCCCTTTTTGCCCAAGCCGAAATCAAAACTATCAAAGACGTATTGGGACGCGAAGTCAAAGTCGATGTCCCTGTCAAACGCGCGGTTTTGGCGTTTTACTATCCCGACTATATCGCGGTAACGGGCGCGGACAAATTTAAAAACGTCATCGGCATTTCGCGTGAGTTTTGGGAGAAATTCAATCCCGGCAGCTGGGCGATGTTCAAACAGAAGCTGCCTACGCTGCAAAACATTGCGGACATCGGCAACATCAGCACCGGCACGTTTTCACTGGAGAAAACGCTCGCGCTCAAGCCGGACGTATTGATTCTGGCCGACTGGCAGTATAAGGCCGTCGCCACCCACCTGCCGCGCATTAAAGCGGCAGGCATACCCGTCGTCGTGGTCGATTTCAACGCCGAAACCGTCGCGCGGCACACGCGCAGTGCGGAAATTTTCGGCGAACTCAACGGTACGCAGGCGCGCGCCCAAAAAATTGCCGCCGAATACGCCCGAGGCATTGCCGATATCCAAAAACGCGTCGCGCGCGCCAAGCAGTCCAAACCGAAAATCTATATCGAGTTCGGCGACAAAGGCCCGTCCGAATACAGCTACACCTTCGGCAAAGATATGTGGGGCGCGATTGCCGACACAGCAGGCGGCAACAATATCGCCGCGCCTTACGTTAAAAACTGGGGACCGATAAACCCTGAAAAATTCCTGACGGCCAAACCCGACGTCATCGTCATTTCGGGGACGGAAAACGGCCATAAAGACAAGCCTGGCATTATGGCGATGGGTATAGGCATCAGCCAGGCCGATGCGCAACGCCGCCTAGCCGGATTTGTCAAACGCAAAGGCTGGGCAGACATTCCTGCCGTCAAAAACAAACGCGTTTACGGCATCTACCACACCGCCTCCCGTTCGCTCACCGATTTGGCCAGCGCGCAATTTATCGCCAAAACCCTGTATCCGCAGCAGTTTGCCGACATAGACCCAAACAAGACCTATCTGGACTTCTATCGCAAATACCTGCCCGTCGTGCCGGACGGTACGTTTTACATCCGATTGAAATAGCGGCTGCAAAAATCATAGGCTCAGGCCGTATAGCGGTCGAAACGGCGGGTTTGGTACACGACGTTGTCGGCGTT
>KV797008.1:8480-17276 GCA_001809325.1 Neisseria sp. HMSC077D05 | reverse complement strand
GGGGCCAGTTCAGTTTTCAGACGACCTTTTTGGTCTTGAATTAAGGAGAAATGGAACCGGCGGTTGTGTGGAAATATAGATGATGAACAACCGCCGTTTGTTATCGCACCTGTCCGTTAAACGGCTTTTGAAATTAGCCAAAAGACAAACTATTTAGCCTTGCTTCTGCCTTTGCGCTTGGTTGGCGCGGTATCCGGGGTTTTCACCTTGATTTTCACGCTTTTGCTTGGCTTCTTGTCTTTGCGTTTGGCTTTTTCCGTTGCCGTTTTGGCTTTGGCGGTTTTCTTTTTGCCGTTTTCAGACGACGTTGTTGTGCTGGACGGTTGGGCTTTGCTGCGGCGTTTGGCGGCGGGTTTTTCCTGTTTTACAGGCGTTTTCATCGCATCGTCGATTTCTTTCGCTGTCAGTTTGCGTTTGGTTTTCGAGCCGGTTTGGGCGGTGGTTTGGGCGCGGCGTTTTTTGCCGCTGCTTCCGCCGCTGATCAAGGTCAGGTCGATTTTGCTGGTGTCCAAATCGGCGCGCGCTACTCGGACGCTGACTTTGTCGCCCATGTTGAAACGGATGCCGCTGCGTTCGCCTTCTATCGCCATGATCTCGGGGCGGAAGTTGAAATAGTCTTCGCCCAAATCGCTGATGTGTACCAAGCCGTCGATGTGGATGCCGTCCAAGGTAACGAAGAGGCCGAAGTTGGTCATGCCGGAGATTTTGCCTTCGAATATTTCGCCGACTTTATCGCGCATGTAATAGGTTTTCAGCCAGTTTTCCACGTCGCGGCTGGCATCGTCGGCGCGGCGCTCGCAGAACGAGGTGTGTACGCCCAAAGCCTGCCAGCTTTTGTTTGGCGTGTAGGTTTGTTGGTTCAACACGGCTTTGATGGCGCGGTGGACGGTCAGGTCGGGATAGCGGCGGATGGGGGAGGTGAAGTGGGCGTATGCTTCGTAGGCAAGGCCGAAGTGTCCGTCGCAATGCGGTTCGTAAACTGCCTGCTGCATGGAGCGCAGCATCATGACTTGCAGCAATTCGGCATCGGGTCTGCCTTTGAATTGTTCGGCAAGTGCGGCATAGTCTTTCGGCGTCGGGTTGTTGCCGCCGCCCAGTTGCAAACCCAATAAGCCGAGCTGCTCGCGCAGGGTGGCGAGTTTTTCGGGTGTCGGGCCTAAATGGTTGCGGAAGAGGGCGGTGTGCTTGTTTTTTATCAGGAACTCTGCCGCGCAGACGTTCGCCGCCAACATGCACTCTTCAATCAATTTATGGGCGTCGTTGCGGACAACGGGCACGATTTTTTCGATTTTGCCGTTGTCGTCGAAAAGCATTTGGGTTTCGACGCTTTCAAACTCCATCGCGCCGCGTTCGAAGCGTTTTTTCTGAAGGATTTTGAAGAGTTTGTAGAGAGTGTCGATTTGGGCTTTGTGCGGATGGTCGAGGTCGTCTGAAATCCAATCCCAGACTTGGTTGTAAGTCAGGCGGGCATGGGAACGCATAACCGCAGGGTAGAAGCGGTATTCTTTAATATTGCCCGCGTAAGTGATGACCATGTCGCACACCATGCACAAACGCTCGACATCGGGATTGAGCGAGCAGATGCCGTTCGACAGGTTTTCCGGCAACATGGGAATCACGCGGCGCGGGAAGTAGACGCTGGTGCTGCGTTCCTGCGCATCCGTATCGATAGCGTCATCGGGGCGGACATAATGGCTGACATCGGCGATCGCCACGACCAAACGGTAATTGCGTCCGATTTTCTCAGCAAACACGGCATCGTCGAAATCGCGCGCCGTTTCGCCGTCAATCGTTACCAAAGGCAAATCGCGCAAATCGACGCGGCCTTTCAAATCGCTTTTACGAACATGGTCGGGGATTTTTTTCGCGGCTTTGGCACACGCTTCGCTGAATTGGTGCGGCAAATGGTGTTTGCGCACAGCGATTTCGATTTCCATGCCGCTGTCGGCATAATCGCCCAATACTTCAATGATTTTCGCCACGGCAGGGCGGTTTTGTTCGGGATAAGTCTCGATTTCGCCAACGATGACCTGACCGGATTCGGGTTTGAAATGCGCGACGCTGTCAGGTTCCAAGACGATGCTTTGATTCAAGCGTTTGTCTTCCGCTTCCAAAATCGCCACGCCGCGATCCATATAGAAACGCCCGACCACTTTGCTTTGCGCGCGTTCGACAATATCTAAAACCGTTCCTTCGCGGCGGCCTTTGCGGTCGATGCCGGCAGGGCGGACGGTAACGATGTCGCCGTGCATGATGCC
The DNA here is from genome assembly GCA_001809325.1 of Neisseria sp. HMSC077D05. Taxonomy (GTDB): domain Bacteria; phylum Pseudomonadota; class Gammaproteobacteria; order Burkholderiales; family Neisseriaceae; genus Neisseria. The sequence goes on along the minus strand of KV797008.1, from coordinate 15,018 downwards.
GCGCATTTGGCGTTCGTATAAAACAAAGTCGCCGTCTTTGGTGGGCGTGAGCGGTACGGCGAAGCCGAAGCCATCTTTGTGCGCTTCGACACGGCATTTAACTAAATCTAATTTGTCCGCCGCGCAAACCGCGCCGCGACGGTTGATTAAAACCTGACCGTCCCGCGCCATCGCTTTCAGACGACGTTCGAAAAATTCGTACTCTTCTTCCGTAATCGACAACTCGCGTGCCAAGACTTCGATTTTGGACGGCACGCCTTTTTGTTCCAATAATTCAATGATCCACTCCCTGCTTGGCAGCGGATGTTCGTAACGTTGTTTCTCCCGTTTCAAAAACGGGTCTTTTTCTCGTAAATTTAAAGATTTAATATTTTTGTTCATTTTATTGGTTGACATTCTTTTTCTAAAATATATAATGACCGCTTCTTTGCGAAATAGTCAATCACTGTAACGCAAAACAGGAAATAAAGCAAAGCCCAGGTGGCGGAATTGGTAGACGCGCTAGCTTCAGGTGCTAGTGTCCTCACGGGCGTGGAAGTTCGAGTCTTCTCCTGGGCACCAAAATTTTTGGTCGCGCCGCTTTGCTTATCTCCATTCTAATTTGCCCAGGTGGCGGAATTGGTAGACGCGCTAGCTTCAGGTGCTAGTATCCTCACGGGTGTGGAAGTTCGAGTCTTCTCCTGGGCACCAAATCAATTATCCGGCTTATCCGGATTTTTTATTGAATGGATTTATTTGTCTGATTAAGATACAATATCAGACAGCAAAATATGTTTGATTCCACAGAGAGGTGGATGAGTGGTTTAAGTCGCACGCCTGGAAAGCGTGTATACGTGAATAGCGTATCGAGGGTTCGAATCCCTTCCTCTCTGCCAGATTCCAAACAGCCCGTCTTGATTAAGATGGGCTATTTTTATTGCTTTAATTCAGGTTGCAAGCTGCTTCAGTCTCCCTTTTAAAAATAAATTACTTTTATTCTCAATTTGTTATCTATTTTAGTTCCATCTATACAAATCAGTTTTGTAGGTGTATCCTTCACTCGTTTCATACATTCATAAAAAATCCATCTTTAAAAAGGTCGCCTGAATTTGCCGACCCGATACAAATCCAAGGACACTGCCATGACTGATTTTACCGTATGGGAAAACGCGCCGTTTGGTGCAACCATCGACCATATCCTGCAACGCTACCATGATGTACACCGCGGGCAATTTGAAGAACTGGTTCCGTTGGCGCAAAAAGTTGCCGAAGTACACGCCGACAGTTTTCCGGCTGAAGTACCGGAGTTGCTTGCCTATATGCAAAACGAACTGCTGATGCACATGATGAAGGAAGAACGCATGCTGTTTCCGATGATCAAACAAGGCGTCGGTCGCGGAGCGGCAATGCCGATTAATGTGATGATGCACGAGCATGAGGAACACGACCAAGCCGTAGCCAAGCTGCTTGAATTGACCAATAATCTGACTGTTCCCGAAAACGCTTGCGGAAGCTGGACGCGCCTGTATACATTGGCACGCGAAATGGTGGATGATTTGACCAATCATATCCATTTGGAAAATGAAATCCTGTTCCCACGTGTATTGGCTTCTTAAAAAATAGAGCTTCTCCAAAGGTCGTCTGAAAATTGTTTTTCAGACGACCTTAATGTTTTGCCAGTACGCAAAGAGGCTGTTTCTGTTAGATGAAATTACCATTTCCCCGTCAAACCGATGCGCAGGGTGCGGCCCGGGGCGGGCATATAGGAACGGCTCATGGGGTCGAGGTAATAACGGTCGGTCAGGTTGCTGCCCGTTAGCTCTGCGCTGAAATGTTTGTTGAATTTGTAACGCACATAGGCATCTACGACAGTAACGGGCTGCCAGTTGGCGTTGCCGTTGTCGCTGCGGAAGGCTGTGCTGTTTGCGCCGTCGCGTTGCAGGTAGTAGTCGCGCCAGCGGGCGGAGGGCTGTTGTTTGTCTTCGACGCGGCTGTGGAAGGTCAGGCGCGAACCGATTTCGAGTTTTTCGTTTAGGAACCTGCCGCCGAGGTTGGCAACGACCGACCAGCGCGGCTGGATGCGGTTGATCAGCCAACCGCCGGTGAGGCCGCCGTTTTGACAGTAAGGCACGGGGAAAGTGCGTCCTTTTTGGACAAACATTTCCACATCATATTGCTGTTCGATGGCGCGGTGGTCGCAGACTTCGTTTTTCATGTTGCGCACCACGCCTAAGTCGCCGAAGACACGGCCGTTGTCGAAGCGGGTTTGCAGCTCTAAGCCGCTGATGACTTGTTTGTCGTAATTGCTGATTTGCCAGGTGGTATAGTTGCGGTCGATGACGTTGCGGGTTTTGTTGTGGAAGTAGGTCAGACGAACGTCCGCGTAACGCATTTTGGGCAGCAGGCGGGTGAAGTCGTGGCTAAGGGAAATTTCCCAATTCTTGGCATGTTCGGGTTTGAGCGGGTAGCGGGTGCGGTCGAAGGGGATGCTGAACAGCTTGGCGATGCTGTGGTTGCCGAAACCGAATGTGCCTTCATACATGCTGGGGAAGCGTTTGAATTCGGTGTAACGGGCAAACAGGCGGGTGTGGTCGCCGAGTTTGACGGTGGCGGAGAACATGGGGGCGAAGGCGTGGCCGCTTTTTTTCCATGAGTTGCGCAGTTCTTCTTCGGTCAGGTGCCGGTATTCGGCAACGGGGCTTTTTGCACCGATTAGTGTGCCGCCTTGGTATTTGTTTTCGACTTCTCCGGTGGCTTGATTGATGCCTTTTTCGGCAAATTGTTTCAGACGGCCGTCTGAAACGGGGTTTTCGCCGTTTTTCCAATAAATGCAGTTTCCTGCCGCGGGGTCTGTCGTGCAGTCGGTAAGTGGCATATAGCCCTGTTCTATATTGGCGGGCAGTGTGGTTGAATTGTTGTATTCTTCGCTTAAATCGGTCAGCTCTTGCGGCCACGGGATGAAATCAGGGTAGCCGCTTTTCCGCCTTTCCGTTTCTTCGGGCATATTTTCCAGCGCCCAGGCGTAATCGGGTACGGGCAGGGTGTTTATCCATGCCCAAAATTTTTGGTCGTATGCGTCCCATGCCGCTTGCGTACGCACCACTTCGGGACTTTCTTCATAGGCTTTCAATGCGGCTTCATATCTGGCTTTCAAATCCATGCGGGCACGGTATTCTTCCGGAGTGGCCAGTCTGCTGCCGATGGCGGCGATATTGCGGCTGTTTTCAGACAATACGTTAAATTCGCCTTCTGCTTCCAAGCGGTCGCGGTGTTTGGACAGATAATCGCGGACGAAGGTATCGGTCATGCGGTAGTCGGTATAGCGACCGCCGGCGTTCAGGGTCAGCCACGGCGTCGGTTCGTATTTGAAGTTGAAGCCGACATTCCATTCATTGCGTTTTCCTTGACGCGGCATGGTCATGGCGAAGTTGGAGTTTAAGGTGGTTTCGGGGTCGTCCCACACCAGTTTGCGGTATTCGTCGTGCGGCAGGGCGAGTATCCAGCTGGTGTCGCTGCTGCCTTTGAGTTTTTCGCGTTGGTAATCGCCCGTCAGGGTCAGTTCGAGTGTATCGGCCAGCTTCATGCGGTTGGACAAATTGATGCCCAAGCGGTTGTTTTTGGCGCGGTAGGCGGCAGCGTTGAAGACGGTAAAACGGTTGTTGGTGTTGGGCGGCAGTTTGTCCCATTCCGGCTCTTTGCCTTTGTAATACCAGTCTTCGGCGTATTTGTCGTTGAATGCTTTGTCGAGGAATAGGGTCGATGCAGGATAGCCGCCCGTGGAGTTGGTTTGCGAATCGTTGAAAGTGCCCCAAATCCCCGCCTTCAAATCTATCCAGCGGCTGTTTTCGGGTTTCCATGTGTAATCGAGATTGACGGCAGTCTGTTTTACCCATGCCTGCGGCCATTCCGCCATCAGCGTGCCTTTGGTGAGCCTACTCATATCGGTTTCGGCGGAGCCGTCTGGTTTGAGCTTGCTGCCGCCGATATTGCCGAACAAGATGCTGTACGGCATGATTTCGCCGAAACGGGTGTTGGTATGGCGTATGCCGAGCTGTATTTTTTGATTGTCGGGCAGTTTGAACGTGCCTTTGCCCAGCCACGAACGCATATTCAGGGATGTGTTAGCCACTTCACCGGACGGATGGTAATACGTACCGACATTGGCGGTATATTGCTGGATATCGGTAACTTTTTTGGTAAATTCTTCTTCAGTCATGGAGTTGGCATCGGAGAGGTAGCCGTAGCGTTCCGCCCCATTGCTGCCGGCAAAGTAATTGCCCTTGTCGCGCCATGCGTAGGCAATCAAGCCGTCAAACACTTCGCCGCGCATACCGGCTGAAATGCGGAAGGCGTTGTCTTTAAATAATTTTCCTCGCCCGCCGAAACGTTGTTTTTGACGGTCGCTGTCGTCCAGCATAATTGCCCATTCCATGCGGTCGAAGGAGTAGGGACTCGGGTAGCGGCGGTAGTCTTTGTTCCATGAGGCGGCGTGGGCGTATTCCCGCTGCTTGATGGTATTGTTGCCGGTTTCCATCTTGACTTCCATGCCGAATTTTTGATCTTTCGGCACGACGTCGTCGATTTCCAGCGTTTTCATGCTGACCGAACCGCCTATGCCGGTGCGGATGTCGCGGTTTGCCGATGCGCCTTTTTCCACATACACGCTGCTAATAAGGTTCGGGTCGATGTAGTTGCGGTTGGATATGCCTTCAAATCCTCGCCATACGCTGATTGCCTGTTCCGTGCCGTCTACCGTTACCGGAACTTTGCCTTCGCCCTGAATGCCGCGTATGTTGGGGTCGAGCGCGCCGCTGTTGCGTGCGTCGCCGCTGTAAACTCCCGCCATGCCGCCGATTAAATCGGCTACGCTGCTGCCGCGGTAGGTTTCGATTTCCTGTTTTCCTTTGTAGAGGTTGCTGATGTCGCGGGTGTAGACTTGACTGCGGCCGCTTTTATCCCGGTTGCGCTGTGCTTTGACGGTAATGGTATCCATCTGCACGCTTTGGGTGGGGGTAGTATTTTCCGCCCATAACGGCATATGCCACAGCATACTCAAAAATAAAACCAATATTTTGGGCGTAGAGGGGAATTCGACGGATTTGACAGGTTTCATGATGGATTTTCCTTTGTTCGCAACAGCTTGAAAATAGGCGAAATCTGAAATGCTTCCAGATGGCATTGGAAAATAAAACGCGAACCGAATGTAATGGGATTGCAGCCAATTGATTAAACGGTTTGTTAGAACCGTTGATATGGATGCGCTTGCTTCACGAAAGGGAAGGGCATTTTGATAAAACAAAGGAAAATATCCATAGGTTACCGATTGTGTGGAAAGGAATGGCGGACAAAATGCTTTGTTTCTTTAGAGCTGCAAAATAACATAAATTGATTATGATTATTATTTATATAATAATTTTAACTAAAACCCGATAATGTGTAAACAGACGCCAAGCAATATAACTTTGGCATTTTGGTACCTCGGAAAATTATAGTGGATTAACTTTAAACCAGTACGGCGTTGCCTCGCCTTGCCGTACTATCTGTACTGTCTGTGGCTTCGTCGCCTTGTCCTGATTTAAAGTTAATCCACTATATATTTTTTAATTCGGGCGAGCCGGGGTTGTATTGGATTTCGTAAAAAGTTTGCTGAGTTTAAAGTTGATTGAATGATGGCTTGAAGTTGATTTGCCGATATAAAGAGGTCGTCTGAAAATTGTTTTTCAGACGACCTTTGTTTTAGATAACCGTATACGTTGTTGTTATTGTTTTCCTTCTTAATCAATACGTTTTTTGCGGAATACCATCCAACGTATCTGTGATATTCACTTCCATTTCAGATAATTTTCTGATTCAATCGAAATCTTAAGAGGAAAATCTCATCATTATATTGGGTGGTATTTTAAGATTAGTAGGTTTGTCACAACAAGAATGGTGAAACAACAATGCATAAAACATTAAAGCTATTAGGTATAGCATCAATAATCATTTTAATTGGATTAGGTGCACTCCGTGAATGGTCGAAGTTGAAAAACGAAAAAACTCCTTATGATCAATTCTTAATAGCTTCAGGCAAAAGCGGCGATTATTTAAAGGCATTTACAATATTGTATCCATTGGTCTTGAAAAAGGATCCGAAAGCAATGGAATTGGTTTCGGGATCATATCAATATGCTTCTGGAGTGGAGCGTGATTTAGTAAAGGCCAATATATGGTTGGAACGCAGTAAACAATTAGGTTTTCATACCGGTGTTGAGGAGTTTGAACAATATAAAGTTTTTCTGAAAAAGAAAGACTACGGTATGGCATCTGTCTTTCTTGAGCGTGCGGCGGAAAAAGGCAATAAAGAAGCGATAGATATTCTGAAAAATGATCAGCTTGTGGCACAAAATAATTTGATTGTTGACAAGAGGTGGAGCAACTATTGGAAAAGTTTCAATTATGATGATTTATATCCGTTTGAAAAAGAGATAAAAAAGTCAGGAAATTACCATTCTCCTGCTGAGCAATAGGTTGAACTTTCGAAACAATATGGTGGATTAACTTTAAACCAGTACGGCGT
>KV797008.1:0-8380 GCA_001809325.1 Neisseria sp. HMSC077D05 | reverse complement strand
GTCCTGATTTAAATTTAATCCACTATATTTGCAAAGGTCGTCTGAAAATCCCGATTTCAGGTTTTCAGACGACCTTTGGTACGGGGGCGGTCAAGGCAGTTTGGGTCTGACTTTGACGCTTAAGGGTAAGTGGTCGGAGAGGCGTTGCCAGTTTTTGCCGTTGTGGATTTGGGAGTCTAAGACTTCCAGGTTGCGGGTGTAGACGCGGTCGAGGCTGAGGACGGGCAGGCGGGCGGGGAAGGTTTTGGGGCGTTTGCCGTTGCTGTCCACGAATACTTCTTTCAGGTTCAAGGCGTTACCCAAGGATAGGGCTGATTTTTGCCGCCAGTCGTTGAAGTCGCCGGCGAGAATCAGCGGGCTATGCGGGTCGATGTGATGTACGACGTATTCGAAGATGGCACGGTATTGTTTGGCGCGATCGGGTTCGCGCAGGTTGAGGTGGGCGCAGAGGCAGACGAGCGGGGTTTCCCAGCCTTCGGGCAGGACTTCGCAATGGAGTACGCCGCGCTGTTCGAGTTTGTTGACGCTGATGTTGAGATTGTGGCGGGTTTCCAGCGGCAGGCGGCTGAGGATGGCGTTGCCGTGGTGGCGCTGCGGGTATACGGCGTTTTTGCCGTAGCTGCGGTTGTAGGAGAGGCGATCGCCGAGGATGTCGTAATGCGGTTGTTCGGGGAAGTCTGCCAGCCTGTTGCTGCGCATCAGGTGTTGACCTTGCACTTCCTGCAAAAACAGAACATCCGAGCCTATGCCGCGAAGCTCTTCCGCCATGCTGTCCACTTGGACTTTGCGGTTGAGCGCGGACATGCCTTTGTGCATGTTGTATGAGGTGATGGTAATCGGGCGGGGGGACATGATGTGTAACCGTAGTGTGTGAGTCGTTTGTCGTTATATTAATAGTATAGCACTGCAAGTGTTTGGTTTCAGTAAAGATTTGATGGGCTGGCGGCTGCTTGAAGGTAAAACGTCGTCTGAAAGGTTTCAGACGACGTTTGAGGGGGAAACGCGCGCAAAACGGGTTTTTTTATAGTGGATTAACTTTAAACCAGTACGGCGTTGCCTCGCCTTGCCGTACTATCTGCAGCTTCGTCGCCTTGTCCTGATTTAAATTTAATCCACTATATAAACTCGTCCATGCCATGTTCGCAGCGGATTTTTTGTTCGGACAGCGTGGCTTTGAGCAGGGCGTCGTTTTGCGGCAGGGCGTCGCGTTCGGCTTCGTGGTGCCAGAGGTGGTAGGCGATGCCGGCGAATTTGAGATTGTGGCGTTTCATGCCGTTATGGAAGAGGCGGGCGACGAACTCGCTGTCTTCGCGCCCCCAGCCGACAAAGCGGTTGTCGAAGCCGTTGACGGCGAGCGCATCGCTGCGGAAAAAGCCCATATTGCAGGTTTTGATGCCTTTGTGTTTGCGACTGCTTTGGCTGCCGATCAGGGCAGACAGGCTGCGGAAGCGCAGGGCGGACAGGCGTTTTTCTATGCCTTGGCTGAACGCGGACAAATCGGGCAATTCGCCGGAATCTAAAATTTCTTGGGTGCGCGCTTGGGTCAGGATGACGCGCGAACCTTGTACCAGCCTGCCTTTGCGTGCGAGTTTGAGGTGGTCGGCGACGAAGGACGGGTCAAGTATCATGTCGCCGTCGATGAGGATGATGTAGTCGCTTTTTGCCTGCGCCAGCGCGCGGTTGCGCGATTCGGCGGCGCGGAAGCCGTCGTCCGGCCGCCAAGAATGTTTGACGGGGATGTCAGTGTGGCTGCGGATGAACTCAACGACTTCGGCGGTGTCTTGGCGCGAACCGTCGTCTGCGACGATGATTTCGTCGGGCAGGCGGGTTTGCGCGAGTGCGGATTTTAAAACCAGCTCCAGCGCGTCGGGACGGTTGTAGGTGGTCACAATCAGGGCGACGCTGATGTTGCGGTTGCGCTCGTAAAGTTTGACATATTTGTAGTACGAACCTTGCGCATTGGCGATGGAAATGGTCAAGCCGTCCGCGCCGTAGGCGAAACCGCGTTTGAGCAGGTAGTTTTTGACAAACGATACGCTGCCGTGCAGCAATGCTTTAAAGGGGGAGCTGTCTTTTTTGTAGCGGTTTTCTTCGGCGTAGAGCGAGCTGTATTGCTGCATTTTCTGAATCAGCCCTTCGGCGTTTTCGAAGGAATAGTGTTTCAGACGACCTTCGAGCGGACGGACGTTTGCATCGGGCGGCAAGATCAGCGATTCATGTACCTGACGGTCAGAAAAACGGGTAAAACAGCGGTGGTAAAGGCGCGGGATAATGTCGGGATACCAGCCGCAGGCTTTGATTAGGCGGCCGTTGTAGTGGTTCAGACGCGAGAGCGAGAAGATGTTTTGTTCTTTGTTTTCCGCCACGGCTTTGCGGATGGCGGCAATCAGTTCGCTATCTGCCACTTCGTCGCTGTCTATGCTGAATATCCAATTGTTTTGCGCGAGGCGGGCGGCAAGGTTTTTCATCGGGCCGAAGCCGATGAAGTCGTATTTGTAATAACTGACGTTGGTGAAACGTTCGGCGATTTCAAAGGTGTGGTCGGTCGAACCGTTGTCGAGCAGCAAAACTTCGTCGAAGTCTTGAAGCGCGGTCAAGACTTCGGTCAGATAGCGTTCCGAGTTTTTGACCAACATGGCTGCTGTGGCGGGAATTTTCGGGTTCATGATGAGGTCGTCTGAAAAGGGGTCGTCTGAAAAATCAAAATTGGGAAATCAAGGCAGTTCGGCAATGGCGGCGGTCAGTTCTTCGTGGAAAGCGTGTATTTTAACCGATATACCGCTACAATACGCATTTCCTTTTTTTCAGACGACCTCCTCCGATATGCAGCTTATCCTTGCGCCCATGCAGGGGCTGGTGGACGATGTGATGCGCGATTTGCTGACCCGTATCGGCGGCTACGACGAATGCGTCAGCGAGTTCGTCCGCATTACCCACACCGTCCATTCCCGTTCCACCTGGCTCAAATACGCCCCCGAAATCGCCAACGGCAACAAGACCCCCGCAGGTACGCCCTGTACCGTCCAGCTTTTGGGTAGCGATGCCGACAATATGGCGGTCAACGCTTTGGAAGCCGTCCGCTTCGGCGCGGACAAAATCGACCTCAATTTCGGCTGCCCCGCCCCGACGGTCAACAAACACAAAGGCGGCGCCGTTCTGCTCAAAGAGCCCGACCTCATCCACCATATCGTCAAAACCCTGCGCCAACGCCTGCCCGAACACATCCCGCTCACCGGCAAAATGCGGCTCGGTTACGAAGACAAAAGCCTTGCGCTCGAATGCGCCGCCGCCATTGCCGAAGGCGGAGCCTGCGCCCTGACCGTACACGCGCGCACCAAAGTCGAAGGCTACGAACCGCCCGCGCATTGGGAATGGATACGCAAAATCCGCGAACACGTCGCTATCCCCGTAATCGCCAACGGCGACGTGTTCAGCCTCAAAGACTATATCGGCATTAAAGAGATGACGGGCTGCAACAGCGTCATGCTCGGTCGCGGCGCTGTCATCCGCCCCGATTTGGCGCGCCAAATCAAACAATACGAAAACGGCGAAACCGTTCGTGATACCGATTTCGCCGAAGTTTCGACGTGGATAAACCAATTTTTCCACTTGTGTCTCGCCAAAGAAGCGAACAACAAATATCCCGTCGCCCGTCTGAAACAATGGCTGGGCATGATGAAGAAAGAGTTTGGAGAAGCGCAGGAATTGTTTGACGAGGTAAGGGCGGTTAAAGACGCGGAAGAAGTCGCGCGGATTTTGGCGGCATTTGAAGACAAGATGAATGCCTGATAATGATGAGGTCGTCTGAAAGTTTCAGACGACCTTATTTTCAGACGACCTTTGAGTATGAAAAAGCAAACCGGCGGTTAATCTGTTTAACCGCCGGTTTGGTGTTTCAAAGCAATCAGAATTTGTCATTCGACCAGCGCGTACTTTGCAAAATACCGGCTTCAACGTCCTGAATATTGCGATGACCGGTAAACGCCATGGAGACGTCCATTTCTTTATACAGGATTTCCAGCGCGCGGGTAACGCCTTCTTCGCCGTATGCGCCCAAGCCGTAGAGGAACGCTCTGCCTATCATTGTACCTTTCGCGCCCAAAGCCCATGCTTTGAGGATGTCCTGACCGCTGCGGATGCCGCTGTCCATCCACACTTCGATGTCGCTGCCGACTGCGCTGACGATGTCGGGCAAGGCTTTGATGGCGGATATGGTGTCGTCGAGTTGGCGGCCGCCGTGGTTGGAAACGACCAATGCGTCCGCGCCGCTTTTCGCTGCTTTTTCCGCATCTTCAGGTTCCATAATGCCTTTGATAATCAGCTTACCGCCCCACAAATCTTTAATGCGGGCGACGTCGTCCCAGCTCAGGCGCGGGTCGAATTGTTCGGACGTCCACGAAGACAGCGAAGACAGATCGCCGACGTTTTTGGCGTGTCCGACGATGTTGCGGAACGTGCGGCGTTCCGTGTTCAGCATTTTCATGCACCATTCGGGCTTGGTTGCCAGATTGATTAAATTGGCGATGGTCGGTTTCGGCGGCGCGGACAGACCGTTTTTGATGTCTTTGTGGCGTTGCCCCAAAACCTGCAAGTCGGCGGTCAAAACCAACGCTGAACATTTGGCATCCTTCGCGCGCTTAATCAGGTTTTCCATAAACTCGCGGTCGCGCATCACATAGAGCTGAAACCAAAACGGCGCGCTGGTGTTTTCGGCAACGTCTTCAATCGAGCAGATGGACATGGTGGAAAGCGTAAACGGAATGCCGAACTTCTCCGCCGCCCGAGCCGCCAAAATTTCGCCGTCGGCGTGCGCCATGCCGGTAAAGCCTGTCGGCGCAATCGCCACCGGCATTTTCACATCCTGCCCGATCATTTTGGTCTCTAAACTACGACCTTCCATATTGACCAATACCTTTTGTCGGAAGCGTATGTCTTTGAAATCCGAAGTGTTTTCGCGGTAGGTGGTTTCCGTCCAAGAACCTGAATCGATGTAATCGTAAAACATGCGCGGCATTTTGCGCTTGGCGACAAGGCGCAGGTCTTCGATACAGGTCATTTTGCTCAAATCGCGTTTCATTGTTGATTGCCTCTGTTAAGGGGTTGCTTATGCTATGGCTGGGGTCGTCTGAAACGGGTAGGGCGGTTTCAGACGACCTTTTGCAATACCATAATGATTTAGTATGAATTAGATAATCTATATCAATCGCAATTATAAAGCAAATGGTTTTAACCCCGCCAAAAGCAGGGTAATAGCACTTTTCAGACGACCTCGGATTCAAGTTTCAGATAAAAAAGAGAAATCTTCAGGGGGATAAAAATCAATTCGCACAGTCATTTAAAGAAACAATCGGGAGATGCCCGAATATACTTGACTGAATCACTCAGATATTAGACAATCGCACCACTATAAAAAAGCCGACACAGGCACCTACCATGAGACTGACCACAAAAGGGCGTTTTGCCGTTACCGCCATGATCGATTTGGCGATGAACGCGCAAACCGGCGCTGTCAAACTCAGCGCCATCAGCGAACGCCAAAGCATTTCGCTTTCCTATCTCGAGCAACTATTCAGCAAACTGCGGCGCGCCGGGCTGGTTGAAAGCCTGCGCGGCCCCGGCGGCGGCTACATCCTCGCCGCCCCTCCTGCACAAATCAATATCGCCCAAATCATTTCCGCCGCCGAAGACAAGCTGGACGCCACCCAATGCAGCAGCAAAGCCAACTGCCACCACGGCGCGCCCTGTCTGACGCACGACCTTTGGGAAAACCTGAACAAAACCATCAACGATTACCTCAGCAGCGTTACCCTGCAAAGCATCATCGAACAGAAAAACAGCGATGACGGCAGCCAAGTCATCCAATTTACACATATCCATTAAGTACATTACAGAAAAAGAAAGAGCAAACCATGACCGTCAAAACCCCCGTTTATCTCGACTACGCCGCCACCACCCCCGTTGACAAACGCGTTGCCGAAAAAATGATTCCCTATCTGACCGAAACCTTCGGCAACCCCGCTTCCAACAGCCACGCATTCGGCTGGGAAGCAGAAGAAGCCGTCGAAAAAGCCCGCGCCGACATTGCCGCCCTGATCAACGCCGATCCCAAAGAAATCATCTTCACCAGCGGCGCGACCGAGTCCGACAACCTCGCCATCAAAGGCGCAGCAAACTTCTACAAAACCAAAGGCAAACACCTCATCACCGTCAAAACCGAACACAAAGCCGTGCTCGACACCATGCGCGAACTCGAACGCCAAGGTTTTGAAGTAACCTACCTCGGCGTTCAGGAAAACGGTTTGATTAATTTGGAAGAACTCAAAGCCGCCATCCGCGACGACACCATCCTGATTTCCGTAATGTGGGTGAACAACGAAATCGGCGTGGTGCAAGACATTCCCGCCATCGGCGAAATCTGCCGCGAACGCAAAATCATCTTCCACGTTGATGCCGCCCAAGCCTGCGGTAAAGTGCCTGTTGACGTAGAAGCCGCTAAAATCGACCTGTTGTCCATGTCCGGCCACAAAGTGTACGGCCCCAAAGGCATCGGCGCACTGTACGTCCGCCGCAAACCCCGCGTCCGCCTCGAAGCCCAAATGCACGGCGGCGGCCACGAACGCGGCTTCCGCAGCGGCACCCTGCCGACCCACCAAATCGTCGGCATGGGCGAAGCCTTCCGTATCGCCAAAGAAGAACTCGAGCAAGACATGGCGCACTACACCAAACTGCGCGACATCTTCCTCAAAGGCATCGAAGGCATCGAAGAAGTCTATATCAACGGCGACCTCGAACACCGCGCCCCGAACAACCTGAACGTCAGCTTCAACTTCGTCGAAGGCGAAAGCCTGATTATGGCAGTGAAAGAACTTGCCGTATCCAGCGGCTCCGCCTGCACCTCCGCCTCGCTCGAACCCAGCTACGTCCTGCGCGCGCTCGGCCGCAACGACGAACTGGCGCACTCATCCCTGCGCATCACCTTCGGCCGCATGACTACCGAAGAAGAAGTGCAGTTCGCCGCTGAACTGATCAAATCCAAAATCGGCAAACTGCGCGAACTGTCGCCGCTGTGGGAAATGTTCAAAGACGGGATTGATTTGAACTCGATTGAATGGGCGGCGCATTAAGATTGATGTCAAACAAAGGCTGTCTGAGAAAGTGAGTCTGATTTTTGAATACAGTAAAACACTTTTATAGACAGTCTTGTAAGCTATTTTCATAGAAAGAATACCATGAAAGTTAAAATTATTAATTTGCCAAATGGTTATAAACGTATTATTTATGGAAAATATTTTGAACAATTTGACTTAGATTATGAACAAGATTTAGACGTATTAAAAAAAGATATTGAATTTGCTTTATCTGTTATTGAATACAATCGATCTATATTCAAAAAATTCTCTTCCTTATTTAAGAATAAAAACATTTTTGTTTATCAAGGAGGACATCATCTTGATATTATTGATCGTGATAAAGGAAGTTTGGAATGGTTAACTATTGAAGATCATTGGACAAAAGATGTTGATGATATCACTGGTTCATGGAAAATGGAGAATTTAGAAATTAGCCGACAAACTCAATATGCAATGCAACTTCTAAAGATTGGTAAAACAAATATTGAGAAAGAAATAAGAAAAATTAAACAAAGGTTCTAAAAAAATGAGTAAATACGGTGGTGAAGACATAATCTATATGAATGATGGTGTATTTAGAAATAAATTAGCCATTCAAGATCCACTTAAATTAGAAAAGGTCGAAAGAGACATTTCTGCTATTTCCGCCCAAAATCTGCTTTTGCAACCCATTACAGGCAATTTCGATTTGGCGCATTTACAGACCATTCATCGCGAACTGTTTGGCAATGTTTATGATTGGGCAGGAGAAATCCGGCGAATTGATATTTCCAAAGGTAATACCCGATTTGCCAATTTTGCTTTTATCGAAAACGAAAGCCGTAAACTTTTGGAGAAGCTGCAAAGCGAAAACTATTTGCGGGGGTTGGATAAAGATAAATTCGCCGAGCGTGTGGCCTATTATTTGGGCGAGTTGAACGTCCTACATCCTTTTCGTGAAGGAAACGGCAGAACATTGCGCCTGTTTATGACGCAATTGGCGATGAAAAACGGTTTGCAGATACATTGGCAAAATATCTCTGCCGAACAAATGATTCAAGCCTGTATTCAGGCATACCATGCCGATAGCAGCTTATTGGCACGCCTAATTTTAGAAAATTTAGAACAATCGTCTTTTTCAGACGACTAAAACATCAACAAACCACGATATTTTAAGCAAGCGTAGGTTGGGTTGGAAACCCAACAAGCCTATTAAAGCACCTGAAATGTTGGGTTTAATAACCCAACCTTGTATATAGGAACTCCCGTAT
>KV797007.1:2600-3334 GCA_001809325.1 Neisseria sp. HMSC077D05 | reverse complement strand
GCCAACAAAGAGGCCATCAAAACCAAAGCTGATCAGACTGCCGTAGAAAGCGTAAAAACAATAGCTGTTGAAGCTAAAGAATCAGTTCAAGCAGTACAAGGTGCTGTTGAAGCCGCCCAAAAATCTGCCGAAACTGCTAAAAGCCATGCCAAAGCTGCGCAAACATCCGCTGATGCTGCCAATAATGTAGCAAGTGCGGCGCAAACTGCTGCTGCTCAAGCTCAAGATGCAGTTAAAGCCAATGAAGTACGAGTTGCCGCTAACAAAGCCGATATTGCGACACTGCAAACTGCAAGCAGCCAACACGCTGCCGGTATTGCTAAAAACTCAGCACGTATCGACAGCTTGGACAAAAACGTAGCTAATCTGCGCAAAGAGACCCGCCAAGGTCTTGCTGCACAAGCAGCCCTCAGCGGTCTGTTCCAACCTTACAGCGTTGGTAAGTTCAACGTTACCGCTGCTTTGGGTGGTTTCAAATCTGACACCGCAGTTGCAGTGGGTGCAGGCTACCGCTTCAATGAAAACTTTGCAGCTAAAGCCGGTCTTGCAGTGGGTACCTCTTCAGGCGGCTCCGCATCTTACAACGTAGGCGTGAACTACGAATGGTAATACCGGTTTAGTGTTAAATAGGTATCAAACCCGCAGCTATGCTGCGGGTTTTTTGTTTTGTCAGGCGGGTTTGCTCAAGCACACATGAATCTCAAAATATAGTGGATTAAATTTAAATCAGGACA
>KV797007.1:0-2500 GCA_001809325.1 Neisseria sp. HMSC077D05 | reverse complement strand
GTACTGGTTTAAATTTAATCCACTATAAAAGACTTAACTCCCGATGCCTATACATAAAGAGAGGTCGTCTGAAAACCCAATTTCAGTTTTCAGACGACCTCTCTTATATTTCCTGCCGATTACATTCCGGGGAACATTCCTTTCATACCCTTCATGCCTTTTGCCATACGCATCAGTTTGCCCAGTCCTTTTCCGCTGAACATTTTCATGACTTGTTGCGATTGTTCAAACTGTTTGAGCATTTTGTTGACTTCCTCAACACTGGTGCCGGCGCCTGCGGCAATGCGGCGTTTGCGGCTGGCTTTGAGCAGGGTTGGGTTGGCGCGTTCTTTGGGCGTCATGGAGTTGATGATGGCTTCGACTTTACCCATGGCTTTTTCTGCCGTGCCTTCGGGGATTTGTTTGGAAATCTGACCCAGTTCGCCCGGCATTTTTGACATCAGGCTTTCCAGCCCGCCCATATTACGCATTTGCTGGATTTGTTCTTTAAAGTCATTGAGGTCGAAGCCTTTGCCTTTTTGCAGCTTTTTCGCCATTTTGGCAGCGGCTTCTTCGTCTATGCCTTTTTGGACATCTTCAATCAGACTCAACACGTCGCCCATACCGAGGATGCGGCTGGCGATACGGTCCGGGTAGAAGGGTTCGAGTCCTGTGATTTTTTCACCGATACCGATAAATTTGATGGGTTTTCCGGTAACGTGGCGCACAGACAATGCTGCACCGCCGCGAGAATCGCCGTCCATTTTGGTCAGGATGACGCCGGTCAACGGCAAGGCTTCGTTGAATGCTTGTGCGGTGTTTACGGCGTCTTGACCCAACATGGCATCGACGACGAATAAGGTTTCGACGGGATTGACGGCTGCGTGCAGCGCTTTGATTTCATTCATCATCTCTTCGTCAATCGCCAAGCGTCCGGCAGTATCGACCATCAAAACGTCGTAAAAGTGTTTTTTTGCATAATCAATCGCAGCAGTAGCAATTTCGACAGGTTTCTGATTGGAATCGGAAGGGAAGAAGTCAATGCCGACTTGCTCAGCCAAAAGGCGCAACTGTTCGATAGCAGCAGGGCGGTATACGTCGGCTGAAACGACCAAGACTTTTTTCTTCTGTTCGTTTTTCAGCAGGCGGGCGAGTTTGCCGACGGTGGTGGTTTTACCCGCACCTTGCAGGCCCGCCATTAAAACGACAGCAGGAGGCACAGCTGCCAAGTCCAAAGAGGAATTTTCCTTACCCATCAATTCAATCAGGGCTTGGTTGACGACACCGATAAAGGCTTGGTCGGGAGTCAGGCTGCCGGCAACTTCCTGTCCAAGGGCTTTTTCTTTGACGTTGTTGACAAATTCTTTTACGACGGGCAGGGCTACGTCTGCTTCGAGCAGGGCAAGGCGGACTTCCCGCAGAGCCTCTTTGATGTTGTCTTCTGTCAGTTTTGCTTGCCCGCGGATATTTTTGAAAACTTTACTAAAGCGGTTGGTTAAGTTGTCTAACATGCTTGTCCTTGGTAATGATAATAGCTGCCCTGTTCGGGGCATTCTTTGCTAAAATAAAATTGAGATTATTTTACACTATCGCGTGCGGTTATGTATGCGTGCCAAGAAAGTTTGTTATGCCGACTATCCTGATTTGCCTGATACTGGTGTATGCCGGATTGGGTATATTCGTTTGGTTCAACCACAAGACCCGAGATATTAAAGATTATCCCCTAAAAGCCGAACTGGCAGTTTTGGGTGCCGCGCTTACCATGCACGGTGCCGTATTGCTCATGCCCGTTATTCAAGACAAGGTTTTGATTATGGGCTTTGGGTATTCCGTCAGTTTGATTGTATGGTTAATGCTGCTGGTGTATTTTGTTGGTAGTTTTTTCTATCGTCTGCGCGGATTGCAGCTGCTTTTATATCCTTGTGCGGCGTTTACCTTATTATTGGGCGCGCTGTTTCCGGGTAAATATGTCGGTTACCAAATCAATGATCTGCCGTTTATGTCGCACATTGGTACATCGCTGCTGGCATACGGTTTATTTGGCATTGTGACCTTGTTTGCCGTTTTGATTTTGCTGCTCAACCGTAACCTGCATAGGCGACGTGTTTCCAGTTTGTCCGGTTTTCTGCCGTCTTTACTGAGTTTGGAAAAGCTCATGTTCCAGGGGATGTGGGTAGGTTTTATCTTATTAACCTATTCGGTTGTCAGCGGGACATTTTTTGCAGAGGCTGTATTCGGTAAACCCGTTACATTTACCCATAAAACCGTATTCGGCATTCTCTCATGGATAATTTACGGTGCGTTGCTGCTTAAACACAGTATGACGGCATGGCGAGGTAAAAAAGCAGCCGTTTGGACAATCATCGGGTTTGTCAGCCTAATGTTCGCTTATGTAGGAAGCAAGTTTGTATTGGAAATCTTGCTGCAGCGTTAAGGTGAGAGTTATTCGGATAATGGCGTATTTAGATTAACAAAGGTCGTCTGAAAGGGATTTCAGACGACCTTTGCTGTTGATTGAGTT
>KV797006.1 GCA_001809325.1 Neisseria sp. HMSC077D05 | reverse complement strand
CACACTATATTTTTGAATGGAATTGCTGACAATCCGAATGGATTTGAGGTCGTCTGAAATGTTTTCAGACGACCTCTATAAACATCATGCTACATTTCAAAAGCAGGTATCAAGTTTTTTCACGTTCGTCCAGCAGCAAAAACACCATCAGCGACAGCAGCATCAAAACCGTCGTCAACACCATTGCCCGCGCATAATTGTCTGCCCCTGCCCTACCCAGATACGAATAAATCAAAGTGGTCAGCGTCTGCCATTCGGGGCGCGACAAAAACAGCGTGGCGGCAAATTCGCCGATACAGGTTGCCGCCGCCAAAGTCAAACCGCGTCGCAAAGCGGGTTTCAATAACGGAGCGGTCACATACAAGGTCGTCTGAAAAGCATTTGCACCCATACCGCGCGCGGCGGATACATAATCTTCAGGCAAATCGTCCCAAGCCGCCAACACATCTTTTGCCACAAACGGATACGCCAGCAGCGCATAAGTGGCAACCAACAAAGGCAGCGATGCCGTCCATTGCGGATAAAGCAGCAATATACCGGCAGCAATGCAGACAGGCGAAACCATAAACGGCAAAAACACCAAACCGCGCACCCACGCCACCCGTCGCGCAACCGCCGCATACATCACACCCAGCACAACCGCCGTCAAAACCGCCATCCCCGAAAACCGCAGCGTATTCCATCCCGCAGCCAAGGTTTCCCGTTCCAACAACACGCCCCAAGACCCGCCTGCCGATGCCGCCAGAAAAACCACCGCCGCCAAAGGCAACAGACAACACAGCAGCAACACCATTAAAGAAAAACCCAGCAAAACACGTTCGCCCAAAGATTGCGGACGATGCGGCAGCAAAGCACGAACCGCCTTATCAGAAGCCGTTTGCCGGCTCAAATACGCATACAGCAGCCCCGCCAGCGCCGTCACGCCCAACACCATCCACACCAAAACCGACGCCTGAGCCATATCCAGCTCATACATCACCAACTGATAAATCTCCACCTCAACCGTCGTATAACGGCTACCACCCAGCAACAACGCCAGCCCGAAACCCGAAAAACAATACAAAAATACCAAACAAGCCCCGCCCGCCAACCAAGGGCGCAACACCGGCCATTCCACAAAACAAAACCGCTGCCAAGCCCCCGCACCCAGCGTCTGCGCCGACTGCAGCCTCGCCTGCGGCACCTGCAAAAATCCCTGATACGCCGCGCGCACCAACACAGGCAAGTTGAAAAACACATTGCCGTAAAGCAACAAATACGGCGTATCCTGCCAGCCCGCCCACAACACACCGTTTGCCCCGAACAAAGCCAACACGCCGACCCCGACCACCAAAGTCGGCATCACAAACGGCAACATCAAAAGCCGCAAAATCACCTCACGCCCGCGAAACGACAACCTCGCCAACGACCACCCCACCGGAATCCCAAGCAGCAAAACCAGCACACAAGTGACCGCCGCCTGAACCACCGTCCAAACCAAGCGATGCTGCATATAATCATCGGCCAATACCAACGACCAAGCCGACCCGTCATAAGCCGCCATCGCCACCAATGGCGCAACCACCATCACCGCCAAGAAACCCAAAGGCAACAGCGCAAGCAAAACAGTGG
>KV797005.1:882-1763 GCA_001809325.1 Neisseria sp. HMSC077D05 | reverse complement strand
GGGGATTTTGGGGAATTTTGCAAAGGTCTCAACAAATGTAAAAAGGTCGTCTGAAAAGACTGCGGCAGTTAAACCCACATTTTCAGACGACCTCTGCGTATTTCAGCAACCCAACACAAATCAATGAAAAGAAATGCGTCAAGTTGCCTCAAGCTGCGGCTTACCTTCCCGTCAATACCGCCGCACCTGCTTTCGCGACGCTTTCGTCTTCATCGACCGAGCCGCCGCTCACGCCGACGCTGCCGACGATAACGCCGTTTTTATCCACCAGCAGCACACCGCCGGCAAAAATCACCAAACCGTCGTTGGTCACCTCAATACCGTAAAGCTCACCGCCCGGCTGCGAAGCCTTGCCCAAATCGCGGGTGGACATATTGAAATAGCGCGCCGTTTTCGCCTTTTTCTGCGCAATATCAATGCTGCCGATAAACGCGTCGTCCATACGCGCAAACGCCTTCAAATTACCGCCCGCGTCCATGACCGCGATATTCATCGGCACCTTGATTTCACGTGCCTTTTTCATCGAAGCCTGCACCACCGCCTGCGCCTGAGCCGTCGTCAAATCGCCCGGCAGCGTTTTGGTCAAACCCGCCGAAAACGCCGGCGCACCCAATGCCAAAGTACACAACAATGCAACTGATTTTATGCCGCGCATAACTGTCTCCTTGTATTGAATCAATGAAAGGTACTGCACTTTTGATTGTATGCCTGTCGGCGGGAAGAATAAAGGTCGTCTGAAAACCTGATTTTCAAGTTTTCAGACGACCTCGGATGGGTTAGGGTTTGGTAGTTTCAGTAGCAACTGTATTTTTGACCCCGTCAGGCAAAAATACCAAAACTCAAATCAAACCGTTCGGATACCGTTTTCGGCAAAGTAATCA
>KV797005.1:0-782 GCA_001809325.1 Neisseria sp. HMSC077D05 | reverse complement strand
TCTGAAATTTTGAGTTTGATTCGTGGGCAAAGACCACGCTACGGGTTTCTATTCTCTCCTGCTACGGTTTTTGCCGTAGGTCGGATTCTCGAATCCGACGGCTATTTGAGATGGCAGCGGCTGTTGTCGGATACAAGCCTCCAACCTGCGACCGGCTACGGTTTGCCCAGCATTATTTGCAACGCATCAGCGTACGCGTCCGCCAAACTTTTTTGCCTGAGCCGTCCGTCGAGTAATCACGGAATCTTTGCATCAGCACGCCTCGGTTTAACGAAAACTCAAAATTATCGTTATAAATCTGCGTACCTTGCTCCGGCTCCTCTTCCCGAACGCGTGCCGTACCTGCAATTTTATCGGGTGAATAAATTCGATAATTCAGTTTCGTATATTTCGCACCCCATTCCCAACCATTTAATTCAATTGATTTTTTACCTATTTCAATATAAAAGCCGCTATCTTCCGACACATCGACATTATCTATAGCAGCGTTTTCATCATAACCCATGGCACATAAAGCCCTTATATGTTTGGGAGATACCTTCCCTTCATAATGCCCGGCCCATTTGCCTTGAAACGCTTGCGGAATATCTTGGGCAGCGGCTTGGAATCCAAGAAGGAGCAAACCGGCGGTCAGAACAGATTTTAAAGTGAGCGACATTATTTTTGACCTTTCAAGAAAAAGTGTTCAAATCAATATGAATAATACAGGAAACGGAAAGAATATAAAAAGGTCGTCTGAAAACATTTAGAAGGTTTGAACTGGCCCCCAAATCTTGGACACT
>KV797004.1 GCA_001809325.1 Neisseria sp. HMSC077D05 | reverse complement strand
TTGTACTATTTTGTTTTTAATTAACTATATCTAAAAATTGCGTCCCATCATCCTTCTTGCCGCTCAAGTGGCAACGTCCTACGTTCCAAACCCATTCACAACCAAGCATCTTATCTTGCCTCATTTTTATCTTGATTTCGCCATAAAAAAGGTCGTCTGAAAGCGGAAACAGTGCTTTCAGACGACCTTTTGTGTAGCCATCCGATATTAGAACAGGGCTTGCAGAATCAAGTAGCAGGTCACGGACAGAATGGCGGCGGCAGGCAGGGTAATGACCCATGCCAAGCCGATGGGTTTCATCAGCTTCCAGTTGGCGTTGCGGTTGACCAAACCGATACCGAGTACCGCGCCGACCAAAATATGGGTACTGGATACAGGCAGCCCCATAAAGGAGGCGGCCATCACGACGGCGGCAGCGGAAAGTTCGGCGGTAAAGCCCGAAGCGGGGTGCATTTCCGCCAAGCTGCTGCCGACGGTTTTAATCACTTCTTTACCGACAAACCACAAGCCGACAATCAAGGCGATACCGAATGTCAGCATGGCAATCGGCGGAACGGCGTTTTGAGAAGTAATGCTGTTGGTGCGCAAGGCGTCCATGATGGCGGCAAACGGGCCGATGGCGTTGGCAATATCGTTCGCGCCGTGGCTGAAGGCGAAGCCGCAGGCGGTAAACACCTGCATCCATGAGAACATTTGAAAGGTGGATTTATCCAAATCTTTGCGCTTCAGGCTTTTGGCGAATACAAACGTACCCATCCATACTGCCGCGCCGATCATGAAGATGGTCAGGAAGCTGTTGACGTTGCTCATGCCTAAGTGAAGGTTGTTCAACCCTTTGAAAATCAGCATGGCGGCAATCATCATCCCGCCGAAAGAGGCAATAAAGGGAACCCAAGAATGAAGGGCTTTATAGGAGTCGACGTTGTTTTTGCGGTTGTCCAAATCGTACAGGCCGCGGTAGTAGTCGCTTTTCAGATCGGCGGGATCAAAATCCGGCTCGTCGTAGATTTGCGCGTCGTGCGCCATTTTGGTGGCGTATTCGACTTTTTCGCTTTCGCTCAAGGCTTCAAAAAACAGGCGGTGCTGTTCTTTGTAAGCCTTTTTTTCTTGTTTGATGCCCTTGAGCGTGCCTTCCGCCCAAGTGTTGTAATCCAAGACGTTTTTCTTCACTCTGGAAAACAATAAATAGGAAACCGTACCGCCCAAAACGGGCGACAAGACCCA
This sequence comes from Neisseria sp. HMSC077D05, assembly GCA_001809325.1. Lineage (GTDB taxonomy): Bacteria > Pseudomonadota > Gammaproteobacteria > Burkholderiales > Neisseriaceae > Neisseria. Next base: position 12,295 of record KV797004.1, on the reverse strand, counting down.
AGACAAGGCGATTTCGCCCAATTTGCTCCATTGAATCAGCTCGCCCGCGTCCATATTGTTCATGACCGCCATACACACCGCGCTACCAACAATACCGCCGATAATGGCATGCGTGGTAGAAACGGGCAGACCTTTGCGAGAGGCAAACAAGAGCCACAATGCCGCCGCGAGCAGCGCGGACATCATGATAAAGACAAATTGCATGGGCTGAAGGTCGATGCCGTTCAAGTCCACAATGCCTTTGCGTATGGTATCGGTCACTTCGCCGCCCGCAATCACCGCGCCGCTGACCTCAAACACCGCCGCAATCAACAAAGCCTGGGGAATCGTCAGCGTACCGGAGCCGACGCTGGTACCGAAGGAATTGGCGATATCGTTACCGCCCACATTAAACGCCATGAAAACGCCGAACATGGTAGCGATAATGAACAATATAGAATGGTTGTAATGGGTATAGCCCAAGCCCCAGTAAATAAAATAGCCGACCATGCCCACCAGCATAGCGGCAAAGACAGCATTAATCAGCTTCAAGTTGGCACTCATCTGAGTTTGAGCCATAGGATCAGCTTCCTTAAGAATTGCGGATGTGTTTCAGACTATTGTAACCTTTTTGCAATCTTTCTTGAAACATTTATTTACCTTCGCCGCGCCAAATACCTGACAAATCGCAAAACCGCGTTAAAATGTTTTTTTACGGCCTAATCCGAACCACAACCCATGAATACCCAACTTTATATCGGCATCATGTCCGGCACCAGCATGGACGGTGCAGATGCCGTGCTTATCCGTATGCAGGGCAATCAATGGCAGGGTGCGCTGGCTCATGCCTTTACCCCGTATTCAGACGACCTCCGTCAAGAGCTTCTAAACCTTCAAAATATCGGCGACAACGAATTGCACCGCAGCAATATCCTGTCCCAGACCCTCAGCCGCCTTTACGCGCAAACCGTCCACACCCTCCTCTCAGAACAAAACCTGCCCGCCGAAGCCGTTACCGCCATCGGCTGCCACGGGCAAACCGTCCGCCACGCCCCCGAGCACGGTTACAGCATCCAGCTTGCCGACTTGCCCCTACTGGCGGAACTGACCGGCATTTTTACCATCGGCGACTTCCGCAGCCGTGATTTGGCTTCGGGTGGACAAGGCGCGCCGCTGGTTCCCGCCTTCCATCAAGCCCTGTTCCAACATCCGCAGGAAACCCGCGTCGTCCTCAATATCGGCGGCATCTCCAACATCAGCGTCTTACCGCCGCAGCAAGCCGCGTTTGGCTTCGATACCGGCCCCGGTAATATGCTGATGGACGCGTGGATGCAGCACAACTGGCAGCAGTCATACGACCGCGACGGGCAACGCGCCGCACAAGGCGCCATACTGCCTGATTTGCTGAACCGCCTGCTCGACCATCCCTATTTCAGACGACCCCATCCCAAAAGTACGGGCAGGGAGCTTTTCTCCTTAAACTGGCTTCAAGGTCGTCTGAAAGGCGGTGAAAAGCCTGAAGATGTTTTAAGAACCTTGGTTCGCTACACCGCACAAACCATCCGCGACGCCGTCGATACAGCCGCCCCCGACACGCGCAATCTCTATGTCTGCGGCGGCGGCATCCGCAATCCGGTTTTGATGCAGGATTTGGCAGACCTGTTCTCCCCCGCTGTCGGATTGAACAGCACCGCAGCACTCCACCTTGACCCGCAATGGGTCGAAGCCGCCGCTTTCGCCTGGCTCGCCGCGTGCTGGATAAACCGAACGCCCAGCAGCCCGAACCATGCGACAGGCGCAGCCAAAGCCTGCATCTTGGGCGCAGGCCACTACGCCTGATGTCCGGTTTCAGACGACCCGTCCGATATCGGCTGCCATAGCCGGACAATCCATCTGTATCCAAACCTTCGTTCCATCAAAAAAGGTCGTCTGAAAAGCGGTAAACCGGGTTTGAAACCTGGTTGAACCGCGTTTTCAGACGACCTTTTACACGTCTCTTTCCATTATTCTTTTTTACCGGCAAGTCCGATGTCTTTCTCTTTATCGCCGACTTTCACTTGCGCCTTACCGGCAATCTCTTCAGCCTTGCTGCCGAAAATGTTCAAACGGTAGCTGCCTTTGTCTTCATTGTTGAGCGTCGCGCGTCCGTTGATTGCCGAACCTGCCCCTGCTGCGGCAATGTTGGCGGCAGCCAAGTCGACATTGTAATCAGGTGCCATGCCGCTGATTTTGCCCTGACCTTGTTTTTTCTCAAAATCGATGGTGTACGTCAGGCGGCCGCTATTATCGTCGCCGTTAAACGCAATGCCGCGGTAGGTATAGCTGCCCAGTTGCGGCAGGTCTTTAAAGGCAATTTCCTTACCTTGCACTTCGCCGACTTTAAATTCATACGCCTGCAAGTCTTTCAGCTTGTTGCCGTCGGCAGGATCGGCTTTCTGCTTGATATATTTGGCAGCGACAGCCGAATTGTCTTGTTTGTAAACCATAAAGTCGCCGCGTTCCAAATCGATGACCTGTCCGTTGACGTTGATTTTGCCGACGTAGTCATAATAGGAAATCTTGTCGCGCTTCAGAAAGGCGGTGTCCAAATTGTCGCCTTTTTTAAGCGTTTGCACCTTATTGTTGGCACTCAGCTGCATCGTGCCGTTTTCGGGAACGCTCTCGAAAACGGTAATGTATTTCACGCCCTTAGCCTTAGGATCAAAGCCTTTGCCTATCGCATCGGACAGTGCGGAAGAGGAGCTGCCGCAGGCGGCAAGCGTAGAAACCAAAGATGCGGCAAGAACCAAGCGGACGGCTTTCATGGTTTTCCTTTCGTTTGAAGTTGTTTGATAACATATTCATATTATCGCACCAACCCTCAATGACGTATGATTTAAATCAATATTCATCATTCCTATTCCGCCGCTTTGCCAGCCTTTGCAGTTTATATCGTCGTCTTTTCATTTTTGTGAAACCGTTTCACATTTTCATTGATTGCCAAACAAACCGACACCATGCTGCTTCCGCCATCTGCCTCTACCGTTGAGGTCGTCTGAAAGCCCGCTTCACTCCTTTTCAGACGACCTTTTTCCAACCCTGCTACAATACGCCTTTTATTGTTCACGCCGATTTTGCCATGACCGAGCCGACCTACATCCCGCTGCGCCTGCATACCGAGTTTTCGATTACCGACGGTATGGTGCGGATTAAAAAACTGATTGCCAAAGCGCAGGAATACGGTTTGCCTGCTTTGGGCATCAGCGATTTGATGAACGAATTCGGTTTGGTGAAATTCTATAAAGCCTGCCGCAGCGCGGGGATTAAGCCTGTCGGGGCGGCGGACGTGTGGATAGGCAATCCGAATGCGCCCGACAAGCCGTTCCGCGCCATGCTGATTATCCGCAACGATGCGGGCTATCTGCGCTTGAGCGAACTTTTGACGGCGACTTATGTCGGCAAAGACCGCAATGTCCATCATGCGGAACTCAATCCCGAATGGCTGGAAAACGGCGACAACAGCGGCTTGATTTGTTTGAGCGGCGCGCATTACGGCGAAGTGGGCGTGAATCTTTTGAACGGCAACGAAGACGCGGCGCGTGCGGCGGCGTTGAAGTATGCGGCGTGGTTCCCCGATGCGTTTTATCTGGAGTTGCAACGCCTGCCCGAACGTCCCGAATGGGAGGCTTGCGTTTCGGGCAGCGTGAAGCTGGCGGAAGAATTGGGTTTGCCGGTGGTGGCGACGCATCCGACGCAGTTTATGAGCCGCGACGATTTCAACGCGCACGAGGCGCGGGTGTGCATCGCGGGCGGCTGGGTGCTGACGGACAAGAAACGTCCGCGCGATTTCACGCCGAGCCAGTTTTTCATTCCGCCGGAAACGATGTTGGAACGTTTCGCCGACTTGCCCGAAGCCTTGGAAAACACGGTGGAAATCGCCAAACGCTGCAATATCCATATCACGCTGGGCAAAAACTTCCTGCCCCTGTTCCCGACGCCCGACGGTCTGTCGCTGGATGATTATCTGGTGAAGCTGTCCAACGAGGGCTTGCAGGAACGCATGGTTCAGCTTTATCCCGACGAGGTGGAGCGGGCGGCGAAAATGCCGGAATATCAGGAGCGGCTGGATTTTGAGCTGAACATCATCATCCAGATGAAATTCCCCGGCTATTTCCTTATCGTACAAGACTTTATCAACTGGGCGAAAACGCACGGCTGTCCGGTCGGACCGGGGCGCGGTTCGGGTGCGGGTTCGCTGGTGGCGTATTCGCTGAAGATTACCGACCTCGACCCGCTGAAATACGCGCTGCTGTTCGAGCGTTTCTTAAACCCCGAACGCGTTTCCATGCCCGACTTCGACGTGGACTTTTGCCAAAGCAACCGCGGTCGCGTGATTGAGTATGTGCGCGATAAATACGGCGCGCAGGCGGTGAGCCAGATTGTGACCTTCGGCACGATGTCGTCCAAAGCGGTGATACGCGACGTAGGGCGCGTGTTGGAGCTGCCGTTTACCCTGTGTGACAAACTGTCGAAGCTGATTCCGCTGGAGGCCAACAAACCTTTGGGTTTGGACGATGCCATGAAGGCGGAGCCGCAGATTCAGGAATTGATTGAGGCGGAAGAAGCGGACGAACTGATTACGCTGGCGAAAAAGCTGGAAGACCTGACGCGCGGTTTGGGTATGCACGCGGGCGGCGTGTTGATTGCGCCGGGCAAGATTTCCGATTACAGCCCCGTGTATCAGGCGGACGAATCCGCCTCGCCCGTATCCATGTACGACAAGGGCGACGTGGAAGACGTGGGTTTGGTGAAGTTCGACTTTTTGGGCCTGCGCAACCTGACCATTATCGAAATGGCGCAGAACAACATCAAAAACACCACCGGCGATATTGTCGATGTCGGCAAAATCCCGCTTGACGACCAAGCCGCCTACAAAATCTTCCGCGATGCGAACACCACCGCCGTATTCCAGTTCGAATCGACCGGCATGAAAAAAATGCTGAAAACGGCGCACACCACCAAGTTTGAAGAACTCATCGCCTTCGTATCGCTCTACCGACCCGGCCCGATGGACAACATTCCCGACTTCGTCGCGCGTATGAAGGGGCAGGAATTCCAATACATCCATCCGCTGCTAGAAGGCATCCTCGCGCCGACCTACGGGATTATGGTGTATCAGGAACAAGTGATGCAGGCGGCGCAGATTATCGGCGGTTACTCGCTCGGTGGTGCGGACTTGCTGCGCCGTGCCATGGGTAAGAAAAAGCCCGAAGAAATGGTGAAACACCGCGAAATCTTTGCCGAAGGCGCGGCGAAACAAGGCATTTCGCGCGAAAAATCCGACGAAATCTTCAACTACATGGAAAAATTCGCCGGCTACGGTTTCAACAAATCCCACGCCGCCGCCTACGCCCTGATTTCCTACCAGACCGCATGGCTCAAAGCCCATTACCCCGCCGAATTTATGGCGGCGACTATGTCGTCTGAATTGGACAACACCGACCAGCTCAAGCATTTCTACGACGACTGCCGCGCCAACGGCATCGAGTTCCTGCCGCCCGACATCAACGAATCCGACTACCGCTTCACGCCGTATCCGAACATGAAAATCCGCTACGCACTCGGCGCGATTAAAGGCACGGGCGAAGCCGCCGTCGAATCCATCATCGCCGCGCGGCAAAGCGGCGGCAAGTTTACCGGCCTCTTGGACTTCTGCGAGCGCGTCGGCAAAGAACACATGAACCGCCGCACCCTCGAAGCCCTGATACGCGGCGGCGCGTTCGACAACATCGAACCCAACCGCGCCATGCTCTTGGCAAACATCGACCTCGCCATGAACAACGCCGACCAAAAAGCTGCCAACGCCAATCAGGGCGGGCTGTTTGACATGATGGAAGACGCCATCGAACCGGTGCAGCTCATCGACGCGCCCATGTGGAGTGAATCGGAAAAACTCTCCGAAGAAAAAACCGTCATCGGCTTCTACTTGTCCGGCCACCCGTTCGGCCCGTATGCCCAAGAAGTCCGTCAAATCGCCCCGACCAAATTAGGTCGTCTGAAACCGCAAGACAGCGTGCGCCTCGCCGGATTCGTGACCGCCGTGCGCACCATGATGGGCAAGCGCGGCAAAATCGCCTTCGTCAGCCTCGAAGATTTGAGCGGACAGATTGAAATCATGGTCAGCGGTCAGACTCTGGAAAACTGTGCCGACTACCTCAAATCCGACCAAGTGCTGATTATCGAATCCAAAGTCAGCCGCGACGACTACGGCGGCGGCGACGGGCTGCGTATCATGGCAAACCAAGTCATGACCCTGCAAATGGCGCGCGAACGCTACGCCCGCAGCCTCAGCCTCGCCCTCGCCCCCGGCCACGACATCACGCGCCTCGCCGCCATCCTCACCGCCCACCGCCTGCCCGACACGTCGCACATTCCGCTGCAACTGTCGTATAGCAACGACAAAGCGTCAGGCAGGTTTCAAGTGCCGCCGAAATGGATGGTGACACCAAGCTCCGCGTTATTCGACGAACTGGAAAAACTGCTTGGCAGTCGGGCGGTACGCGTGAATTGGTAAGGCGCAGAGGTCGTCTGAAATCATGACGAAAAGCCGCCGAAGCGCATCACCATAAAATGTAAAAACATACCCTTATTTTTCAGACGACGTTTGATAACTGTCTATCTAAAATGTTCAAAGAAGTCGTCTGAAAACGCAAAACACCACATTACAACCAAATCATCACTCGCCACACCACATCATGAACACATACCAAGAAGAACCCGACGGCTTCATCCTGTATGACGAAAGGCCCGATCCCTTCGACAACCGCCGCGCCAGCCGTACGCGCTTTGCGGCAGTAAACCTGCCCATTTTGCTGGGCATCAGCGCAGTGTCCGCACTATTGCTGTGGTTGTCTCAATCATGTCTGCAGTACTGCGGCATCAGCCGACAAATCGGCGGCGCAGTACAAGTCTTTGCCATCGCCCTTTACGGTCTGCTGCACTATCAAAGCACTTGGCTGGAAAAGCGGTGCAATGATGCAGGAAAGGGGCATTATCCGGCGATATGGATGTTCAGAATCAGCATCGTACTTGCCGCCATCAGCCTGATATTGCCGGTATTTACCTTGCCTATGGTCGCAGGCGGACTGCTTCAATTCGTCTACGGCATGATATTGCCGTCCAACCCGTTGCCCAACCTGATGGGCTATCCCAAAACCAACTCAACAGCCCTGCAAATCTGCGCGCTCTTAGCATGTATCACGGCAGTGGTGATGGCTGTCGGATTACTGCATTGGTTTTAAGTATTCCCAAATATAGTGGATTAAATTTAAACCAGTACGGCGTTACCTCGCCTTGGCTCAAAGAGAACGATTCTCTAAGGTGCTGAAGCACCAAGTGAATCGGTTCCGTACTATATCTGTACTGTCTGTGGCTTCGTCGCCTTGTCCTGATTTAAATTTAATCCACTATAAAGCAAAGGTCGTCTGAAAACCTTATCTGGAAGGTTTCAGACGACCTTTTCCAGTATGGCGGGCTCTAATCCGTCCAACCGCCCGCCCCTACTTTCCTAACCTGCGTGCAACACAAATATCGTCGGACGTTTTTTCAAATTCGGCAGCGTTTTCAATTTCCGCCAAGCGGCAACGGTTTGGCTGATGATTTCCTGTGTCGGCAAAGTCAGGTCGGTTGCGGTGCAGAGGCGGGTTTCAGGGTGCAGGGTTTCCAGCGCGTCGGCAAGCAGTGCATCGTTGCGGTAAGGCGTTTCGATGAAAAGCTGGGTTTCGTTTTGCTGGCGTGAACGCTGTTCCAAGCTCTTCAAAGCGGCAATACGCTCGCTTTTCTCCGACGGCAGATAGCCTTTAAACGCGAAATTCTGCCCGTTCGCCCCCGAAGCCATCAGCGCGAGCAACAGGCTGGACGGGCCGACCAGCGGACGGACTTCATAGCCGTGCCGGTGCGCCAATGCCACTAAATTCGCGCCGGGATCGGCAACTGCGGGACAACCGGCTTCGCTGAGAATGCCCATGCTGCGCCCTTCTTGCAAAGGTTTCAGAAGCTCGGGCAGGGTTTTCAGGTTGGTGTGTTCGTTTAAAGTTTGCAGGTTCAGCTCGCGGATGGGCGTCGTGATACCCAAATGTTTCAAATGGGCGCGGGCGGTTTTCTCGGCTTCGACGACAAAATCGGTCAAGCCGGTAATCTGCGCCTGTTCGTGCGGCAGCAGGCAGGGGGTGTCGGGCGCACCCAAAGGGGTGGGAATCAGGTAAAGAATCGGGGACATGATGGGTTTCCTATACGGAGGGTCGTCTGAAACCGTCAAACGGCTTTTTCAGACGACCTAAATGATTTCTACGCCTTCGTTTTTTAAAAACTCGACCAGTTTGAAGATGGGCAAACCGATAAGCGCATTCGGATCGCTGCTGTCTATACGCTCCAGCAACACCGCGCCCAAGCCCTCGCTCTTCGCCGCACCCGCGCAGTAAACCGCGTCCGGTTCGCGCGCCAGATAACGCTCAATCTGCCCGTCTGTCAGCGTGCGCATCACGACAGATGTGTTATCGACATGACGCTGAATACGGCCAGAAGCAGTATTCAAAAGCACGATTGCGCTGTAAAATTTAATCTTTCTGCCGCTCAAATCCCTGAGCATTTGTTGTGCATTTGCGACGTTCATCGGCTTACCCAACTGGCGGTCATTGCACCACGCCACTTGGTCTGCGCCGATCACCAACGCGGCAGGAAATCGAGCCGCCAACGAACGCGCCTTCCCTTCCGCCAAACGCAAGGCAGTATCCGCCGCGTTTTCACCCGCAGCAGGCGTTTCGTCAAAATCAGGCGCGGCAGTTTGAAAATCAATACCCAAACGTTCGAGCTGCGCGCGGCGGAACACCGAACCCGAACCCAATATCAAAGACAGTTTTGCACTCATATTTTGCTTAAAAATATTGACGTTAGACTGTCGAAATTATATCATGCCCTGTTTATGTCAGACCCTAATTTGATTGACCCAGAAGTTTTCGCCTCCGAAAAGCAGAGCCTGCAAGGCAGCTTCCTGCTTGAGGAATTGGACGAACGAGTCCGTTCGCACGATTATCCGGCCGACAAACAGACCAAAGTGTCGTTTACGCTTAGCGGCGGACGCGACCGACTGCAGCGTTTGTTTCTCGATTTGAACGTCAAAGCCGATATGCCGCTGATTTGCCAGCGATGTATCCGCCCCATGCCGTTTACGCTCGACGAAACCAGCCGTATTGTTTTGTTCGCCAACGAAGAGGACTTGGATGAAGCAATGCTTGCCGACGAAGAGTTGGAAGGCATGCCGATTGAGAAAGAACTCGACGTACGCGGGTTGGTGGAAGACCAAATCCTAATGTCGTTCCCCTTCTCCCCGCGCCACGAAAACTGCGACAATGCCGCGCTGGAACAAGTCAATCAGGACAAACCCAACCCTTTTGCTGTTTTAGCAGGTTTGAAAAGCAGTTAACCAGGACACAGTTTTATTTATCTAGGAGCTTGAAATGGCCGTTCAACAAAACAAAAAATCCCCTTCCAAACGCGGTATGCACCGCTCTCACGACGCTTTGACCGCGCCTTCTCTGTCTGTTGACAGCGTAACCGGCGAAGTACACCGCCCGCACCACATTTCCCCCAACGGTATGTACCGCGGCCGTAAAGTAGTGAAAGCCAAAGGCGAATAATCTTATTCGACTGACTGAAAAAGCCAGAATATTGCCATGCAATGCTGGCTTTTTTACATTACATCCGAACTGCCCGACTTCATGCCTGCCCATGCTTCAAAATGCGGCACAAAATCCCTGCAGTTCAAACTGATACACCCCATTGAATCGGGAATCGCCATGAAACAGAAAATCTGGTACACCTACGACGACATCCACCGCGTGATCAAAGCGTTGGCGGAAAAAATCCAAAACTCCGGCGTCAAATACGATGCCATGATCGCCATCGGCGGCGGCGGCTTCATCCCCGCCCGTATGCTGCGCTGCTTTCTGGAAATCCCGATTTACGCCGTAACCACCGCCTATTACGACAGCGACAACGAAGGACAGGTAACGGAAGAAGTCAAAAAAGTCCAATGGCTCGACCCCGTTCCTGACGCGCTGAAAGGCAAGAACGTACTCGTAGTCGATGAAGTCGACGACAGCCGCGTAACCATGGAATTCTGCCTGACCGAGTTGCAAAAAGAAGATTTCGGCACCGTCGGCGTTGCCGTCCTGCACGAAAAAATCAAAGCCAAAGTCGGCAAAATCCCCGAAGGCATCCCCTACTTCAGCGGTCTGACCGTAGAAGACTGGTGGATCAACTACCCTTGGGACGCACTCGACATCGACGAACACAACCGCCTCGCTGCCGAAGGCAAAAAATAAGCCCGTGATGGAGAAGCCCACCTTCTCCCGGAACGGCAACGGCGAAATCCGTACCATACCGATAAAACGCGATTTTGCCTCTTTTCAGCGCATCTTCATAAAACGTATTAGAATGTGGAACGCAACACTTCAATCCGAAGCCCCCAGCCACACATACACCCCATTTTCAGACGACCTCCATACCGCATATCGTCCAAAGGTCGTCTGAAACCGATTGTGAAGCCGAATAAACCCACAGAGGCAGCCGATACTGCCCCTATTCACCTTCACCACACAAACCGGAGAACAACATGATTACATTGGCCGTAGATGCCATGGGCGGCGACTCAGGTCTCGCAGTTACCGTCCCCGGTGCCCTTGCCTTTTTGAAACAGCAGCAAGACGTACACCTCATTATGGTCGGCGACGAATCCGCCATCCGCCAATCCCTCTCCGCAGCCAACGCGCCGATGGATCGCATTACCGTACTCCACGCCTCCGAAGTCGTCGGCATGGACGAAGCACCGCAGCTTGCCCTGAAAAATAAAAAAGACTCCTCCATGCGCATTGCCATCAACCAAGTTAAAGAAGGCAACGCGCAGGCTGCCGTATCCGCCGGCAACACCGGCGCGCTCATGGCGACCGCCCGCTTCGTCCTCAAAACCATTCCCGGCATCGACCGCCCCGCCATCGCCAAATTCCTGCCCTCAGACAGCGAACACCTGACCCTCGCCCTCGATTTGGGCGCAAACGTCGATTGCACACCCGAACAGCTCGTACAGTTCGCCATCATCGGCAACGAACTCTTCCAAGCCCTCTACCCGCAAAAAGGCAACCCGCGCGTCGGACTGCTTAACGTCGGCACCGAAGACATCAAAGGCACGGACACCGTCAAACAAACCTTCAAACTGCTCAAAAGCAGCAAACTGAATTTCATCGGCAACATCGAAAGCAACGGCGTCCTGTACGGCGAAGCCGACGTGATCGTCGCAGACGGCTTTGTCGGCAATATCATGCTCAAAACCATCGAAGGCGCGGTCAAATTCATGAGCGGAGCCATCCGTCAGGAATTCCAACGCAACCTGTTCAACAAAATGGCCGCCGTCGCCGCCCTCCCTGCCCTAAAAGGTCTGAAAGGCAAACTGGATCCGCGCAAGTTCAACGGCGCGATTCTGCTCGGCCTGCGCGGCATCGTCATCAAAAGCCACGGCGGTACAGACGATATCGGCTTCAGCTATGCCTTAGAAGAAGCCTACCACGAAGCAAAATCTGCCAGCCTGTCGAAAATCGAACAAGGTGTCGCCGAACAATTCGCCGCATTGGAAGCGATTAAAGCGGAACAAGCCGCTCAAGAAGAACAGCAAGCCGAAGAAACCAAAGTTTAAGGTCTCTGCGCAAATACTCCAAGCGTGTTTGCTACATAGGCAAAGGGTCGTATGAAAATGGATTTCAGACGACCCTTTTGAGTTTGAACCATTCGAACCATTCAGTCCATCAACGTTTAATTAACGCGATGTAGCCTAACCTCGTCCTAATGCTCCACATGCTTGATAGCCTAAACATTCCCATCCCAACGCTTCAAACCAATCTCAATTTATCCACTTTTATTTCATTTTCTTCTCAACACCACCAACCCCAACCATTAAATCTTATTATTTTTCATTGAATTAAGTGAAATTTACAATTTCTTATCTTTTTAGTATTGATAATTATTTCTATTAGCGTATAATCAAAACCACTCGGAAGCCGTCCGCTCCGAGCCATTAAACGACAGATTATCCCCTCTTCTTTTTGTCTCATTACCTCTGGAGTGCGCATATACGAGAAATACCGTTCCCATTTATATCAGATACTCAAAACCGAAAAACACAAAACCCGCTATCTCGACAGCGGGTTTTGTGTTTGTATGGAGAACGAAACGGAATCCCCGTCAAACTGAGCATTGTATAGTGGATTAAATTTAAACCAGTACGGCG
>KV797003.1:30955-43438 GCA_001809325.1 Neisseria sp. HMSC077D05 | reverse complement strand
TAGTGTTGCACTTGAAATCCGAATCCAAGGACTCTGTCCATTTCGGTCGGCATTCTAAAACTTTTTGATAAACCGGACAGCTTTCAATATGCGCGCCGGGCAGGTAGCCGGTACTCATTAAAAATTCGCCGACGATTTCGCCGCCGACAAATTTGAAATGTTTTTTAAACAGCTTCACCCACTCGGCTTTGTCGAGCGGATGGTGCGCATCGAGCCAGTGTTTGAACGAGCCGTATTTCTGCTGCAATCTTTTGATTTGCCGTGCGTTGTAAATAGCGGCATTGATTTTCAGACGGTTGCGGACGATGCCTGCGTCGGCAAGCAGGCGTTCGATGTCGGCTTCGTCGAATGCGGCGACAGTATCAATGTCGAAATCTTTAAATGCAGCCCGAAACGCCTGTTGTTTCTTCAGCATCAACGTCCAGCTCAAACCCGCCTGATTGATTTCCAACACCAGCCGTCCGAACAACTCGTTGTCGTCTGAAATCGGAAAACCGTATTGCGTATCGTGGTAATGTTTGTTCGGATTGTCGGTATCGTTTGGGAGAGCGGCAACAAATTCGCAGTAATTCATGTTTTATCAACCAAGCAAAACAAAGGTCGTCTGAAAACCTAAAACGGGATTTCAGACGACCTTCCAAAATCGAAACGCGGCAAAATGCCTGCCGCGCAAGTTTAAATCAATCCACTTCGCCCGCGTATTGCTCGGCGGTCAGTAGGCCGTCGTAGTCGGCAGGATTGGCAGGTTTGATTTTGAAGAACCAGCCTGCCCCGTAAGGGTCGCTGTTGGCGGTTTCCGGCGCGCTGGGCAAATCTTCGTTGACGGCAACGACTTCGCCTGCAATCGGCGCGTACACGTCGGATGCGGCTTTCACAGACTCAACCACACCGGCTTGTTCTTCGGCGGCAAGGTTCGCACCGACTTCGGGCAGCTCGACGAACACAATGTCGCCCAACAACTCTTGCGCGTGGTGGGTAATGCCGACGGTGATGGTACCGTCTTCTTCAAGGCGCAGCCATTCGTGGCTGGCAACGTATTTCAGTTCGGCTGGGATGTTGTTGCTCATGGTTTGATTCTCCATTGGTTTTTTGGCTTAAAGAGTGAAGCCTTCGGATATGATCGACAGGCTGTTCTACGTTTGTTTTCAGACGACCTTTACTTTAACAAGGTCGTCTGAAACCGCATCAGTCAAACTGTTTCTGCCCATTACGCACAAACGGCAACTTCAGTACGCGCACGTCCACTTCCTTGCCGCGCATCAGCACTTTGGCGGTATCGCCGTCAAAATCTTTCGGCACGCGGGCGATGGCGATGGATTGTTTCAAGCTGGGCGAGAATACGCCGCTGGTGGTTTCGCCCTTGCCTTTGTCGGTCAACACTTCCATATGCGCGCGCAGGATGCCGCCTTTGTCGAGCAGCAAACCGACTTGTTTGACGGCAACGCCTTTTTCTTTCAATGCCAGCAAGGCGGCTTTGCCGACGAAATCGCGGTTTTCGTCTTTCAAATCAACCGTCCAGCCCATACCTGCTTCGAGCGGGCTGGTGTCGTCGTCCATATCGTTGCCGTAGAGGTTCATGCCGGCTTCCATGCGCAGGGTGTCGCGCGCGCCGAGGCCGCAGGGCTGTACGCCGGCTTGTTGCAGGGCTTTGAAAAATGCGGCGGCTTCGGTACCGGGCAGGATGACTTCGACGCCGTCTTCGCCGGTGTAGCCGGTGCGGGCGACAAACCAGTCGTTGCCCAAATCCGCGCCTTGGAATGGTTTCAGGTTGTGGACGACATCCGCCCATTCGGGTTTGACGGTCAGGAGTTTTTCAATGGCTTTGGGACCTTGTACGGCAAGCATACCGAGGTCGTAGCGCGGGTTGAAGGCGACGCCGAATTCTTGTCCGACTTTGTGAAACTGGGCGGTGTCTTTTTCGCGGGTCGCGCCGTTGGACACGATGCGGTATTGGGTTTCGGCTTCGTTGGTGCGGTAAACGATCAAGTCGTCAATCACGCCGCCGTTGTCGTTGAGCAGCGCGGAATAAAGGGCTTTGCCGACGAAGGCGAGTTTGGCAACATCGTTGGCAATCAGTTTGCGGAAAAAGGCTTTGGCGTTCGCTCCGGCGACATCGGTAACGAGCATGTGGGATACGTCGAACATACCTGCGTCGGTGCGCACGGCTTCGTGTTCGGCGATTTGCGAACCATAATGGATGGGCAGCTCCCAGCCGGCAAAATCGACCAGCTTCGCGCCTGCATCTTGATGGGCTTGGTGGAACGGGGTGGTTTTCAGGGCAGTCATTCTCAGCTTCTCCGGATTTATTGTTCAGATGCCGTCCGCACATAAGCAGCGCGGAAGACCCTATCTGTCCTTGAACCTGAGATTTTCGGCATACCCGCTTGATGGCAAACCAGTCTGCTCACTGCTTTGCACGGTTGTCTGAATGGTGGTTCAGACGGCCTTCTCCCCTTCGGTGGGTGCGATTGCACCGCTCTCCAGATGTTTTATTTCAACGTGCAGTCCCTGTTGCCTGAGCGATTTAAGGGCATCTGCGCCTTCGGCGGCTACATGTAACCTGATGTAGCTCTCTCCTGCACATGCCCCGATTATGGCTTGAAAAGGCGGTTTGGGCAAGCCGTCTTTTATATGATCGCCATTCGTTTTGCCCGGATTGGCTAAAGCCTGTTTGCGGGGATGGAAATTAAATCAATTTGTTTGCATCCATACTTTTTAACACAGATTATTTTCAAAAATACTTTTTCATTGGTTGATTGTATGTTAAGTAAATGTTATTTGTTATATACTCTGCCTAACTGGTCAATCTGAACGTTCACACGAACGCTATCCGACTGATTTCCATCTTATACAGCAACAGGGAGCAAACTAAATGACACCGATAACCTTGGATAAAACCGACCTTAAAATCTTACAAGTCCTACAAGAAAACGGCAGATTGACCAATGTCGAATTATCTGAGCGGATCGCGCTTTCCCCCTCCCCCTGCCTGCGCCGCCTGAAGCAATTGGAAGACGCGGGCATCATCCGCCAATATGCCGCCCTGCTCTCCCCCGCAGCCGTCCATTTGGGCTTACAGGCATTTATCCGCGTTTCCATCAGCAAAGCAAAAGATGCGCGTGAAGACTTTGCGCAATCGGTGCAAGAATGGCCCGAAGTATTGAGCTGCTTCGCCCTGACCGGCGAAACCGACTACCTGCTCCATGCGTTTTTTACCGATATGAACTCGTTTTCCCATTTCGTTTTGGATACGCTCCTGTCTCATCACGGCGTACAGGACGCGCAGTCTAGCTTCGTGTTGAAAGAAATCAAAAACACAACCGCCCTGCCGCTGGGACACCTCATCCCCGATTAAAGGCAAAACACAAAGGTCGTCTGAAAACGTAAACCCTGTATTTCTCAGCGTTTTCATTTTCAGACGACCTTTTTTCATCCTCATGGCGATATCCTGAAAACAGAAAGTTTTATGCTATACTTGAGAATTATTTTTAATTAAATTAAATCCAAAATTCCCGCATGACTACCCCCGACTCCGCCACCGTAACCGACCACACCCGCCAATGGCTCGAAAAAGCCGTCATCGGGCTCAACCTCTGCCCCTTCGCCAAAGCGCCGCACGTCAAAAACCTCGTGCGCATCAGCGTCAGCCAAGCCCGTCATCTGGACGGTTTCCTCGAAGACCTTGACCGCGAATTGCAGCTTTTGGGCGACACGCCCGCCGACGAGCTGGAAACCACCCTGCTTGTCCACCCGACCCTGTTCCCCGACTTCGACACCTTCAACCAAATGCTCGACATTGCCGATGCCGCCATTGTGGACAACGGTTTGGAAGGCATTGTCCAAATCGCCCCGTTTCATCCCGATTTCCAATTTGAAGGCACGGATTCAGACGACATCGGCAACTACACCAACCGCTCGCCCTACCCCACCCTGCACCTCATCCGCGAAGACAGCATCGCCAAAGCCGCACAAGCCTTCCCCGACGCCTCCGCCATTTTCGAGCGCAACATCGCCCTGCTCGAAAAAATGGGACACGAAGGCTGGGACAAGCTCGATATTCCCCGCTGCCCGTTTGATCACGGCAAAACCAAAGCATCCGAATAAGATTTCCAACAAAATAACATGATTCGCTACTTACTCATCTTTTGCGGCGCAGTTTCCTTTCTCTTAGGCATCATCGGCATTTTTCTGCCGATTATGCCCACCACCCCCTTCATCATCCTTGCCGCCGCCTGCTGGGCAAGAGCCTCGCCCCGCTTCCACCGCTGGCTGCACCAACACCGCTATTTCGGCCCCATGATACAAAACTGGGAAAACAACGGCGCCGTCCCGCGCAAAGCCAAAATCTTCGCCATCAGCATGATGAGCCTATCCTGCATCTTCATGTTTTGGCGCTTTCCCGAAAAATGGTGGATAGGCGCGGCATCCACATTGGGCTGCGGCTGCGTCGCCGTCTGGATGTGGCTGCGTCCCGAACCCTGATTCGTATCCAAAACACAAGGTCGTCTGAAAACGCAGTTTCCGTTCCGAAACCGTATTTTCAGACGACCTTTTGTCATTTCAAACCATCGGTTTTAAAATATCCGCAACACAAACTGCCAAAAGGAAAACCGCCATGGCACAATTCTTCGCCATCCACCCCGACAACCCGCAGGAACGCCTGATCAAACAGGCCGCCGACATCGTCCGCAGCGGCGGAGTCATCGTGTACCCCACCGACTCCTGCTATGCGCTCGGCTGCAAACTCGGCGACAAAGCCGCGATGGAACGCATCCTCGCCATCCGCAAAATCGACTTGAAACACCACCTGACCCTCATGTGCGCCGATTTGAGCGAATTGGGCACTTACGCCAAAGTCGACAACGCCCAATTCCGCCAGCTCAAAGCCGCCACTCCCGGCAGCTACACCTTCATCCTGCAAGCCACCAAAGAAGTCCCCAACCGCACGCTGCACCCGAAACGCAAAACCATAGGCCTGCGCGTTCCCGACAACAACATCGCCCTGAGCCTGTTGCAGGAATTGGGCGAGCCGCTGCTCAGTTGCACCCTGATGCTGCCTGAAGACGACGAGCCGCTGACCGATCCTTACGAAATCCGCGACCGCCTCGAACACAGCGTCGATTTGGTCATTGACGGCGGCTGGTGCGGTACCGAGCCAACCACCGTCATCGACATGACCAACGGCACGGAACTCATCCGCCAAGGCAAAGGCGACACCGCCCTATTCGGTCTGTAAACCCCAAAAACCAAAAGGTCGTCTGAAAACCCAAATCGGTTTTCAGACGACCTTTTGACATTGCCCTAGCCGAAAACAATCGGCTTATTCGAAAATCAACGATGCTGCGGGTTGTAGCGGTTTTCCAAGCGCAGGAACACCCAGCCCAAGAAAGTCGTCATCATGAGATAAATCAGCGCGACGGTATAGAGCGGTTCTTCATAAACGGAATAGCGGCCGCTAATCGTACTTTGCACATAAGCCAGCTCCGCCACGGCGATAACGGACAACAGCGAGCTGTCTTTCAAGAGCGTAATAAATTCGCTGGCAAGCGGCGGAAGCATACGGCGCAGCGCCTGCGGAAGAATCACATAACGCATTGCCTGCGGATAAGTCAGCCCCAGCGAACGCGCCGCTTCCATCTGACCGCGGTCGATGGACTGGATGCCCGCGCGGAAAATCTCGCAGATATACGCGCCGGAGTTGGCAATCAAAGCAAGCGAACCGGCAATCAGCGCGCCGTAAGAGCGTCGGATTTCCACCGCCTCGTCGCCGTTGATCAGCAAACCGTCGGTAGGATGGACGAAAAACGGGAACCAAACGTAAGACCAAATCACAATCTGCACAAACAGCGGCGTACCGCGGAACAGCGTTACATACAGCAGCGAAACCTTACGCAAAACCCAAGCCAGCGCGCGCATGGGCGCACCCGCCTTTTCCAGATGGATCAAGCGCGCCAGCGCGAGCAGCAGACCCAATACGGAGCCGCCCGCCGTCGCCACTACGGTCAAGCCCAGCGTCGTCAGCGCGCCGTAGAAAAACATCCAGCGGTATTCGTAAATAATGTCAAACCGAAAATCCATACTCGTCCGCCTGTCTAAAACTCCGGGAAACGGTTTGCGGCAGCCGCCCGATTCCCGAACATTGGAAAAATGAAACTCGATATTTTACAAGAAAATACATTCTTTGAATGCCTTTTTGTTAAATTAATCGGGTTGCCGTCCGTTTTTTACATTTCCCCGCCCGTCGCGACTATCCGCCCACTGCCACTCAGAAACCTGTTTTCCTCTGAAAAAACAACGCAAAACAATCCCGATATGTCGCCGCAAAATTGACCGTCCCGACAAAAAGGCGGATAATCCGCCCATCCTTAAAACACCTTTTCAGACGACCTTTCCCCGTGATTCAAAAGGTCGTCTGAAACCTTTTATAAAGCACAAACATGAAAGCACCCGAACTCCTACTTCCCGCCGGCGGCCTCGAACGTATGCGCGCCGCCTACGACTACGGCGCAGACGCCGTTTATGCAGGCAGCCCGCGTTACTCCCTGCGCGCCCGCAACAACGAATTTGCCAAACTCGACGTCCTCGAGCAAGGCATTAAAGAAGCGCACGAGCGCAACAAAAAATTCTTTTTGACCGTCAACACCCTGCCGCACAACTCCAAACTCAAAACCTTCGTTGCCGACATGGAACCGCTGATTGCCATGAAGCCCGACGCGCTGATTATGGCGGATCCGGGTTTGATTATGACCGTGCGCGAAAAATGGCCCGAAATGCCGATCCACCTGTCCGTACAGGCGAACACCACCAACTATTGGGGCGTGAAATTCTGGCAGAACATCGGCGTCGAACGCATCATCCTGTCGCGCGAATTGAGCATGGAAGAAATCGCCGAAATCCGCCAAGAATGCCCAGACATCGAACTCGAAGTCTTCATCCACGGCGCATTGTGCATCGCCTATTCAGGCCGTTGCCTATTGTCCGGCTATTTCAACCATCGCGACCCCAATCAAGGCACCTGCACCAACTCCTGCCGTTGGGATTACAAAGTCCACAACGCCACTGAAAGCGATGCGGGCGACGCCCAGCTTCTGCAAGGCTTCAACTTTGAAAAAGCCCAAGAGGAAGCCAACCAAAACTTCGAAGGCATCAACGGTCAGAAACGCCACCCCTACGCCGACAAAGTCTTCCTGATTGAAGAGTCCAACCGCCCAGGCGAAATGATGCCGATTATGGAAGACGAACACGGCACCTACATCATGAATTCCAAAGACCTGCGCGGTATCGAAGTCGTCGAAAAACTCGCCAAAATCGGCGTGGACAGCCTCAAAGTCGAAGGCCGCACCAAGTCGCTCTACTACGTCGCCCGCGTCGCCCAATCCTACCGCAAAGCGATTGACGACGCCGTCGCAGGCCGTCCGTTTGACTACGGCTTGTTGAGCGAACTCGAAGGCCTCGCCAACCGCGGCTACACCAGCGGCTTCCTCGAACGCCACCAAACCCAAGACTACCAAAACTACCTCAGCGGCCATTCCACCGCCAAACAAAGCCAATACGTCGGACACGTTACCGAAATCGACGCCGAAGGCTGGGCAACGGTGGAAGTCAAAAACCGCTTTGCCGTCGGCGACACCTTGGAAATCATCCATCCCGAAGGCAACCAAACCGTTACGCTGGAACAAATGACCCGCAAAGGCGCAGCCGTCGAAGTCGCCCCGGGCAACGGCATCCAAGTCAAAATCCCGAATATGCAGGGCAAAGAAAAAGCCTTGCTGGCGCGGGTCATCAAATAATCAAAAGGTCGTCTGAAAATTTTCAGACGACCTTTTGTCTTTTGTTAAGGAATTGTATGAACGAAGAAACCAAACAGGCGGCTCAGACCATAGGTCGTCTGAAACGTAAAGCCAGCGACGAAGAACGACTGCAAGGCTGGCGCGAAACCTGCGCTGAACAAGGATTAAGCGGCGAATTTATCCTGACCGCCAAGCTCAACGGCGCGGCTTATACCGAGGAAGAAGCCCGCATGGTGGCGGAGCTTTTCGGCAAATAAACTGACAATTTATTATTTTAAAATTACAAATCATATCAAAACTTGACAAAGTTACCGATTTTGATTATAGTCGTATCTGAGTTAACATTGCCGATTTGACACAGCTTGCGGGCATTAACAGCTAAAGCGTATTTTCATTTTCTGCTGTTTTTATTCCTTTCTTTATATCCAAGCCCGTTGTGTACAGCATCGGGCTTCTTTTTTTTCCGGAAGTATCAGGAAGTATTTATGATTATTTTGGACAACGTTTCCAAACATTACCAAACACGCGACAAAACCCGTTTTGCCGCCGTCGAGCCGACCAGCCTCGAAATCCAAGACGGCGAAATCTTCGGTCTGATGGGCTATTCCGGCGCGGGCAAATCCACCCTGTTGCGCCTGATTAACCTGTTGGAACGTCCCGACAGCGGCAAGGTCAATGTGTGCGGACAAGAGCTGACCGCGCTAGATGCCGCCGCATTGCGTCAGGCGCGGCAGAATATCGGCATGGTGTTTCAGCAGTTCAATCTTTTGAGCAACCGTACCGTTGCCGACAATGTTGCCTTTCCTTTGGAAATCGCCGGATGGTCGTCTGAAAAAATCAAAGAACGCGTCAAAGAATGCCTTGAAATCGTCGGCTTGACCGAACGCGCCGACCACTACCCCGCCCAGCTTTCCGGCGGGCAGAAACAACGCGTCGGCATCGCCCGCGCGCTCGCGCCCAAACCCCAAGTCATCCTCGCCGACGAACCCACTTCCGCCCTCGACCCCGCCACCACGCGCAGCGTCTTGGAATGTTTGGAAGATATCAACAAGCGATTCAACGTTACCATCGTCATCGTGACC
The DNA here is from genome assembly GCA_001809325.1 of Neisseria sp. HMSC077D05. Lineage (GTDB taxonomy): Bacteria > Pseudomonadota > Gammaproteobacteria > Burkholderiales > Neisseriaceae > Neisseria. The sequence goes on along the minus strand of KV797003.1, from coordinate 34,566 downwards.
CACGAAATGAGCGTCATCCGCCGCCTGTGCGACCGCGCCGCCCTCTTGGATAAAGGAAAAGTGGTGGAAATCGTCGAAGTACGCGGCAACCAAATCCACGCCCAATCCGAAATCGGGCGCGAACTGATTCGGGAGGACTGATATGGCAGACTTAACATTCGAACAAGCCGTTTCCACCATCGTCGGCATGAAAGACGAAATCGTCCGCGCCTTGGGCGAAACCTTCGTCATGGTCGGACTGTCCACCACGATTGCCGTCATCTTCGGCACGCTCTTGGGCGTCTTACTTTTCGTGACTTCCAACTGCCAGCTGCATTACAACAAGCCGGTGAATTTCCTGTTTGACAACTTAGTCAACCTAATGCGCGCCTTCCCCTTCGTCATCCTGATGATTGCCATGATACCCGCGACCCGCGCCATCGTCGGCAGCACCATCGGTCCGATTGCCGCCTCGCTGGTATTGAGCGTGTCCGGCCTGTTTTACTTCGCCCGACTGGTGGAACAAAACCTGCACGAAGTCCCCAAAGGCGTGATTGAAGCCGCCACCGCCATGGGCGCATCGCCGCTTGCCATCGTCCGCAAAGTCCTTTTGAACGAAGCGCGCGCCGGCATGGTTTCCAGCATCACCGTTCTTGCCATCGGACTGCTCTCATACAGCGCGGCTGCGGGCATGATAGGCGGCGGCGGCTTGGGCGACCTTGCCATCCGCTACGGCTACTACCGCTACCAAACCGAAGTCATTATTTTCATCGTCGCCATCCTCGTGCTGCTCGTTATCCTGATACAAAGCATCGGCAACGCGTTGGCGCGGAAATTGGACAAACGTTAAACCTCACAAACGCAAACAAGGTCGTCTGAAAATACCTTATGCATTTTCAGACGACCTTTTGAGTGAAAAAATACAACATGAAATCTGCCAAAAAAATTCTAATTGCCGTTTATTTAATCAATATCGGCAACATCCTTTGGTACTTTATCGGCCCCATGAACCATATCCCGAAAATATTGTACATAGGCCTGAGTGTCGGCATCTTTCTTGCACAACTCATCATCTTGGAAAAATTAGAACGCCCGACCTCCGATGACGTCAACGCGCACAACAGCAAAATGCTGCGTAACGATATGGGCTTCTTCATTTTACTGTGTCTCGGATTATTGGCTGTCTTTATGATATGGTCCCTTCTCGCCTCACCTGTCCCCATCTGGGGCATCCTTTCATTTGACGATATGGTTTCCATAGGGGAAATGAACGGATCAATTGGCACGATGGACATCGATGAAATGGGCGAAATCAGCGAGCCGGATGAAAGTGCCATGATGGCTGAAGACTATGATGATGAAATGGACGGACACGCCGTAATCGACGGAACAGATGAAATGTATGAAAGTCCCGATACCGCCTTTGATGTTTCTCCGTTCGCCACCTCGTTGGATTGGCTTAAAATCATCTCAGCCCTGACTTTTAAAGCAGGATTGATTTGGCTGTGTTACCGTTCCATCAAAGGGCTGTACTTCACGATAAAAAACCGTCCCGTTTCCCATAAATGGATTTAAAATTCAACCTGTCCCGACGGCAAAGGCCGTCTGAAAAATCGACTTAACACTTACCAGGAGTAAAACATGCAGACAAACACCTTATTCAAAACCCTTTCCGCCGCCGCGCTCGCCGTAGTACTCGCAGCCTGCGGCGGTCAAAAAGACAGCACCCCTGCCGCATCCGCCGCATCGCCTGCCGCCGACAATGGTGCGAAAAAAGAAATCGTCTTCGGCACGACCGTCGGCGACTTCGGCGACATGGTCAAAGACCAAATCAAACCTGCGCTAGAGAAAAAAGGTTATACCGTCAAACTGCTTGAATTCGCCGATTACGTCCGCCCCAACCTCGCTTTGGCAGAAGGCGAACTGGACATCAACATTTTCCAACACAAGCCTTATCTGGACGACTTCAAAAAAGAACACAAATTAGACATTACCGAAGTCTTCCAAGTGCCGACTGCGCCTTTGGGTCTGTATCCGGGCAAACTGAAATCACTGGACGAAGTCAAAGACGGCAGCAGCGTTTCCGCACCTAACGACCCGTCCAACTTCGCCCGCGCGTTGGTGATGTTGAACGAATTGGGCTGGGTTAAGCTGAAAGACGGTGTTAATCCGCTGACCGCTTCCAAAGCCGACATCGCCGAAAACCTGAAAAACATCAAAATCGTAGAACTGGAAGCCGCACAATTGCCGCGCAGCCGCGCCGACGTCGATTTCGCCGTTGTTAACGGCAACTACGCTATGAGCAGCGGCATGAAGCTGACCGAAGCCCTGTTCCAAGAACCGAGCTTCGCCTACGTCAACTGGGCTGCCGTCAAAACCGCCGACAAAGACAGCCAATGGCTCAAAGACGTGACCGAAGCCTACAACTCCGACGAGTTTAAAGCCTACGCGCGCCAACGCTTCGCAGGTTACAAATACCCTGCCGCATGGGGTGAAAACGCCGCAGCCGGCGCGAAAGCCGAAGCCGCTTCTACTGCTTCAGCAGCAAGTGCTACCGCAGCCTCCGGCGCTTCCGCAGCAAAATAAACTGTAAGTCCTAAAGTAAAAGGTCGTCTGAAAACCCAAATCAGGTTTCAGACGACCTTTTTGCCGTATATGGCGGTCAATTATAGTGGATTAAATTTAAATCAGGACAAGGCGACGAAGCCGCAGACAGTACGGATAGTACGGCAAGGCGAGGCAACGTCGTACAGGTTTAAAGTTAATCCACTATACATTCAACGCAAAGCAATGCGCCCCAATCTTACGATGGAGGTTATTTGTCTTTTATTTTGCCGCGCAAACTCAAGGTTTGCCTTACCGGATGCGAATAGGTGTCTTTTTCCGCCGTCAGTTCCAACTCCAATTCCGTCAGTTTTTGCAAATACTCGGAAGCCATGACCGTCGGCTCTTTTGTCAATTCTTCGAACTGCTTTTTCGCCTCATCAAACCGACTCAGTTTGCGCAACATTTCTCCGCGCACCAACTTGGTATTCACACGCTTTTCAGCCGGCAGGCTGCCATCTTTCAAAGTCAAATCGGCGTAATGCAGGACTTTCTCCAGATCTTGCTGATGACCGCCCAACCAGCTGGCATGCAAAAATATCGACATCATTTGTTCTGCGTTTTGATTTTCGCCCGCCAACTCCAACATTACCCCCGCCAACCTTTGCGCAGAGGCCTTTTCAGCCACCTGCTTGAGATAAGCTTCGCTCCGGATAACTTTTTCATACTTATTCAATTCTTGTTGCGTAAAGTCATCCTTAAACATCACAAACTTATTGCTAGGACAAACAGGAATGGGGGCAGGCGCCATAATCATACCTACCGGCTCCAAATCAGTCTTCATATCTACCGAAAAGCCCGACATTACCATAACCGATGTGAATTTTTCGCCGCCTATCGGACAAGTATGTTCGACCGGACGCGTAGTCAACGCATTGGCATGCGTACAAACAGCAAGTGACAAGACGAAGGCTGAAAGTTTGATTTTCATTAGGATTTCCTTAATATTTCCGTATTTAAAGCGGCATAAATCTTGTTTTGCCTGTCCAAAATTTGAATTTATAGTGGATTAACTTTAAACCAGTACG
>KV797003.1:940-30855 GCA_001809325.1 Neisseria sp. HMSC077D05 | reverse complement strand
TGTCCTGATTTAAAGTTAATCCACTATATCGTCAAAAAAGGGAATTCTAATCACAAAGAACCCATATTCGCAAACAATAAAGGCTTGCGCCAGACTCTAAGCTTGGTCGCAAACCTCCTGCTTTCACATAACGTGATCGGTTTACACCTCCGCCGATTTGCCGGTCACTTTTTCAAACGCTTGAATCAGCCTTCCAATCACGGCATCTTCGCCAAACTCGTTCAAACAATCTGCACGCAATTTTTCCGCTGAAAACTTTCCTCGTTCTTCATACATCCGAATCAGCGCATCACTCAGGGCTTCTATATTTTCAGTCGGAATCAGATAACCATTGTCTTCATTGACAATCGACTGTGGCCCGCCGCACATCGTCGCAATGACCGGCAAACCTTGCGAAAGCGCCTCGATAAATACCACGCCGAATGTTTCCACACGGCTGGCGAGCACAAAAGCATTGCTATGGCGCATCAAATCCAAGACCTCATCCGTCTTCAACGCGCCCAAAAAGGTGACGGCATGACCGATGTCCAATTCGTCGACCAAGCGGCGCAGATTTTCCGCCTCCGCGCCATTGCCGCCGATTTTGAGTTTAAGGAAGGGGTATTTCTCCAAAGCTTTGGCAAAGGCAGGGAGCAATAAATCATGCCCTTTCAGATGACGCAGATGGGAGACGGAACAAAACGTGAAATCCTGATGGGACTTATCGAAAGGCTCGAACGGACGCGCGAAATTATCGCCCAAAATATTCGGCAGATATTCCCAGTCCAAACCGTATTTCTCGCGCAGCAACGCACAAAAATCCTTGCTGACCGCAAAACGCGCCTGACAATGTTGTGCGGATTCTTTCATGATCGGCCATTGGTTTGGGCGGACGAGATTGCGGGCGATTGCGCTGCTGTGTTCGGTAATCACATAAGGAATACCGTATTTCTTAGAAATTTCATGCGCCAAAACGCCGCCAAAATTCATCGTATGCGCATGGAGGACATCAGGCTTGCCGTTTTCCACCACATACCGCTTAAAAGCCTTCATGCCCGCCCTTACCCAACGGATACGGTCGATATCGACGACGGGGCAATGCGGGAAAAAATACATGCTGTCGTAAACATAAGTATTCAAACCGCCCTGCTGGTGATGCCGCATTCCATAAGGTCCGGTCAAAATACTTTTCCATTCGGTCCGCAAAGAACGGAACAAAGGCGCAATGACCCCTACTTTCAAACCCTTGCGCTGCAAAGCCTGAGCCTGCAAACGGAAGAAAATCCCGTCCACATCTGTTTCGGATTTCGGATACCACGATGGAAGAACGACAACATGCATTTTTTACTCCTTACACCAACCCTGCCAAAGACAATCTGCATCATTGCCCACAAAGTCAAAAAATATAAAAAACAATAATTTAGTTATATTACAAACAACCGCAAGTTTTCAAGTGATTATAAATAACAGCATTACAACTCAAAGCATGAATTAAACCATATATATGACAAAGCACTCAAACTGCAAGTTAAAAAAATCTTCCTATTTTCTCAACCAACTGATTTAAATGAAAATAATATATGACATATAACAACAAATTGAAAACTACACATCCACCAAACCATCTCATCACGCGCATCGGCTTAATATAGTGGATTAACTTTAAACCAGTACGGCGTTGCCTCGCCTTGCCGTACTATCTGTACTGTCTGTGGCTTCGTCGCCTTGTCCTGATTTAAATTTAATCCACTATAAATAAGGCTCTTCAAAAAGCCGACATTTTCCGTTTCAGACGACCCATAGGCTAAACAACGGCAAGACCATGATTGTTTAGTCCCCCTCGCCCGATAATACATTTTCATCCGCAACACAGAGCCAACTGGAATCATCAACCGTCTTTGCCTTGAAGCTAAACAATAAAAAGGTCGTCTGAAATCTCGTATTTGATTTTTCAGACGACCTCTCAGTCATAGCGAAAAGGTTATGCGTATGACGAAACCTTTCAGACGACCCCATTAAACAGCAAACATGAATTTTGCCGTTTTAAGCTGTCGTTACAGTCCATCAAGCATCTACCGGTTTCCACTCTGCACCTTTTACCGGCGGCAGCCAAGATTGCGTACCGCTGGCGGAAAATTCCCACAGGATGTCGGGGAAGCCGTAATGGTCGGCACGCGTCGGGTCGAGTTGCGTTTCGATTTCGGCTTCGCGACCTTCGCTGATTTGTGTGGCGATGTGCGGATTGATCATGACGGTTTTGCCCAATGCGATAAATTCCGCCCAGCCGGTTTCAAACGCCGCCAGAATATCGTCGGCGGTAAACAGGTTGCCCACGCCGATAAGAGGCAGCTTGCCGTTGATGCGGTCGTGGATGAACTGCATACGGGTTTGCGCCGTATTGCCGCCGCGGCGGATTTTCTTATCGAATTCCCACAAAGAAACATGCAGGTATTGCAGCGGCTTTTGTACCAACGCATCAATCAGCGCGCCGGTTTCAGCCATGGTCAGCCCGTCTTCGCCTGCTTCTTCGGGCGAGAAACGGTAGCCGATGATGAAATCGTTGCGTTGATGTTTTTCACGAACGGCGGCAACGGCATCGACGACGGCGAGCGGGAAGCGCATTCTATTTTCCAAGCTGCCGCCCCATTGGTCGTTGCGGCGGTTGCTTTGGGCGGAGTAAAACTGTTGGATTAAATAGCCGTTCGCGCCGTGAATTTCCACGCCGTCGAAGCCTGCGCGAAGTGCCAAATCGGCAGCTTGGGCGAAGGAGGCGATGAGTTCTTCCACTTCTGCAGCACTCGCTTCACGCGCTCCATCCTTTTCGCTGGCGGACGCACTGATTTTATCGCGGTGATTGAGTTCCACCATCGCTTGGGAGCCGCCGTGATGGATTTGCAAAATCGCTTTCGCGCCTTGTTTTTGAATGATTTGGGCGGTTTCTTTCAGGCTGTCGAGGCAGTTTTCGCCCGTAGCTTCAGGCTGTCCTCGAAAGGCTTTACCACCTTCTTGAACCAAAGTGGCAGCAGAGATAAAGAGACCCATATCGCCTGCACGGTTACCGAGAAACGCGCGCTCTTGGTCGCTGATTAAGCCGTCGGCGTGCGAACCGAAATGGGTCATGGGTGCAACAGCGAGGCGGTTTTTGACGGTTACGCCGTTGTTCAGTGTGAAAGATTGGAAAAGCGGAGCGTATTTGGGATTCATTTTGTTCTATCGAAAATTAATAACATCGACAGAATTGGGACAAATAGGGAATTATCAAGAACGAGGTCGTCTGAAAAACACGGCTCCGACGAAACGGAATGTTTTCAGACGACCTTTCGGCGATACGCCTAACAACGGTTACCAGAGGTAGGTTACGCTGGCACCGCCGCCCGCACCGCCTTTCGCCGCGCCGACTGCCGAGCCTTTAACCAGCCATTTGCCGCTGGCGGATACTTTGGAAATACCTACGGCGTAGCCGCTTTTACCGCGCCAGATACCGCTTGCGACGGAAACCGCGCCTTGTCCCGGCTGATATGCCTGTCCGAGGCTGCCGACCGCGATTGCAGCGGCGGAGCCTGAATCGGCACGCTCTTCAAGTTTGTCCATACGGACTTTGGCTTCGTTGCGCAAAGCGGCGATTTGGGTCTGGTGATTGCTCTCGGCTGCGGCAAGGCTGCTTTGGGTTTGGAGGGCAAGGCTCTTCACTTGAGCAACATTGACCGCGTCCGTATCCTCCTTACCTGCAGCAACATTAGTAATCTGGCGGCTGTTTTGTTCGCTGCCGACAGATACCGCACCTAAAGTCGATACCCATGTTCTGCCTGTTTCCGTACTTGCCGCGCCGGTAGCAAAGTCATGACCTGCAACGCCTGCCGCAGTATCGGCAACGCTGTCCGTACCGAGCGCTACGGAGTTTTGTTGACGTGCTTCTGCTTTGTAGCCCAAAGCAGCGGATTTTTCCTCAAATGCGGCAGCACCTGCGCCCAAAGCCGTTCCGCCCGATTTCCGTACCCGTGCGCGCGTGCCTGCTGCAAGACCGTTGAGCGCGGTGGATGAGGATTCTACGCCCAATGCCACGCTGTTGGTTTCTTCGGCAACTGCACGCGTACCGACTGCAACCGCTTGATAACCGTTTGCCTCGGCAGCAGATGCCAGCGCAACCGCCTGCGTACCATTGGCTTTTGCCCTATCCCCGACAGCAGTGGAACTGAGCGCATTGGCTTCACTGCCGCGTCCAAACGCAACCGCATCAATATCGGCAGCCTTCGCACTTTCGCCGATCGCAATAGAACGCAAACCCTTTGCCTGCGACATCAAACCGACCGCCACCGACTGTCCGCCGGAAGCCTTCGATGCGCCGCCGACGGCAATATCGTTGGTTCCTTTTGCATTCGCTCTGAAACCGACGGCAACTGTCCGCAATGCTTCCGCCTTAGCCTCACTGCCAAGCGCCGACGCACTCAAACCCGAAGCGTTTGAATCATAGCCAGCAGCAACAGACTTATAACCCGCCGCAGCCGCTTTGTCGCCCAACGCGGTCGCATTTTCCCCCGCCTTCGATTCTTTGCCCAATGCGGTAGAACCGTTTTTGTGCATCGCTCCTGTCGCAATACCTTCCGCAACACAAACATTTGCAAAAACAAGGGACAACACCAAACACAGCGGTTTGACGGATAAGTTTAGTTTCATCTTTTCATTCTCCATTTTTGAATTTTTTAAAAAATATCAACCAAATCCTTATGACTATATTTAGTCATTTAGAATTAGTTATATTGTATAGTGTTATTACAATATTATTAGTTATATGTAATTAATATTTGATTTGAATCATCTGAAGAAAATGATGAGCAAGGTTTACAGAACGTATGCAACCATTCAGCTTAACGAAACCCAATCATCCAAAAAGGTCGTCTGAAAACACGGTTTCGGAGAAACGAAATGTTTTCAGACGACCTTTTGTATGGACAAAAAAAGGCGATACCTTTCAGTACCGCCAAAGCTGCTTTGGTGATGAAACCGGTTATTTCGAGGCGCAACGGAAGCCCAAGTTGTGCAGGACGTATTTGGATTGCAGGCTGGTGCGTATGCCGTAGCGCAGGAAGGCGGCGTAATTCGATGGGTCGCTGGAACCTACGGATGCGCCGCTGCAAAACATTTGCGTATCGGCATTGCCAGACGAGAGCAGGCTGCTGTTGAAGTCTTCCGTCCATTCCCAAATCAAGCCGTGCATATCGTAAATGCCCCAGTAGTTGGGTTTGCTTTTGCCGACATCGCGCAAGCCGTTTCTGCCGCCGTCTGCATACCAGTCAAGAATGGTACGGTTGTAGCCCGGTTCGGCAGAACCGTTTTTCTGTGTGGCGGAGGCAAGTCCGGCAAATTCCCATTGGTCTATGGTCGGCAGGCGTTTGCCTTGCGCAGTACAGTAGGCATTGGCGGCAAACCAAGATACGTTGGTTACCGGATGTTTCAGTTCGTTGGGTTTGGGCGCGTAGCTGTTGCTGCCGGTTTTAACCCAGTGTTTGAGGTAGGCAGGTTCGGCTTGTTTGGAGCTGACTTTGCCTTTTTGCCACTGCGGGTGTTTTTTGACAAACTCTGCAAATTCGGCATTGGTAACGGGATATTTGTCGATTTGGAAGGGTTTGACTTTAATGAGGCTTGTTTCTTTCTTCAGATAGAGCGGGCGGTAGCTGCCGCCTTCAACTTTTGCCATTTCGGCCGCCGCTGCACTGCCGCTTGCGACAAGGGTAAAGAAGGCGAGGAGTGGTATGAGTTTCATAACGGGCTTTCTCATCTGAATACGGAGTATTAGGCTCTGATTATATAGCGAAACCGGATAAAAATCCTTAAAAGCCGTCTGAATTATTGTGCTTTGGGCTTGTCGGTTCGTGCATATAGTGGATTAACTTTAAACCAGTACGGCGTTGCCTCGCCTTGCCGTACTATCTGTACTGTCTGTGGCTTCGTCGCCTTGTCCTGATTTAAATTTAATCCACTATACTTGAAACTGGTTTTTCAGACGACCTTCGATACTTGATAGGTCGTCTGAAAAACCAATCTTTCGATTGGTTGTGGAAGAAAGCCACTGTTGTCCTTGCATCAGCCGGAACAGCAGTGGCTTTTTTCTGTCTCTACGCCGAGATGACTGGATTAGTAGCCGCCTTTACCTGCAGATGCTGCGGAAGCAGGCGCTGCTGCGGAAGATGCAGGGGCAGCCGGAGCTGAAGCGGCAGGAGCTGAAGCTGCACCGCTACCTGCATAGGCTTTGTCTTCCAGTTTTTTGGTCATGATTTCAGCGTTCTCTGCGCCCTCTACTTTCAATTGACCCAACGCGCCTTTGTTGAACGCACGGAAGAGAGAGTGGTCAACCACAGTATAGCTGCCCGGGATGTCGGCTTTAAATTCGACAATCGCTGCACCACCGGCAGGGATCAGGGTACTTTGTACGTTTTCGTTGATCAGTTTGCCGGCTTCTACGTAAACTTTGTCGAAGATCTCACCGATAACGTGGAAGGAAGAAACGAGGTTCGGACCACCGTTACCCACGTACATACGGACGGTTTCGCCTGCTTTGGCTTTCAGGGCGTTGTCGCCGGCGATAGCGCCTACGTGACCGTTAAATACAACGTATTCAGGTTGTTCGGCGATGGCTTTGTCCATATCGAACGGTTGCAGGCCTTGCGCACCTTTTTTACCTTTGGTGTAGAAGTCGCCTTGTACGATGTAGAACTCTTTGTCCACTTTAGGCAGACCTTCTTTAGGTTCAACCAAAATCAGACCGTACATACCGTTGGCGATGTGCATACCGACAGGGGCAACGGCACAGTGGTAGATGTACAGACCGGGTTGCAGGGCTTTGAAGCTGAATGTAGAAGTACGGCCCGGAGCGGTAAAGCTGGCTTCTGCACCACCGCCTGGACCGGTAGCAGCGTGGAAGTCAACATTGTGCGGTACGGTAGAAGACGGGTTGTTAGAGAATTCGACTTCCACGGTATCGCCTTCGCGTACGCGGATCATGCGGCCCGGAACGTCGCCGTTAAATGTCCAGTAGTGGTATTCCACGCCATCGTCCATTTTCATGGTTTTTTCGACGGTTTCCATTTTCACGCGGACACGTGCAGGATGGTCGCGGTCGATGGCAGGCGGAACTTCAGGAGCGTGGGTAGTTACCGCGTCGATAACAGGCAGCTCGGCAGCGGGGGTTTCGGCAGCAGCTTGAGCACCGGAAGCAGAAGCCTCGGAAGCTGCAGGAGCGGAAGCGGTTTGCTCGGCAGGTTTTTGGGCAGCTTGCTCACCACAGGCGGCTAAAGCAAAAACTGAAGCAATGATTGCAGCTAAAGCTTGGCGTTTCATAGTTGTCATTTCCTTTAATAACTATTTTAAGAAGGTCAGGGTATATTTTTTCAACCTTTGTCGTCCGCGGCATACCGCTTTCGGCTCTTTCAAACTGCCTTATTCCGGGTCGTCTGAAAGGCATCTCTTGTGAACTTTTGTAGGATTATGTAGGTGGTTTTACCGCTATATCTTGACCTAAATCAATTAATTCATCAAAGATGAACTTTTACTACCCATTTTACTACTTAATAACTAGATAAAACTACATCAAATCATCTATTATTGCTCACATGTTTTATCCAATTCTTTACAAAAATGCCATCGTATTTTTGATAATAAGAATTATTATTGACTATATATCTGTTTTTTAAAGATTGTTGTTAAGAGAATATTTCTTTTGCCTGAAAAGAGTGCTACAATCTTTAACATTCATATAGTATGAATTTATAAGCAACCACTTTTTACCAAAATAAGGAGTTCTGAAATGGGACAGTACAAGAAGCTATGGTACTTGCTGTTTGCCGTCCTGGCAGTCTGCTTTACCATTCTTGGCTACATGGGCAGCGAGGTTTATAAAAAAGCCCCGCCTTACCCTGAAAGAGTCGTTTCGGCATCAGGCACTCAACTGATGACCAAAGACGATATTTTGGCAGGTCAGTCTGCCTGGCAAACCACCGGCGGTATGGAAGTCGGCTCCGTATTGGGACACGGCGCATACCAGGCTCCGGACTGGACAGCCGACTGGCTGCACCGCGAGCTTGTCGCATGGTTGGATTTGACTGCGCAAGAGACTTACGGCAAAAAATTCAACGAAGTTTCTCCTGAAGAACAAGCCGTACTGAAAACCCGCCTTGCCGACGAATACCGCAACCAAAGCCGTATTAAAGAAGACGGCAGCGTCGTTATCAGCGATACCCGTGTCAAAGCCATTGAGAGCATCCTGCCTTACTACCACGGCGTATACAGCGACGATCCCGCCCTTCAGACGACCCGCGAACACTTCGCAATGAAAAACAACACATTGCCAAGTAAAGAAGCGCGTGAAAAACTGTTCAACTTCTTCTTCTGGACTTCATGGTCTGCTGCGACCAACCGTCCTGACGAGAACTTCACCTACACCAACAACTGGCCGCACGAGCCTCTGATCAACAACGTACCGACTACTGAAAACTACATGTGGTCGTTCACCAGCGTTGTATTGCTCTTGATGGGTATCGGCCTGCTGATGTGGGGTTACTCCTTCCTGACCAAACACGAAGAAGTAGAAGTTCCGACTGAAGACCCGATTTCCAAAGTACAGCTGACTCCTTCCCAAAAAGCATTGGGCAAATACGTCTTCCTGACAGTCGCCCTGTTTGTGGTACAAGTGTTGCTGGGCGGCCTGACCGCGCACTACACCGTCGAAGGTCAAGGTTTCTACGGCATCGACGAAGCACTCGGCTTCGAAATGTCCGACTGGTTCCCTTACGCATTGACCCGTACTTGGCACATCCAATCCGCCATCTTCTGGATTGCAACCGGCTTCCTGACAGCAGGTCTGTTCCTGGCTCCGATTGTTAACGGTGGCAAAGATCCCAAGTTCCAACGCGCCGGCGTAAACTTCCTGTACATCGCCCTGTTTATCGTAGTCGGTGGTTCTTACGCAGGTAACTTCTTCGCCCTGACCCACGTCATTCCGCCTAAATTCAACTTCTGGTTTGGACACCAAGGTTACGAATACCTCGACTTGGGCCGTTTCTGGCAACTCCTGCTGATGGTCGGCCTGCTGTTGTGGCTGTTCCTGATGCTGCGCTGTACCGTTTCCGCCTTTAAAGAAAAAGGCGTGGACAAAAACCTGCTGGCAATCTTCGTTGCCTCCATGGTCGGTGTCGGCGTGTTCTACGCGCCCGGTCTGTTCTACGGCGAAAAATCCCCGATTGCCGTGATGGAATACTGGCGCTGGTGGGTGGTTCACCTGTGGGTAGAAGGCTTCTTCGAAGTATTCGCTACCGCAGCCTTCGCCTTCATCTTCTACAACATGGGCTTCGTCCGCCGCAGTACCGCTACCGCATCCACTCTGGCTGCCGCCGCCATCTTCATGTTGGGCGGTATCCCGGGTACGCTGCACCACCTGTACTTCTCCGGTTCTACCTCCGCCTCTATGGCAATCGGCGCCTGCTTCTCCGCATTGGAAGTCGTACCGCTGGTATTGCTGGGTCGTGAAGCTTACGAACACTGGTCTTACCAACACCTGTCCGAATGGGCGAAACGCCTGCGTTGGCCGCTGATGTGCTTCGTCGCAGTTGCCTTCTGGAACATGATCGGTGCCGGCGTATTCGGCTTCCTGATTAACCCGCCGATTTCCCTGTTCTACATCCAAGGCTTGAACACTACCGCAGTTCACGCACACGCAGCCTTGTTCGGTGTGTACGGCTTCTTGGCACTGGGCTTCGTCTTGCTGGTTGCCCGCTACCTGAAACCAAACGCAAAATTCGACGACAAACTCATGACTTGGGGCTTCTGGCTGCTCAACGGCGGCTTGGTCGGCATGATCGCCATCAGCCTGCTGCCTGTCGGCGCGATTCAAGCATACGCCTCCATCACTCATGGCCTGTGGTATGCCCGTAGCGAAGAATTCCTGCAAATGGAAATCCTCGACACCCTGCGCTGGGTACGCACAGCAGCCGACTTGATCTTCATCGGCGGTGCAGTCTGCGTAGCCATCCAAGCAACCAAAATCGTATTCAGCCGCGATAAATAAATCCTAGCTTGAATACCCTGCAAAAGGTCGTCTGAACATTTTCAGACGACCTTTTTTGATGCCTGCCAACTTTCACTTCAGCAACAGCCCATCCCCGTTTAACTGCCATACGCACCGAATACCCCTCTTTACCCATCCATCCCTACCCTACTCCCCGCCCCCACTCCAACAAATTGAATCCCTCCCCATCCCGCGACAACCGCCTCCCCGTTTTCCCTATTTTTCAGACGACCCCAATGCCGTTTAGAAAACAAGGTCGTCTGAAACCGAAAACAAACAAAACACAGACAACAAAAAACCGCACATCGAAGCGCGGTCGGTTTTAAAACGGTTTTTGTCGGAACGAAAAGCGAAGGGCTTTTCAGACGACCTCTGAACATTTGGAGGTCGTCTGAAAATTCATTTAGTAACGAAGATAGTCGGGATGACGGGAACAGCCTGCATAGCGGATGGTGCATTCATTAGAATATTTACTACATGTAGTCATGGCTTCTTTCTTAACATCTTCCAAGTGATCACCATTTATCATTCCGAATCCACCATTCCCTTCTTTATCTCCTCCTACTGCAAAAGCAGCACAAACATTGCGATATTGGCTCATAAGACGGCAACCTTTACCATCACGGGCAATCGGATTTTCACCGCCGCCAGCTTTTATACAACTTTCCAATGCTTCCTTATTAGCAGAACGATAACTTTTAGTATTATTTTCAGAATAGCCAACAGCTCGATTTACCGGATTAAAATAAATCGCCCCCCAACGGTTCGGCACTTTATACACCCGTCGAGAAGACGAACTGCCACCTCCCCAACCGCACGCGCTGCCATCGACAGTTTGGCAATAACCGTCAGTCGGATTCCCTCCCAAAGGGTTGCCCAAGACGGTAAAACTATTCAAAGCCAACAACACCAAAAATATCTTCTTCATCTTTATACCTCTTAATCTTTTCCGCTATTCGTTTCTCTCAAAACCCTGCCGTATAACTCGGCACCGCTTTCGTTCCTATCGATGCAAAATAAGTTTTCAGACGACCTCTGAATATTTAGGGTCGTCTGAAAATTCATTTAGTAACGAAGGTAGTCAGGATGGCGAGAACAGCCTGAATAGCGGATGGTGCATTTAAATGATTGCCCTGCCTCACATGCAGAAATCGCTTTTTGTTCCGCATCAGACAATAATGTAGCGTTCTTTGCCGCAGCCCTATATTTTTCGCCACTGCTGCCTAATGCGATCGCTCCACACCTATTCTGAAATTCAGTCATTAAGCTACAGCCTTCTCCATTGCGATCCAATGGATCCTTACCACCTCCTGCCTTAATACAATTTGCCAATGCCTCTTTATTGGCTGAACGGTAGCCTTTGGTATTGTTTTCAGAATAACCTATTGCTTGATTTGCAGCATTGTAATAAATCGCCCCCCAACGGCTCGGGATATTAATTACCCTACCTCCCTGTTCCATCGGTCGGTTATTACCCGCACATCCCGGCAAATCAGGATGATAGACACAAGGATTGCTCATTTCATTTGCGTTAGCGAAACTGCTTAAAATCATGGCAGCCGCTAATAATATATGCTTCATCGGTTTATTCCTTATTTTTGAACGTATAGTGGATTAAATTTAAACCAGTACGGCATTGCCTCGCCTTGCCGTACTATCTGTACTGTCTGTGGCTTCGTCGCCTTGTCCTGATTTAAATTTAATCCACTATAAATCATATTCTTACTTTACCCTGTTCCCTAAGCAACCCAGTCAAAATCAGACGGATCGTTTCTTCTTTATCGTCTATCGCCACACAATAAAGTTTCAGACGACCCCTAAGCCTTCAGGGGTCGTCTGAAAAAACAAATCAATCGACAATGCTGCCGTATTGCTTTGTGAAGCTTACAAAACGCCTTGATGGGCGGTATCGTGTCCCAAAGCGGTCAGGAATTGCGACATGCTGTATGTTTCGCCTGAGGCGGCAAACTTGAACGCGTCTACGGTATCGCCGCCATCTGAGGAGTGGACGGCATCCAAGACGGTCAGGGTGTCGCCGCTGCCTTTGAGTTTGAGCACCCAGTTCTCTTTGTTGTTTCCTGCTTTATTGATTTCCAAATCGATGTCTTTCAGCGTCAGATTGCCTGAGAACAATACGGTATTGTCCTCGCCGCTTGCGTTCAGCGACAATTTGTCATGCCCGCTGCCTTTGCCGAATGTAATCGTATTGGCATAGCTGCCGCCGGAAATGGTGTCATTGCCTGCGCCGGCATCAATGGTGCTGTCGTGTCCGACTTTGACGGTATCGTCGCCGCTGCCGCCGATAAAGGTGGTTTTGCCGCCGTAGTTGCCTGAAACGCTGACGGTGTCGCCGTTGTCGGTGCCGTGGATAATGCGGTTGGAGCCTTCGTACAGTCGTTGGTCAAAGGTATCGCTGTCGTCATTCAGGTATTGAATAATCGTGCCGTCTTTGCGGACATGGGATACTTTCAAACCGAAATGTTCGATGATTTGTTCCGTGCTGTATGTGCCGTTGTCGAATTGGAACTCGGATATGGCGCCTTGCGAACCCATTTGGTTTTTAATCGTCAATACGTCATTGCTGCCTTTGATAGAAACGGTCCATGTGTTGCCGTTCAAACGAGGCACAGTGACGAAGTCGTAGGGTTCGGGCATATAGTCGATACCGTTTTTATCGTAGCCCTGGGTAACGGAAATGCTTAAATCGTCCAGTGTCAAACCGCCGGTAAATTTTACGGCGTTGCTGATGGAGGTAGGATTGAATTCTTCGTCGATATCGAAACCGAAGTCGAAAATGGTGTCGTGTCCGTATCCTTTGCCGAAGACATAGGTATCGCGCCCGTCTCCGCCTTCCAGATAATCGTCGCCTGCGCCGCCGTCGAGGTAATCGGCACCAACCCGCGCATATATTTTGTCATTGCCGTTGCCGCCGTACAGTTTGTCGTCTGAAGACCATTCGTTGCCCCAGTAGCTGGTGCCTTCGTCTCGGATGATGTCGTCGCCGTCCATGCCGTAGATCACGTCCCTGCCGTCTGTGCCGGAACTTAATTCGTCATTAAACTTGCTGCCGACAATCACATCGTCGTTCGGTGTGCCTTCATTTTTGATGCCTTGGTCGGCTTTTCCAGTGTTGACGGCTTTGAGCAGGGTTTCGGCCGTATAGTTTTCGCCGAGGAATTGGAATTGGTTGATGGAAATATGTCCTTGGGCGTCAACTTGGTTTTGAATGGTTGCCGAGCCGTTGGCGGATGTGATTTCCCAGTTTTTGCTGCCGTCGGCATTGTCGATGACGTTTACTTTGATGTCGCTGACACGGAGGTCGTCTGAAAACTTCAGGGTATTGTTGCCTTGATTGTCGATAATCGTATCGTCGCTGCCGTAAATATAGGTGTCGTTGCCTGTTCCGCCTTTCAACATATCTTTGCCTGCTCCTCCGATTAAAGTGTCGTCGCCTGCGTCGCCGTTGATGGTGTCGTTGCCATCGCCGCCGTCCAAATAGTCATTGCCGTCGCCGCCGTTAATGTTGTCGTTGCCGCCCATGCCGTAAACGGTATCGTTGCCGCGGCCGCTGTTGAGACGGTTGTGTCCGTCGTTGCCGGTCAGGGTGTTATTGCTGTTGTTGCCTGCCGCGTAGATATTGGCGTTGCCGGTCAGGGTAACGTTTTCAACGTGGGTTGAGGCGGTATAAGAAACGCTGCTGATCACGGTATCATTGCCTTCGCCGCTATTCTCAACGACAACATCTTTTGCGTTATCCACATAGTAAGTATCGTCTCCGATGCCGCCGCGCATCATGTCCACGCCTGCTTTGCCGTCGATGACGTCGTTGCCGACGGTGCCGTTCAGCGCGTCGTTTCCTTCCGTACCTTCAATACGTTCGCCTGCATTGTCGCGTATTTCTACTTGCGCTTGGGTGGCTTTGATGAATTGGTTGAGGTTTAATGTGCCGTTTGCGAAAACAAACCGTTGGACGGAAGGCATATTGCTGCCTTCTTGGTATTGATTGGAAATGGTCAGGACGGATTGGGTGTGTTTCACTGCGATACGCCAGTCCTGTCCGCCCTCTGCATTGCGCACTGCGGTAACTGTCAGATCGTCTGCGCTGAGACCGTCTAAAAAGCGGATGCTGTTGCTGCCTTGGCGGTCGATTACTGTATCTTTGCCGCTTTTTTCGCCGAACAAATAGGTATCGTTGCCTTCACCCCCTTGCAATACGTCGTTTCCTGCCGCGCCGTCCAGGATATCGTTGCCTTCATCGCCGAACAGTTGGTCGTCGCCTTCTCCCCCGTTGATGTTGTCGTGACCTGCGCCCCCGTAAACCGTATCATTGCCGCGCCCGCTATACAGGCGGTTGTTGCCGCTGTTGCCGACCAATACGTTGTCTGAATTGTTGCCCGCGCCATAAATATTATCCGAACCGGTCAAAACCAAGTTTTCGACATTGTTCGGCAAGGTGTAGCTGACATTGCTATAAACGGTATCCTGTCCTTCATTTGCCTTTTCCACAATGTTGTCTGCGGTATGGGTGGCATAATAGACATCATTGCCCTTGGTTCCTTGAAAAACCTTGGGTTCGGATGACTTTTCCAAAGATGCGGAGTGTGCGGCGGCTTCTTCAGAAACGATTGCGCGAAAGACTTGTTTTGTATCCATGATATTATTTTTTCCGTGAGCTGACGGTTGCCTATCCGGAGAGATGGGATAAATAACCAGATTGGGGGGATCGTAATTTATTGATTGAATCGTTACACGCAGTCGAACTGCGTGGCTTCCTTAGACTGCTTTATCCTCAACAAGTTCTAACTCTTTCTCAAAACATTATTTAATCGGAATTTATATTTCAATTGATTAATTTGTTTATCATTTATGCCAAATTGAATTCAAACCAAGATTAAGCGTTGGGCAACGCCGTACTGCGCCAATCCAATCCGCTATAAAACAAAAAGGTCGTCTGAAAACCACTTTTCATGGTTTTCAGACGACCTTTTATTTACAACGGGAAATTACAGCGAGCGGGCGACTTCGACGATGTCGAAGCATTCCAGTTGGTCGCCTTCCATAATTTCGTTGTAGCCTTTGATCATCAAGCCGCACTCGAAGCCCATGCGGACTTCTTTGACGTCGTCTTTGTAGCGTTTCAAAGAAGACAGTTCGCCGGTGTGGATGACCACGTTGTTGCGGATGAGGCGGATATGGGAATCGCGTTTGACCACGCCGTCGGTAACCATACAGCCTGCAATGTTGCCGACTTTGGATACGCTGATGACCTGACGGATTTCGACCATACCGGTAACCTGCTCTTTCTCTTCCGGCGCCAGCATGCCGCTCATGGCTGCTTTGACGTCGTCGATGGCATCGTAAATGATGTTGTAGTAGCGGATTTCCACGTTTTCATTTTCGGCAAGTTTGCGCGAAGAAGCGTCTGCACGCACGTTAAAGCCGATGATGAACGCGCCTGAAGCGATGGCAAGGTTGACGTCCGATTCGGTAATACCGCCCACGCCGCTGTGCAATACGTTCACTTTCACTTCGTCTGTGGACAGTTTTTTCAGGCTGCCCGCCAAAGCTTCGTAAGAACCTTGTACGTCTGCTTTGATGATGACCGACAAGGATTGGGCTTGGTTTTCGCCCATGTTGTTGAACATATTTTCCAGCTTCGCCGCCTGCTGTTTGGCAAGGCGAACGTCGCGGTATTTGCCTTGGCGGAAGAGTGCGATTTCGCGGGCTTTTTTCTCGTCTGCCAACACCATTGCGTCTTCGCCGGCATTCGGCACGTCGGACAAGCCGAGGATTTCGACCGGAATAGACGGGCCGGCTTCGTTGACGGCTTTACCGTTTTCATCAACCATCGCACGGATTTTACCGAACGCGGTACCGGCAAGCAGCATATCGCCTTTTTTCAGCGTACCGCTTTGTACCAAGAGGGTGGCGACCGCGCCGCGTCCTTTGTCCAGACGGGCTTCGACGATGATACCTTTGGCAGGCGCATCGACAGGGGCAGTCAGTTCCAATACCTCGGCTTCGAGCAATACGGCTTCGAGCAATGCGTCGATATTGATGCCTTTTTTGGCGGAAACATCGATAAATTGTACATCGCCACCCCATTCGTCAGGCACGACTTCGTGCGCAGTCAGCTCTTGGCGGATACGCTCAGGGTTGGCAGCTTCTTTATCGATCTTGTTGACGGCAACCACCATAGGCACGCCCGCTGCTTTCGCATGGGCAATCGCTTCAATGGTCTGCGGCATCACGCCGTCGTCGGCAGCAACCACGAGAATCACGATGTCGGTTGCTTTCGCACCGCGCGCACGCATGGCGGTAAACGCTTCGTGACCCGGAGTATCCAAGAAGGTAATCACGCCGCGCGGGGTTTCAACGTGGTATGCACCGATGTGCTGGGTAATACCGCCCGCTTCGCCTTGTACCACTTTGGCGCGGCGGATGTAGTCCAGCAGCGAGGTTTTACCGTGGTCGACGTGACCCATGACGGTAACCACCGGCGGACGTGGCAGCGCTTCGGCTTCCACAGCTTCCACGCCTTCATCCAAGAATGCTTCGGGATCGTCGGCGGCGGCAGGTTTGCCGATGTGGCCGAGTTCTTCCACCACAATCAGGGCGGTGTCTTGGTCGATGGATTGGTTGATGGTGACCATCATGCCCATTTTCATCAGGGCTTTGACCACTTCCACGCCTTTGACTGCCATTTTGTGCGCCAAATCGGCAACGGTAATGGTTTCAGGAACCAAGACTTCGTGTACGACAGGTTCGGTCGGCGCTTGGAAGGCGTGTTGGTTCGGCTCGAGTTTGAGTTTCTTACCTTTTTTACCGCCGCGTACGCGCTCGTCGTCGCCGTTGCGCGCATTGCGGTCGCGTCCGCCTTTACCGCCTTTACCTTTGGCGTTGCGGCCTTGGTTGTCATCGTCGCGGTTGTGGCGGTCTTCTTTTTTCGCACGCGCAGGATTGGCAGCTTTGCTGTCTGCCGGGGCGGCTTTGGCTTTTTCGGCAGGTTTGCGTTGCTCGGCAGCTTTGGCTTCGGCTGCGGGCTTGGCTTGCTGATCCGTCTGTTGTTTCATGGCTTCGCGGCGCGCCTGACGCTCTTGTTTTTCTTTCAACAAGGCTTCTTGATGGGCGCGCAAAGCGGCGGCACGGCGCGCTTCTTCATCGCGTTGCGCTTGCTCTTCCGCGCTGACCACGGGTTGCGGAGCGGCTGGAGCAGTGGGTTTTGCCGCTTTTTTCGCGTCTTTGCCTTTATTGCCTTTGTCTTGTTTAGGTTTTTTGCCTTCGGCAGGTTTTTCAGACGACCTTTGGACAGGTTTATCTTCAGCCTGAACTGCTTGCGCAGCGGGTTCTGCCGGTTTGTCGTCGGCTTTGCTTTCAGCTGCTTGCGCTTCGGCAGGTTTTTTAGCCGCTTCAACAGGTTTCGCTTCTTCCGCTTTGGCTTTCGGCTCGGCTTTTGCCGCTTTGGCAGCTTTCAGCTTCGCAGCTTCCGCTTCGGCTTTCGCACGCGCCTCGGCACGGGAGGCGGCTTCTGCTTCGGCTTTCGCCTGTTCTGCGGCTTGGTCTTTCGCTTCTGCCTGCTCGGCTTTCTGCGCCTCAGCTACTGCTTTGGCTTTAGCTTCGGCGGCAAGCTCTTCCGGCGAAGGAATCGTTACGGCGCGGCCGCGTTTGCGTTCGACTTTGACGCCGCCTACGGTGCTGACTTCGGTTTTTTTGCGGCGGATGCTGATGGTTCCACCGTCATTGCCGTTTTTCTTTTTCAGATAGGCGTTCAGCAGTTGCTTGTCGTCCAGCGTCAGGGAATCGCTGCCGCTGTTTTTATTGACGCCGGCTTCTTTTAGTTGTTTCAGCAAATCATCGACGGGGCGTTTCAGTTCGGCGGCAAATTGTTCTACGGTTGTGTTACTCATCTGTACCCCCATTAGTTCTCTTCGGTAAACCAGTGTTCGCGGGCGGCAAGAATCACTTTTTTCGCCGCTTCTTCATCTACACCGGTTATTTCAATCAGTTCGTCAACGGCCAGTTCCGCCAGGTCGTCGCGGGTGGTTACGCCGGCTTCCGCCAGTTTGCGGAGCATATCGGAATCTACGCCGTCCAGATTGCGCATGTCGTCTGAAACTTCTTCCAGCTTCTCTTCGGACGCAATCGCCATGGTCAGAATCGCATCACGCGCGCGGTTACGCAGGGTTTCGACGATTTCTTCGTCAAAGCCTTCGATGGCGAGCAATTCTGCGGCAGGAACGTAAGCGACTTCTTCCAGCGTGGCAAAACCTTCTTCCACCAAAATATCGGCGGTTTCGTCGTCGATGTTCAGATGCGCGGTAAAGAGGTCGCGGATGGCTGCGTCTTCGGCGGCGGTGCGTTCGTCCGCTTCTTCGACAGTCATGATGTTCAACTGCCAACCTGTCAAATCAGATGCCAAGCGCACGTTTTGACCGCCGCGGCCGATGGCAAGCGCAAGCTGGTCTTCGGCGACGATCACGTCAACCGCGTGTTTGTCTTCGTCAATCACGATACGGCTGACTTCGGCAGGAGACAGCGCGTTCATCACGAACTCGGCAGTTTCAGACGACCACAACACCACATCAATGCGCTCGCCTGCCAATTCGTTGCTGACGGCGTTCACACGGGAGCCGCGCACGCCGATACAAGTGCCTTGCGGATCGATGCGTTGGTCGTTGGCTTTGACCGCCACTTTCGCACGTTGGCCCGGATCGCGCGCCACTTCACGGATTTCCAACAAGCCGTCTGCAATTTCAGGCACTTCCATTTCGTACAGCTTCGCAAGGAAATCGCCCGAGGTACGGCTGAGAATGACTTGTTTGCGGCCGGTGTTGCCGATTTCATCCACACGCAAAAACAGCGCGCGGATACGGTCGCCGCCGCGGAAGTTTTCACGCGGAATCATTTGTTCGCGCGGAATCAGCGCGTCAAGCTTGCCCGGAACAACTTCGACGATGATGCCGTGGCGCTCTACGCGTTTTACCGTACCGGAAACGATGTCTTCTTTAACAGCCAAGAATTCGTTCAGATTTTGCTCGCGCTCGGCATCGCGGATGCGTTGCAGGATGATTTGTTTGGCAGTTTGCGCGGCTTGGCGGCCAAAGCCTTCGTTCGGCAGCGTTTCTTCGTAGTAGTCGCCGATTTGAATGTCGGTACCCGGAATTTCTTCTTGGATTTCTTCGATAGTTTTTTCCAGGTCGGGATAGGTGTAATCCTCGTCGGCAACAATCAGCCAGCGGCGGTAAGTATGATATTCGCCGGTATCGCGGTCGATTTCGACGCGCACGTCCATGTGCTCGCGGTCGGCTTTTTTCTTGGCTGCGGTAGAAAGGGCAAATTCCAATGCTTGGAACACCACTTCCGCTTCAACGTTTTTCTCGCTTGCCAACGCTTCGGCAAGTTGCAACATTTCGCGACTCATTTTTTAGAATCTCCAATATCAAGTTTTAAAATTTAAATTCGGGGCGCAGGCGGGCTTTATCGATATTATCCAAACCGATTTGCGCGGTTTTGCCGTCGAAAGAGAGCGTTACGGTATCGTTTTCACAACCCTCGATGCAGCCGATAAAGTTCTTTTGTCCGTCAACCGGCAGGCGGGTTTTGATTTTTGCCTGCTGTCCCGCAAAGCGTACGAAATCGGCGGCTTTTTTCAGCGGTCGGTCAAGGCCGGGGCTGGAAATTTCCAGATTTTTATAATCGATGTCTTCCACCATGAACACGCGGCTCAAATGGTTGCTGACGGTCGCGCAGTCTTCGACGGTGATACCGCCTTCTTTATCGATGAACACGCGCAGCGTGCCTTGCGCGGTCAGCTCGAAATCGACCAGTTCGTAGCCCAAACCCGGCAGGGTTTTTTCGAGAATTGTTTGAATATCCATGAATCTCCCGGAGTACATAAACAAAAAAATGGCCCGGTGGCCATTTTTCGTCGGAGTTGAAAAATTGGCTTATTATAACCGCTTTCCGCTCAAAAGAAAAGCGTTGATTTATCGCGGCTTTTTCAGACGACCTCATAGAATGGATACGCCTGGCAGCATAAAACCAAGCTTGAAGATTGTTGACAAAAACGGTCGTCTGAAAATCACCTATTAAACTTACCCTTTGATAATCATCATATTATTTCCACCCCTTCTTTTTCAGACGACCCTATTTTCCTTCCATATGGCTTGCACGAAGCACGCCGTCATTCTAAAATCCAAAGCTGTTATCATTGAAACAAAAAGGCCTCGCCATGTCCGCCCGCCCCATCTACAACTTTTCCGCAGGCCCTGCCGTCCTGCCTGAAGCCGTATTGCGTACCGCGCAGCAAGAAATGCTCGACTACAATGGCACAGGCTTCCCCGTCATGGCGATGAGCCACCGCTCGGAAATGTTTCTCAGCATCCTCCATCATGCCGAACAAGACCTGCGCACGCTGCTGAACATTCCTTCCAACTACAAAATCCTGTTCCTGCAAGGCGGCGCGACCACGCAATTCAACATGGTCGCCATGAACCTGGCGCATGGCTTTCCGTCTGCCGACGCAGTGGTAACGGGCAACTGGAGCCGCATTGCTTACGAACAAATGAGCCGCCTGACCGATGCCGAAATCCGACTGGCGGCACACGGCGGCGAACAATTCGACTACACCGCCCTGCCGCCCGTCGAAACTTGGGACATAGACAAAAACTCCGCCTTCGTCCACTTCGCCATCAACGAAACCGTCAACGGTCTGCAATACCAAACCGTTCCCAAACTTTCAGACGACCTGCCGCCGCTCGTTTGCGATATGTCCAGCGAAATCCTCTCGCGCGAATTTGACGTTTCCGACTACGGGCTGATTTACGCGGGCGCACAAAAAAATATCGGTCCTGCCGGCACAACCGTCGTCATCACCCGAGAAGACCTGCTCGACCGCTGCCCCGACAGCATTCCCGACGTTTTCAACTACCGTTCCCACATCAACCGCGACGGCATGTACAACACCCCGTCAACCTACGCCATTTATATGTCAGGTTTAGTGTTCCGCTGGCTGCTGACACAAGGCGGCGTGAAGAAAATCGAAGCCGTCAACAACATCAAAGCCCAAACGCTTTACGACGCCATCGACAACAGCGGCGGCTTCTACATCAACCGAATCCGCCCCGATGCCCGCTCCAAAATGAACGTCGTCTTCCAAACCGCCTCCGCCGAACTCGACCGCCGCTTCGTCCTCGAAGCCGAACTGCAAGGCCTGTGCCTGCTCAAAGGCTACAAAACCGTCGGCGGTATGCGCGCCAGCATTTACAACGCCATGCCGCTCGAAGGCGTACAGGCTTTGGCGGACTTTATGAGCGATTTCCAGCGGCGTTACGGATAAGACAAAATGCGCCTTTAAAAGCACAGCCGATTCAACACAAATCTCAAGCGCGGATGAATGCGTACCGTAATCAGGTATAGTGGATTAAATTTAAATCAGGACAAGGCGACGAAGCCGCAGACAGTACAGATAGTACGGCAAGGCAACGCCGTACTGGTTTAAAGTTAATCCACTATAAATCAACGATATTCTGTTAACGCCTATTTCTTGCAAAAACCCAAAAGGTCGTCTGAAAACTTGAAATCAAGATCTTCAGACGACCTTTCTTTATCTGGCGCGGCAAATGTTTGCCCAACTTAGCCAAAGTTACCGCCGAAACCTACATCCCGCCATAATTCGGTCCACTCGCACCTTCTGGGCAAATCCAAGTGATGTTTTGCGTCGGGTCTTTGATGTCGCACGTTTTGCAGTGAACGCAGTTGGCGGCGTTGATTTGCAGGCGCGGACTGCCGTTTTCTTCGACGATTTCATACACACCGGCCGGACAATAGCGCGTTTCGGGCGAGGCGTATTCTTTGTAGTTCACGTCTATCATCGTTTGCGGATTTTTCAGCACCAAATGGTCGGGCTGGTTTTCTTCGTGCGCAAGATTGGCGAGGAAGACGCTGCTTAAGCGGTCGAAGGTCAACACGCCGTCGGGTTTCGGATAATCAATCGGCTTGCACGCGGCGGCTTTTTTGAGTTGCTCGTTGTCTTTGCCGTGATGTTTCAAGGTCCACGGGGCCTTGCCTCTGAAAATCATCTGGTCAATGCCGGTATAGATTGAGCCGAGGTAAACGCCCCATTTGAATGACGGACGGACGTTACGCGCGGCGTAAAGCTCTTGATACAGCCAGCTTTGTTCAAAACGTTGCTGATAATCCGCCGCCTCTTTGCCGTTGTTGAAGTTTTCCACTTCTTCAAGGTTTTCCAACAAGGGGAACACGGCTTCGGCGGCGAGCATGGCGGATTTCATCGCGGTATGAATGCCTTTGATGCGCGGCATATTGAGGAAACCCGCCGCATCGCCGATTAAAACGCCGCCTTTGAACGAGAGCTTCGGCAGGCTTTGCAAACCGCCTTCAATCAGCGAACGCGCGCCATAAGCGATGCGGCGGCCGCCTTCGAAGGTTTTGCGGATTTCGGGATGGGTTTTGAAGCGTTGGAACTCTTCAAACGGCGACAGATAAGGATTTTGATAATCCAAACCGACCACGAAACCGACGGCGACTTTGTTGTCGTCGAAATGGTAAACAAACGCGCCGCCGTAGGTTTTGCTGTCCAGCGGCCAGCCCGCGCTGTGCACCACCAAGCCGGGCTGATGTTTTTCAGACGACACTTCCCAAATCTCTTTGATGCCCAAGCCGTAAGTTTGCGGCTGGCTGTTTTGGTCGAGTTGGAAACGTTCGATGACTTGTTTGGAAAGCGAACCGCGGCAACCTTCGGCAAACAGGGTTTGCTGCGCCCAAAGCTCCATGCCGGGCTGGAAACTGTCGGTCGGCTCGCCGTCTTTACCCACGCCCATATTGCCGGTTGCAATGCCTTTAACCGAACCGTCTTCGTGATACAGCACTTCGGCGGCGGCGAAGCCCGGATAGATTTCCACGCCCATATTTTCTGCCTGCTCCGCCAACCAGCGCACGACTTCGCCCAAGCTGACGATATAGTTGCCATGATTGTCGAAATTAGGGGTAATAGGCAGATTGAACGCTTTTTTCTCCGTCAGGAACAACACTTTGTCCTGCGTTACCGCGCGCGTCAGCGGCGCGCCTTTCTTTTTCCAGTCGGGAATCAACTCATTCAGCGCAATCGGATCAATGACCGCGCCCGCCAGCGAATGCGCGCCCGCTTCCGAACCCTTCTCCACCACGCAAACGCTGATTTCGCGCCCGTTTTGTTCGGCAAGCTGCTTGAGTTTGATGGCGGCGGACAAACCCGACGGGCCTGCGCCGACAATCACGACATCGTATTGCATACTGTCGCGGGTGATGGATTCTGTCATGGCGGTTCCTGTATATTTATTATTGAATTGCAAACCTGTAATTATACAACGGGAACATATAGTTACCAAATACAACAAAGGTCGTCTGAAAACCTGATTTTCGGTTTTCAGACGACCTTTTGATCTTTGCTGTTATTTGGTTTTAAACCAGGCAAACCACACCAACACAATCACAAAACCGAAATAGGCGATGCTCCAGTACGGCAAAGCAATGCCCAGCAGATAGTCTGGCACAGCACAATCGCCAAAGCCGCGCACAATCGGTTCAAACCAGTCAAACAGCGGCCAGTCCTTCAAACGGAAAGTCCACGGCGCACCGCAGGACGGCGCACTGCCCGGCGGCAGGCTTTGCAGCCACAATTGATAGGCCGCAACACCCGCGCCATAAACAGCAGGCACACTGACCAACAAGGCGCTGAATAACCTGCCAATCTTAGAAGCCTGACGGAAAAAGGCTGCCGCCAAAGCCACCAATCCGACCGCTAAAACTGACAAGCGCTGCAAAATACATAAAACGCAAGGGTCCATTCCCAAAACATATTGCGAGACGAACGAACCGCAGGCAGCCAAGATCGATAAGACAACCAGAAAAAAGATAGTTTTTCTAAAAAAATTCATAACCTTAAACTTTCCAATTATTCAGACGACTTTTTTATTCATTTCAAAACAACCGCATCAGATGCGCATCGGCATAACGATATATTTGAAGTTCGGGTTGTTCGGCACAGTAAACAAGGTCGAGCGGTTGGCATCGCCGAAGGCGAGCTGCATATCGTCGGAATGGATGTTGCGCAATACATCCATCAGATAGCCGATGTTAAAGCCGACTTCGAGTTCGCCGCCTTGGTAGGCGATTTCGAGTTCTTCGCGGGCTTCTTCCTGCTCGTTGTTGCTGCACACGACGCTCAAGAGGCCGGGTTGCAGGAACAGGCGCGCGCCGCGGAATTTTTCGTTGGCAAGGATGGCGGCACGTTCAAGCGCGCCCAAAAGTTGGGTACGGGAAACGAGGAAGATTTTGTCGTTGTCCAGCGGGATGACACGGTTGAAGTCGGGGAATTTGCCGTCGATGACTTTGCTGACGATGGTCGTGCCGTTGCATTGGAAGCGCACTTGGTTGTTGAGCAACTCGACGCTGATGGGTTCGGACGGGTTGTTCAGCAGTTTGAAGAGTTCCAAAACGGTTTTGCGCGGCAGGATGACTTCGGTTTTGGGCAATTCGGCTTCGATTTGGCTGGCGGCGTAGGCAAGGCGGTGGCCGTCGGTGGCGACGAGGCGCAGTTGGTTGCCTTCAACTTGCATCAGCAAGCCGTTGAGGTAGTAGCGGATGTCTTGTACTGCCATGCTGTATTGGACTTGAGACAGCATGGTTTTGAAAGTCTCCTGCGACAGGGAAAACGCGGCGCTGATGTCTTCGCCGACGCTCATCAGCGGGAAGTCTTCGGCAGGCAGGGTTTGCAGGGCGAAGCGTGATTTGCCTGCACGCAGGGTCAGGCGGTTGTCCGCCCAGTCGAGCGAAACGATGGCGCTGTCGGGCAAGGCGCGCAGGATGTCTTGGAATTTTTTGGCGTTGGTGGTGATGCGGAAGTCGCCTGCCTGACTTTCCGGGCCGGCTGTGTTGATTTGGATTTCCAAGTCGGTCGCCAGGAGTTTGGTTTGACCGTCTTTGCTTTCGAGCAGGACGTTAGAGAGGATGGGCAGGGTATGGCGGCGTTCGACGATACCGGTAACGGCTTGCAGCGGCTTGAGCAGACTGTCGCGGTCGGCTTGTAAAATCAGCATGGTCAATTCCTTTTGAATCGGTTATTTCGGGTGTTTTTGAATCGGGTTCGGCGTGCGGGATGAATAATGCGCCGCCGTTAAAATCAAAGTGTATTTGCGTTTTCAGACGACCTTTTAAGAGAGGGGTCGTCTGAAAGCCGGTTCTGACTCAGTTTTGAATCAGAATCAGGAGTTTTTCGTAATCTTGCGCCAACTCGGGATCTTCTTCGCGCAGTTTTGCTACGGCTTTCACGCCGTGCATGACGGTCGTGTGGTCGCGTCCGCCGAACGCATCGCCGATGGACGGCAGGCTGAGGGGGGTCAGCTCTTTGGTCAGACTCATGGCGACTTGACGCGGACGGGCAATGTTGCGCGTGCGCTTTTTACCGAGTATATCACTGATTTTAATACGGTAATATTTGGCAGTCGCGTCGATGATGGTGTCGGCGGTAATGATTTTGTGTTTTTCGGCGATGATGTCCTGCAAAGCCGTGCGCGCCAAATCCATGTCGATAACGGGACGATTCATAAAACGGCTGCTTGCGCTGACGCGGTTGAACGCGCCTTCCAGTTCGCGCACGTTGGAACGAATCAGGTTGGCAACAAACAATGCGGCTTCGTCTTCAATGCTGATGCCTGCCGCTTCTGCCTTTTTCTGCAAAATCGCCACGCGCATTTCCAACTCGGGCGGCTCGAGTTCCAAAGTCAAACCCCATGAAAAACGCGATTTGAGGCGGTCGTCCATGCCTTCAATTTTGGCAGGCAACACGTCGCAAGTGAGGATGAGCTGTTTTTTCTCGTTGTGGAAATGGTTGTACAGATAGAAGAATTCTTCCATCGTACGGTCTTTGCCTTTGATGAACTGGATGTCGTCGATAATCAGCAGGTCGTATTGTTTGTATTGCTGCTTGAACACATCGTAAGTGTTGTTGCGCACCGCCTTCATAAAGCTGCGGATATAGTCGTCTGAATGCATATAGCGCACTTTGGCATCAGGGCGGTTTTTCAGCAGTTCGTTGCCGATGGCCTGCACCAAGTGGGTTTTACCCAAACCCGTGCTGCCGTACAGGAAAAACGGGTTATAGCCCTGCCCCGGGTTCTCCGCAATCGCTTGGGCGGCGGCGGCGGCAAGGCGGTTGCCCTTACCTTCGACTAAGGTATCGAATGTGTAGTCGCGTGACAGATTAGTCTGCTCGTAACGCGCTTCTTCCGCATCGCGCTGCGCTTCCGTTTTGACTTTGGCAACGACTTTGGATTCTGCGGGCGCGGCGGCAGGCTGTTTGCTTTCGTGCGGCAGGTTTTTCATGCGCTGCGCCAAAATGTCCGCCGCTGTTTTCGCGACAGAGGGTTTGTCTGCGTTTTCAGACGACGTCTCGTCCGAAAAAGATTCTTGCGCGTCAGTTTTCGGCATTTCTTCCGTCAACGCAGCGTGTTCGGACGCAACCGCCCCCGCATTTTCCGCCATTTCATAATGCTGCCCCACGCCCGCCTTAAACGCAAAAGCAGTCTGCAGCGGAGCCAATTCCGCACGCACCACTTCGATTTTGGCGGCAAACTGGCTTTTGAGCATATTGCAGGCAAACTGGTTTTTACCGTAAACCACCCACACGCCGTTTTCCTCGCCCACCGTCAAGGGCGCAATCCATTGCGCGAACTGCCCGGCAGGCAAAATATCGTGAAGTCGGCGGAGGCACTGCGGCCAAAATTCTGCTAGCGTCATGAATAAGCTCGAGTCGTGGAAATCGTTGGAAAGAAACGGAGAGAAACCGTCGGAAATTGCAGCCTTTGAAAATGCGGTTTCAGCCCGACGGGAAAAGTGTCGCAAATACCGCACAAACCCTATCCGCCAAACCAAACGTCGTCTGAAAATACAATTAAACTATTTTTGGAAAATCATCACGATAAATCCATATCAACATTTTCAGACGACCTATCGCCCGACAAAGGGACAGGGATTGCCGATTATACCCACTCCGACCAACTTTATCCACAACCCGCCGGAAATTTTATCCACAAAGCGCCGCGCAAATCCGCAAACCGAACCACCCCGCGCGCCATATCCATTTACTCAACCGAGATTGACAAAAGATGAAAATTAGAGTGTAATTCACGATTTATTTATCTACCGATTTTTTAGGAAACATCATGAAACGCACTTATCAACCTTCCGTTACCAAACGCAAACGCACCCACGGCTTCCTGGTTCGCACCAAAACCCGCGGTGGTCGCGCAGTATTGGCAGCCCGTCGCGCCAAAGGCCGCAAACGCTTGGCAGTGTAATTTTGGACTACCGCTTCGGAAAGCAGTACCGCTTATTAAAAACGGATGATTTTTCATCCGTTTTTGCGTTCAAAAACCGGCGCAGCCGCGATTTGCTGCAAGTCTCCCAATCTGCCGACAACGGATTGAACCATCCGCGGCTCGGCTTGGTCGTCAGCAAAAAAACAGCGAAACGCGCACATGAGCGCAACTATATGAAGCGCGTCATCCGCGACTGGTTCAGACTGAACAAAAACAGCCTGCCACCACATGATTTCGTCGTACGCGTCCGTCTGGCATTCAATCGGCAAAACGCTGCCGAAGCCCGAAACCAATTGGCGCAACTCATGTGCAAACGCTGATGAACACCCTGTTGTCCAAATTCATCCTCGCGCTGATCCGTTTTTACCAATACGCTATCAGCCCGCTGATACCGCCGCGCTGCCGCTATACCCCGACCTGTTCGCAATATGCGGTCGAGGCAGTCAAAAAATACGGCGCATTCAAAGGCGGCTGGCTTGCCGTCAAACGCATCGCCCGCTGCCACCCTTTCGGCGGACACGGACACGACCCCGTCCCGTAATCCAAATCATTCGGATAACTTGATTTCCTTTAATTTCCCGTCGGTTTCTATATAATGCCGTCTGAAGCAGTTTTCATCTCCATTACATACCCGTCAATTCCAGGAATCTCTTATGGATTTTAAAAGACTAGTGGCATTTTTTGCCATCTCGCTGGCAATCTTTGCCGGCTGGGAACATTTCTTCCCCAGCCCCAAACCCGATCCGGCACAACAAGCCGCGCAGCAACAGCAACAGCAGCAAACCGCCGCAACCGCTGCCGCTGAAGCCGCACTCGCCCCCGCAACGCCGATTACCGTAACGACCGACACGGTCAAAGCCGTCATCGACGAAAAAAGCGGCGACCTGCGTCAAATGACCCTGCTCAAATACAAAGCAAATGGCGACGAAAACAAACCCTTCACCCTGTTTAACGACAGCAAAGAATACACCTACGTTGCCCAGTCCGAGCTTTTGGATGCACAAGGCAACAACATCCTCAAAGGCGTCAACTTTACCGCAGCGCAAAAAGAATACAGTCTCAACGGCGACAAAGTCGAAGTCCGCCTGAGCGCGCCTGAAACAAACGGACTGAAAATCGACAAAGTCTATACTTTCACCAAAGACAGCTACCTCGTCAACGTCCGTTTCGACATCACCAACACCAGCGGCAAGCCCGCCAACCTGAGCGCGGACTACCGCATCGTACGCGACCACAGCGAACCCGAAGGTCAAGGCTACTTTACCCGCTCTTTCGTCGGCCCCGTCGTTTACACTCCTGAAGACAAATTCCAAAAAGTCAGCTTCTCCGACTTGGACGACGATGCCAAATCAGGCAAAAACGAAGCCGAATACGCCCGCAAAACCCAAACCGGCTGGCTCGGCATGATTGAACACCACTTCATGTCCACCTGGATCCTCCAGCCTAAAGGCGGACAAAGCGTTTGCGCCGCAGGCGACTGCCGTATCGACATCAAACGCCGCAACGACAACCTCTACAGCGCCAGCGTCAGCGTTCCCCTTGCCGCCATCCAAAATGGCGCGAAAGCCGAAGCCTCCATCAACCTCTACGCCGGCCCGCAGACCACATCCGTCATCGCAAACATCGCCGACAACCTGCAACTGGCAAAAGACTACGGCAAAGTACACTGGTTCGCATCGCCGCTCTTCTGGCTTCTGAACCAACTGCACAACATCATCGGCAACTGGGGCTGGGCAATCGTCGTTTTGACCATCATCGTCAAAGCCGTACTCTACCCGCTGACCAACGCATCCTACCGCTCGATGGCAAAAATGCGCGCCGCCGCGCCCAAACTGCAAGCCATCAAAGAAAAATACGGCGACGACCGTATGGCGCAACAGCAAGCCATGATGCAGCTTTACAAAGACGAAAAAATCAACCCGCTGGGCGGCTGTCTGCCTATGTTGTTGCAAATCCCCGTCTTCATCGGCTTGTACTGGGCATTGTTCGCCTCCGTAGAATTGCGTCAGGCACCTTGGCTGGGTTGGATTACCGACCTTAGCCGCTCCGACCCCTACTACATCCTGCCCGTGATTATGGCGGTAACGATGTTTGCCCAAACATTCCTCAACCCGCCGCCGACCGACCCGATGCAGGCAAAAATGATGAAAGTCATGCCGCTGGTTTTCTCAGCCATGTTCTTCTTCTTCCCCGCCGGTCTGGTATTGTACTGGGTAGTCAACAACCTCCTGACCATCGCCCAACAATGGCACATCAACCGCAGCATCGACAAACAACGCGCCCAAGGCGAAGTGGTTTCCTAACAGCGGTTTGACACACTAAAAAGGTCGTCTGAAAACTTAATTTCAGACGACCTTTTCTATTAGAATACCGATGGTTTGTCGGCTTCGACTTAACTCGACTACACTGTCAGGCTTGATTCGATAGGCAAAATTTAAACCCCGGCGGAGCAGCCTGATACACGCATTAAGAAAATATAGTGGATTAACTTTAAACCAGTA
>KV797003.1:0-840 GCA_001809325.1 Neisseria sp. HMSC077D05 | reverse complement strand
GCTTTGTCCTGATTTGAATTTAATCCACTATAATTTTCAAAGTATCAAATCAATCCATTATTTTTTAAAGGGCATCATCATGCGGACGTCTTTACATATGCTCAAAAGAGGCATGTTTAACTTAATCGAAGGCTACTTCATCAGCCGATACGCGCAGGCTTATGGCGAATGGTCGGATTTGGAAGTCCGTTTTCTTCTAAACAATCTTCGTGCCGACAGCAATGTCGTCGAAGTCGGCTCAAATATTGGTATGTACGCAATTCCCATCGCCCGACATATCGAGCGCGGCAAACTATTCTGTTTCGAGCCGCAGCGGGTGATTTTCCAAACTCTGTGTGCCAATATATCACTCAACAGTCTGACCAATGTTTACGCCTATCAAGAAGGCGTGGGCGATGAAAACGCTTGGCTGGAGATTCCCTCTTCAGATTATGAAACAGAGTGGAATTACGGTAGTTTTTCTTTGGACAAGGGTTTTGACACCGAATCCAGCTTTGACGGTATCCGCTACAACGAAACCATACGCCTTACTGCATTAGACCGACATCCCGAGCTTCAAAAACTCAATGCGCTGGATTTGCTGAAAATCGATGCGGAAGGCTTTGAAAGCCATGTACTCAACGGCGCAAAACGCCTGATTGAACAGCATAAACCAATCATTTTTGCAGAGGCTCAGCCTGACAACTGCCTCGATTTAATCCGCCATTTTGAGCGTATGGATTATCGTTGCTATTGGTTTGCTTCCCACCGCTATCAGGAAGACAACTTCTTCCGCCGCCCCGAAAGCCTATCGGGCGTAGATCTCAATTGTAGAAACTAGTAGCGTTGTTTACAGTATTT
>KV797002.1 GCA_001809325.1 Neisseria sp. HMSC077D05 | reverse complement strand
AAAAATCGTTGCACTTGGTTTGACAATTCAAGTCATAAAAACTGCACTTTGGCTGACTGGAGGGAAAATCCAGCTAACAAAGTGCAGTTTGCTATTTTCAGACGAGCCTCAACTATGTGTCGCGCTCCTTGTCAGATTCAGCTTTACGCTTTTTCTTTTTGGCGCATTTTTTCCGCCATCATTTCATGCAGCGTTCTCTTGGCAGGTTTCATCGGAACGCGGTTGTCTGTCCAGCCCAGTTGCTTGCTCGGCGTCAATGCGCGGAATTTAGTGGCCGCCCAACCGAAGGCGCGGTAGGCTTTGCTGCCGCTGAAAATGCCGTTGAACGTGCGCCATGCCATTTGTTCGCCGAAGGTATGCGATGCGCCTTGTCCGCGGATAGGATGTGGTACGACCTCGGTCGGCGAACGTTGTGCCTCGACACGCAGACGCTGCATTTGCTCGGTAATCGGGATACGCACCGGACAAACTTCCACACACGCGCCGCACATGGTACAGGCGGTCGGCAGATCGCGGGTGGCTTCCAAGCCCAAAAGGTGCGGAGAAATAATCTCGCCGATAGGGCCGGGGTAGGTTGTGCCGTATGCCGCGCCACCGATACGGGTATAAACCGGACAATGGTTCATACATGCGCCACAACGGATACATTGCAAGGTGCGGCGCATTTGATCTTCGGCATAGGCTTGGCTGCGGCCGTTGTCGAGCAGAACCAAGTGCATTTCCTGCGGACCGTCCAGCTCTTCGCTGCGGCGCGGGCCGGTAATCATGTTGAAATAGGTGGTAATGTTCTGACCGATGGCAGAACGTGGTAGCAGGCTGTACAAAGGAGGAACGTCCGACAGCTTGGCTACAACTTTTTCAATACCGGTAATAGCGATATGCACGGGCGGAACGGTGGTACTCAAGCGACCGTTGCCTTCGTTTTCCACCAGACACAGCGTACCTGTTTCTGCAACAGCAAAGTTTACGCCGCTCAAACCAACATCGGCAGTGCTGTAAATATCGCGCAGGGCTTTGCGGGCGAAGCCGGTCAGTTGGTCTACGTCGTCCGTTAACGGCGTGCCGAGGTTTTGGTGGAAAAGTTCGCTAACCTGTTCTTTGGTTTTGTGAATGGCGGGCATCACGATATGGGTCGGTTTTTCACCTGCCATTTGGACGATAAACTCGCCCAAGTCGCTTTCCACTGCTTTAATGCCTTTTGCTTCAAGATAATGGTTCAGTTCGATTTCTTCGCTGACCATCGATTTGCCTTTGACCATCAGCTTACCGTTTTTGGCAGCAATGATGTCGTGGATGATTTGGCAGGCTTCGGCCGGAGTTTCCGCCCAGTGTACTTTCACGCCCAACTTAGTCAGGTTTTCTTCCAGTTGCTCCAGCAGGGCGGGCAATTTGGACAGAGAACGCTGACGGACGTGTTCGCACAAATCACGCAGGCTTTGCAGCTCTTCTTCGTCGGTCAAAACGGCTTTGCGTTTGGTCATCAGCATATCCATCGCGGTACGCAGACTCTTACGCAAAGGCTTGTCTTGAAGGGAAATTGCGGCGTTTTGTTTGAAAGTTTCCGGCTTCATGTGGAACTTGATGGTTTGCGTAGTCATGCGTTTTCCTCCAAATCGGCAGGGGAAATGTGGTCAGGCAGGATGGCGAGGATGACCAAATCACGCGGACCGTGCGCGCCGTAAGCAAGCGTCAACTGAATGTCTGCGGTTTTGGACGGGCCGGAAATCAGGAAAACATTGGTCGGCATACCGTTTTCCACCAGTTTTTCGCCTTCAACGGCGTTGTGAAATTCGTTATACATTTTCGCCGTATCAAACAGACAGAAATGCACGGGCGGAACGAGGCTTAAAGTACGCGGTTCTTCGGGGCTGGAAAACAGCATCAGTGTACCGGTACGGGCGATGCCGCATTGCGAGCCGCTAAAGCCTGCATCGATGTTCGTGAAGAACTCGGTTTTCCAAGTATCGATTTCGCGCTCGAAAGCAATCGGTTCGATATTGCTGTCCACCAGCGCGGCACGGGCAATTTGTCCGTGTTCGGTCGCCAACGGCAGCAGGATGTTTTTCAAACCTTTGCCTTCGGCTGCTTGACGGAATACTTGCGGCCAGCCGGTTTTGGTCACCCAATAAATTTCGGTTTTGACGGCGCGCATAGCGGCAGCCCAATGTTTCAGACGTTCAACTTCGCTGTCCCAAGAAACGCCCATTTCACGGTAATAATCAAAAACCGCAGGCTCTTCCATCGGCAATGCGTCGGCTTTTTTCAGTTTTGCCAAAATATTTTCGCGCGCGCTCATGCTTTGCCTCCGGTACGTTCCAACAAGAAGGATGCGATATGTTTCGGACGCGGCATGTTCGGCTCGTCCTTAGCGATTTTTCCGCCGATATTCATCATGCAGCCGCAGTCCGCGCTGATGATTTCGGTCGCACCGGTTTCTTTCAGTGCGGCAACTTTGTCGGTTACCATCGCGCCGGAAATATCCGCCTGTTTGACGGAGAATGTACCGCCGAAGCCGCAGCATTCGCTTTCATGGTCGTGAACGATACGTTCAACGTTTTCCATGCCGTCAATCAACTGCCAGCCTGAAATATGGACGTTCATTTCGCGGCGGGCGGCGCAGGAAGTGTGGACGGCGACTTTGACCGGCTCGCCTTTGTCTTCAGGCTTGTAGCCGATGGCAAGCAAGAAATGAGTAAATTCGATGATGCGGTTGGCACAATCAACCGCTTTGGATTCGTATTCTGTATTTTTAAACAGGGTAGGCCAGTGATGTTTCATCATGCCGCCGCATGAGCCGGACGGTACGACGATCGGCCAGTTTTCGGGGAAGAGGTCGAGTTGTGCTTTGGCGACATCAAACGCCTCGGTCGGATGACCGGAAGAGTAGGCGGGTTGGCCGCAGCAGCTTTGCGCCATCGGGTAATGAACCCGTATGCCTTGCTGCTCGATTAAAGTAATGGCATCCATGCCTGCTTCGGGCATGAAAAGATCGAGGACGCAGGTGCCGAAGAAATAAACATCGGTCGGCTTGCTGTCGAATTTAGTGATTTTGGGTGGGGTGATTGCGCTCATTTTTTCGTTAACGGGAGTACCCGTTTTTCTTTGTATAAATAGATGGCTACTTTAAGTAATTGCATGTAGGCGGTCAAGTATAATTTTAAAAAATAATATTGGAAACGATTGATAGGTCGTCTGAAATGCTGATTCCACAAATATAAATATCTATATGCGAATAAATATCATTATATTTAAAAGCTAATTCATTTATTAATGAATAAATTAATCAATCCATATGAATGCAAGGGTATTCAACAAATACGATTGCACCCGGGTTTCAAATAGTTTTATAGAAAAAAATAGGTGAGGGTAGTTAATGGGACTGGGAAGAAGAAAGGTTTTTGGATGTATTAATTTTTGCTGCAACCCATAGCGCGACGCCTGTACCCAACATATCTGCAATGCCGTCACCGATAGAGCCTTCGCGAGTTGTCGTGAAAGTAGCTTGCGCCCATTCGCTTCCAACAGCAAATAAAAGTGCGAATATCAACAAACCGAAATAGGGAATTTTTGCTTTTTCATGGATATAAGATTTTGCCAATAACCAAATTTGGGCAAAAAACAAAGCAAAGTGAGCCACTTTATCGAAATGGGGGAACGGCGGCGGCGTATTACCTGCCTCTTTGAAAATTAAAGAATAGATGCCGGCTACAAACCAAACGATAGCCAACAGGCTGAATTTATTGATGTAAAATTTCATTTTTGTTCCTCATCCAACCAAGTTTGGCAGATAGCCGCAAGGCGGATGAATTTATTGCCGCGTCCGTTTAGTATGTCGCGCCATTGTTCAACTTCCTCTGTTGTCGGAGCGTCCTCTATACTGCATTCGTACAGAAGAAAATCAAGGGTTTCTTCCACTACGCCGACAGATTCAGTTTGGATTAATTCTAAAATCTGAGTCATATAAGGGAATTTTTCAAAAGAGGGGGCTAAGCAACATAAAATTTATTTGCTGTGCAAGAAACGTGTAGCTTCTTCCCATTCGCCCGACATTATTTTTGGCATCGCTTTTAATGATTTGGCAATTGCCTCGTCAATCTGTTGGCGGTGTTCTGCGCTTGGCTTGTTCAATACATAAGAGACAACGAGGTTACGGTCACCAGGATGATCTATACCCAAACGCAAACGGTAATAGTCAGGTGTACCAAGACGGGCTTGGATATCTTTCAAACCGTTATGCCCCCCATTTCCGCCGCCAAGTTTAAATTTGATACGGCCGCAAGGAATGTCCAATTCGTCATGCACAACCAGTATCTCTTCGGGCTTGATTTTGTAAAACTGCGCGAGTGCGGCAACAGACTGGCCGGAACGATTCATAAAAGTCATAGGTTTAAGCAGCCAAACATCGCCATCGGGCAGATTCGCCCGCGCCACCTCACCAAAAAATTTTTTCTCTTCTTTAAATGATACTTTCCACTGCCACGCAAGTTCGTCTAAGAACCAAAATCCTGCATTATGGCGAGTTTGTTCGTATTCGCCCCCGGGATTTCCCAGTCCGACGATCATTTTGATTTTATTCGACATAATTAATTCTCAATACCTCAGAAAATACGGCAATTTTTAATAAAAGGTCGCCTGAACATGGTTTCAGACGACCCCGGTTAACTTTCAATCCTGATTTTGTACCCGTTTCCGACGTGCCTCTTTAGGATCAATCAATAATGGGCGATAAATCTCAATCCGATCTTTATCGCGAAGAAGCGTCTCACTTTTAACTGATTTGCCAAAAATTCCCAGCGGAGCAGTTTGCAAGTCCAATTCTGAAAATATTTCATCTAGGCCACTTTGACACACCGCTTCACGCGCCGTACAGCCATTTTGCACATTCAGTTTTTTCAACACTTGCTTGTCAGGCAAACCATAAACAACTTCAATCTCAAGCATAACGGCGATCCGCTTCCTTAACGAACGCATCAACCAATGCCCCGGACAAATGGCTGAAAACGGGCGAAATCATGGCAGATAAGACAGAGTTGGAAAATTCATATTCCAATTTAAATTCAACTTTGCACATATCGTCGCCCAAATCTAAGAATTTCCATGTTCCCCGCAAGATTTTAAAAGGCCCTTCCAACAAATCCATTCGGATTTCCTTGCCGGGAATATTGTGATTGTGTGTAGCAAATGATTGGCGCACGCGCATATAGTCCATAAAAAGACGCGCTTTCAACTCATTGTTTTTTCGTTCAATCACTTCAGTTTTACTATACCAGGGCAAAAATTTCGGATAGTCTTCAACCTTATCAACCAACTCAAACATTTGCTCCGCGCTATGCAAAACCAAGATATTTTTCTCAACCTTTTTCATGCTCAAACAGGCCCAAAATCGGAAAGCGGTATTATAAACGAATTCACTGTATTTTTCAGACGACCTCGAATCTCTGCAACCATCCCAATCAAACTCATCATCAAGACAGTCCGACTTGGCAAAGTATAACGATATGCGTATAATCGACCTTTCCCATCTGGGGGCGATCTTGGTTTCGACGGGGGTTGCAAAGCAGATGCGGGCATACCGGGGTCTCAGATTTCCCGTAAAACACTGAATCTAAATAGTCGCAAACGACGAAACTTACGCACTGGCCGCTTAAGGCCTGCCGTTGCAGCAGTTGGTCAATGGGCTGTGTAGTGCAAGCTACCGCAACGTCATTTTACATTGACTGGTTTTCCGCCGGGTTACTTGGCGGGAAATAAGATTTAAGGTAACTGGTTCCTAGAAGGCCTGTCGGTCGGCATGATAGGAACGAGATTTTAAATAGACACGACTAAGTATGTAGAACGCTCTGTAGAGGACTTCCGGACGGGGGTTCGATTCCCCCCGCCTCCACCAAGATATCCGATAAGTATCCTATACTTATCTTCATTTCTGTGTTTTTTGGCACACTATTGGCACATTTCCCATCAAAAAGCTGCTCGATTTTAGACTTTTCACGCTGCTTGTCGGCCAAGTCAATCCAGCGGGAATAGTTTTCAAGTAGCATCTTCATGGTGCTGTGTCCCATCTGCCGGGCTACCCACATGGGGTTGGCTCCGGCCATGAGGTTGAGTGTGGCAAATGTATGGCGGGTGTTGTAGGGTTTCCTGTACCTTACCCCCGCTATTTTTATGGCGTGCTGCCACGGTCTCCAAGGTACTTTGTCGTTCTCAAACGGGCTGCCGGTTTTTGGATTGATGAAAACGTATCCGCTTGCTAGTCCTCCTGTTATTTGCCATTGCCTGCGTAAGGCTTCCAAGGCGCGGCTATTGAGTTCGATGTCTCGGTAGCTGTGGGTTTTAGTACTTTTCAGCTTGCCAGCCACGGATGCTTTGTTTACGCGCACGCACTGCCTCTGGAAGTCGATGTCCTGCCAAGTGAGGGCGATGAGCTCGCTGGTACGCATACCGCTGAAAAAGGCCAGTTCGAAGTAATTGTGAAACACAGGTTTGTTTTTTAGGCAGTCTAGGATGGATTCGGCCTCTTCGAGTGTGAACGGGTCGGGCGGCTCTTTCTGCACTTTGGCGTTGGCTAGATGCTGGGCGGGGTTGTCTTTTATCCTACCGTCGCGGAGCGCAAGAACAAACGGCTGCCGAATAACGGTGGCGATGTTGTTGCGAGTTTTTGCGCTACAGTCTAAGGTAGCCAGCAACCCGGCTAGGGTACTGTACTGGATACGGTCTATCGGTATGTCGCCAATTTTGGGCAGAACGTGGCTGTTGAGCATGCCGCGATAGCGGGATAGGGTGGAGTGGGATAGCTGGTTAACGGTGGCCAGCTAGGCTTCGGCCATCTCACGGAAAGTGGGGCTGCTTTCCGTTTTTTCTGCACGTTTGGAGTGGGGGAAGAATTCAGCGTAGTCGAATACGCCGATGGCGATTCGGGTACATATTTCTTCCCAGAGTTTGGTGGCATGTCGGATGTTGGCGGTGGTGGGCTTGAGCGGCAGGCTTTCCCAACATCGTTTACCCCGATACATGAACCATATTTTGATACTACAGTCGCGGATAACTAAGCCGGTTGGCATTCGTTTCGTTGCCATTTTTCTACCTCTTTTACGTTGATTAAGATGTGGCGGTCAGGTGCACGGTAGTAGTGGAGTCCCTCTATCCAAACGCCGGTGCTAATTTTGTCCCTTAAAGCCTTTTCTGTATAGCCTGACAACTCGGCGTAACGTTTCAACTGGATTTGGTTCAGCATATTCAATCCTCCATATGAGTAATTAGGACTTGTAGTAAGTGGTCGTAGTACCGTAGCCAACCATGTGGCGGACATCAGGCAACCTGAGTCGTCTTTCTGTTTGCATTTTTTCTCCAAATTTTAAGTTCGCCTTTAAGCGGTTTAGTTATAGTCAATTAAAATCAAAATAGGACAG
>KV797001.1:37128-43550 GCA_001809325.1 Neisseria sp. HMSC077D05 | reverse complement strand
TTGTACTATTTTATTTTTAATTGACTATAAATCAGCAATCCTTTTAAAATTTGATGTTGTTTGATTTTTTATGATGTACTGATTTTTTCAATGTCTACTAATCTTCTTTTCAGGCAGGAATACGTTATAAAAAATACACAGAAAAAATAAAACGAATGGGAGCATGATGGCAAACCGTATTTTCAGTATAAAATTTATAAAACCAATTAATTACCTCATTTTATTGCTACTTATTTCGTTTTCATTTCTCCTTAATACTGATGAATTTTACATCATAGACTATATAACTGATGGGGATGTCTATAATTTATCCGATTTACAAGGTGAAATAAACAACAACCCCATGATTATTAAATTATTTTTTATAATAAACAATATTTCTATTCTATTCTTTCTATTAGGAAGAAAGTTTATTGGCATTTTCTGTTTCATCCTTACAGCGTATTTTTTTGTCCATTTAATAGGCGACCTAGATTTATTGTTTCATATCATTTACTCAAGTATAAAACTTAAAAATTTATGGCTGATTCTAATACTCGTTTTGTATTTTTTACTGTGTTTGATTAACCTTTTTCCCCTGTTCGGTTCTGTGAAAAAATAAAAAAAGGTCGTCTGAAAACCCAAAATCCGGTTTCAGACGACCTTTTTGCTTTTAAAAATCAAGTTATCTAAACTCAAATCGTACCGCTGCCTTGCGCTTTCGGTTTGGCGGCACCGAATTCCAGTTTGCTCAAGGCGGAGAGGTAGGCTTTGGAAGTGGCGACCAATACGTCAGTATCTGCGCCTTGTCCGTTGACGACGCGATTGCCGCGTGCCAGACGGACGCTGGTTTCGCCTTGGCTTTCCGTGCCTTGCGTTACGGCGTTGACGGAGTAAATCTGCAAAGTCGCACCGCTTTGCGCCACGCTCTCA
The DNA here is from genome assembly GCA_001809325.1 of Neisseria sp. HMSC077D05. Classification (GTDB taxonomy): domain Bacteria; phylum Pseudomonadota; class Gammaproteobacteria; order Burkholderiales; family Neisseriaceae; genus Neisseria. Next base: position 42,638 of record KV797001.1, on the reverse strand, counting down.
ATCGCTTTGAAAATCGCGTCGACAGGGCCGGAGCCGGTGGCGGAAGCGCGTTTTTCTTCACCTTTGATGCTGAACACGATGTCGGCGCGCGGCTCTTCGCCGGTTTCGGTGCTGATTTTTTGGGAGATGAATTTGTAGCTTTCGGCGCCCATGCTGCCCATTTCGTCGGACACCAGCGCGTGCAGGTCTTCATCGAAGATTTCGCGTTTTTTATCGGCGAGTTCTTTGAAGCGGGCAAACGCGGCGTTCAGCGCTTCCTCACTTTCCAACTCGATGCCCAAATCCGCCAGTTTGCTGCGGAACGCGCTGCGGCCGGACAATTTGCCCAAGGTCAGGCGGTTGGTTGACCAGCCGACCGATTCGGCAGTCATGATTTCATAGGTTTCGGGGTGTTTCAACACGCCGTCCTGATGGATGCCTGATTCGTGTGCAAAGGCGTTTGCGCCGACCACCGCCTTGTTGGGCTGAATCGGATAGCCGGTAATGGTGGACACCAGTTTGGATACCGGCACGATTTGCGTGGTGTCAATGCCGGTTTCCAAGCCGAAAAGGTCGTGGCGCACTTTCAAGGCCATCACGATTTCTTCAAGGCTGGCATTGCCCGCGCGTTCGCCTAAGCCGTTGATGGTGCATTCCACCTGACGCACGCCTGCCTGAACAGCGGCCAGCGAGTTGGCAACTGCCATCCCCAAATCGTTGTGGCAGTGGGTCGACCAGACTACTTTGTCGCCGTTGGGCACGCTTTTGATGATGTTGCTGATACGCTCGTACCACACGGAAGGGATGGAGTAGCCGACGGTATCGGGAATATTGATGGTGGTCGCGCCCGCTTCGATAACCGCCGTAAAGATTTTGGCGAGGAAGTCCAAATCCGAACGCACGGCGTCTTCGGCGGAAAATTCCACATCGTCGGTGTATTCTTTGGCGATTTTCACTGCTTTGACCGCCGCATCAATGACCTGCTGCGGCTTCATTTTCAGTTTGTGCTCCATGTGGATGGGGCTGGTGGCGATGAAGGTATGGATGCGTTTTTTCGGCGCGGGGGAAACGGCTTCGCCCGCTTTGCGCACATCGTTTTCAACGGCACGCGCCAGCGAGCAGACTGTGGATTTGGTGATGATTTTGGCAATCGCATTGACCGACTCGAAATCGCCCGGGCTGGCTGCGGCAAAACCGGCCTCAATCACATCCACACCCATTTTCTCCAACTGGCGGGCAATGCGGATTTTCTCCTCTTTGGTCATGGATGCACCGGGCGACTGCTCGCCGTCGCGCATGGTGGTATCGAAAATAATTACGCGGTTGGTCTGTGTCATTTCTGTTCTCTCCAGAGATTCGTTTTTTTGTAAAAAAGCATTCAAATCCAGCGGCCTGCCTTGCGCTTCCGCCAGCGCGGTCAGCTTTTGCAGTTGCGCCAAAGGCAGCGACCCGCGCGTGCGCCATTTATAGATGGCGGCAGTTGTTGCGGCATTTTCGGGGTCGTACTGTTTCAACGCTTCGGCAAGTGCATTCACGCCGCCGAAATAAGCAACTAAGCGGTCAATGTCTAATTGCATGATGTTCCTTGTCCAAACTTTATCGAAATTATGGTTTGCTTTGGAAGGGGATTATACGCATTTTAGACAAAACGACAATCTATTTTTCTAAAAATACGGATTTACTTTTTAAATCCAGAATTATTTTATACATTTTGTCCAATTTTATTTCAATATCTGAGTACAAAAAGGCAGGCGACACATAACTGCCCCTAAAAAATGAATAGGCATCACTGCCCAAACTACGCTCGCTTATTTTGAATGTCCTGCACACCATAACGGCAATACATCGTAAGCCGAAATATATAGTGGATTAAAATAAAAATGAGACAAGGCGGCAACGCCCGCCGTGTACGGGTAGTACATAAGGGCGTTGGCAACGCCGTATCATTGCAATTTTAATCCACTATAGTAAACTTGCCGCCGGTTTCCCTTCCTCCTTCCCGCCATGTTTCCCATTATCCCCACCGACCGCGCCGCTGCCGAATGGCGCAACGAAAGCACGCAGAAGCCGCCCAAACAGGCGGTTTATGTGCATGAAAGCAATGCCGCCGATATTCTGAAAAACGCCCACGCCCAAACGGCAACCGTTTGGACGGGCGATTTCCACAACGCCAAGCAAGTGTTGGCGGCGATGAAAAAACGCGTCCGCAGGCCGTCTGAAAAAACAAAAAACACGCTTGCCGATATTCAGACGACCTTCCACACCCACCGCATGAAACAGGCGCAGCAAAGCCGTGTGTTGAACATGCTTGCCGTCGAAATCGGCGCGGGTTTTCAGTTAAGCAACCCGCGTGCGCCCGACGTCCGCGCCGCCCTTGCCGATGTGTACGCCGAGCCAAACGACACGCCGTTTTTACTGCCGCTTAACCAGCTTTTGGGCTTTATCGGCGCACACGAATGGCACAAAAAAGGCATAGACATTCCGCAGCTTGGCGGCAAAATCCATGTTCCCTTCGGCGTGTTCTCACCCCTGCGCGGCGAATATTTGGACTTAATCGCCCAAGCGCCGTTGAATCCCCATATTCAGACGGCGTTCGACATCGGCACAGGCTCCGGCGTTATCGCCGCCATCCTCGCCAAACGCGGCATTCCCGACATCACCGCCACCGACACCAACCCCAAAGCCATCGCCTGCGCAACCGCCAACCTCGCCCGCTTGGGGCTGGACAAACAAGTCGCCGTCAAAGCTGTCGATTTATTTCCCGAAGGACGCGCCGACCTGATCGTCTGCAACCCGCCGTGGCTGCCCGCCAAACCGACTTCTGCCGTCGAAACCGCCCTCTACGACCCCGACAACGCCATGCTGACCGCCTTTTTAAACGGCGTGCGGCAACATTTAAACCCGCAAGGTGAAGCGTGGTTAATCATTTCCGACTTGGCGGAACATCTGCACCTGCGCGACCGCGATTTTCTGGAACAATGTTTTCAGACGACCTCTTTAGAAGTGGCCGATATTCTGAAAACCAAACCGCGCCACCGCAAAGCCGCCGACGAATCCGACCCGCTCGCCTTCGCCCGCAATCGGGAAACCACTTATCTCTATCGTTTGAAAGCGAAGTCCTGATATACAATTAGGTCGTCTGAAACCCGTTCCCGCCATTCCCATGCAACTGATCAAATACCTCCAATCCCAAGGCATAGGCAGCCGCAAACAATGCCAGTGGCTGATTCAAAACGACTGTGTCGAAATCAACGATACAGTCTACAACGACGCCAAATCTGACATCGATCCCGCCGAAGTCCAAACGCTGCGCATAGACGGCGAAGACATCGTCGTCGTGCCCATGCCCTATTTTTATATCCTGCTCAACAAGCCTGCCGATTACGAAACCTCACACAAACCGCAGCAATACCCCAGCGTTTTCAGCCTTTTTCCCGATCATATGCGCAACATCGATATGCAGGCGGTCGGCAGACTGGATGCCGATACGACGGGCGTTTTGCTGATTACCAACGACGGGCAGTTCAACCACCGCGTTACCTCGCCGAAACACAAAGTCCCAAAAATCTACCGCGTTACCCTGAAGCATCCTGCTGACAAAAGCCTGTGTGAAACGCTGAAAAACGGTGTCCTTCTGCACGACGACAACGAGACCGTCCGCGCCGCAGAAGCCGTTTTGGAAAATCCGACCACCCTACTAATGACCATTACCGAAGGCAAATATCATCAGGTCAAACGCATGGTCGCCGCCGCCGGCAACCGCGTCGAACACCTCCATCGGGACGAATTTAACGGACGAACGGTAGAAAATTTAGCCTCAGGGGAGTGGAAATTCATCACGGTTTGAAAATTTTGAAGTTTTTTCAAAAAAAATTTAACCATTATGATTTTTTTATTTGTTTAAAAACATTATGATATAAGTGTTAAGATGTCATTAACCAAACTTAACGCCATCATTCGTGAACTATTATATAATTCGCGTGTCTGAGTAACACTTGCTTCGAGAGAAGTGAGTAAGTGAGTAAGACGTTTTCCCCGTAATGTGTTTGGCCATCTATACTTTTCCCCTTAGTATAGATGGTTTTTTTTATCTGCGATTTTCTCAGTCCTTTTCCCAGTATCACTGGAATTGTCTTTCTGCGTCCTATTGAATTCCCGTTCAGACGACCTTATCATCAACCCATTCCCACTTTCCCCGCAGAAACACCATGCAAAACATCCAAGACTACGTCCGCCGCACCGCGTCCGCCGCCAAGCAGGCTTCCTATATTGTCGCCGCCGCCGAAACCGCGCAAAAAAACGCCGCGCTTCTGCGCACTGCCGAACTCATCAGACACCATCAAACCGCCATCCTCGCTGCCAACGCCCAAGATATGGAACAGGCCGCGCAGAAAGGTTTGAACGACGCCCTGCTCGACCGCCTGCGGCTGACCGAAAAAACCATAGATGCCATGTGCGAAGGTTTGCGCCAGATTGCCGCCCTGCCCGACCCCATCGGCGAAATGGACGAATTCCGCACCCGCGAAAACGGCCTGCAAATCGGCAAAATGCGCGTACCGTTGGGCGTTGTCGGCATCATTTACGAATCCCGCCCCAACGTAACCGTCGATGCCGCCGCCCTCTGCCTCAAGTCCGGCAACACCTGCGTCCTGCGCGGCGGCAGCGAAGCCTTCAACAGCAATATGGCGCTTTCCAAACTGATTACGCAGGCGTTAGTTGAAAACGGCCTGCCCGCAGCAGCCGTCAGCCTGATTGAAAATACCGAACGCGAAAGCGTCGGTGCCATGCTGCAAAGCCCAGAGTTTATCGACGTCGTCATTCCGCGCGGCGGCAAGTCGCTGGTTTCCCGCATCGCCGCCGACGCCCGCGTACCCGTCATCAAACACCTCGACGGCATCTGCCACGTCTATATCGACCGCGCCGCCGACGCCGAAAAAGCCGTCAACATCGCCTTCAACGCCAAAACCTCGCGCTACGGCACCTGCAACACCATGGAAACCCTGCTCGTCCACCAAAGCCGCGCCGCCGAAATCCTGCCCGTATTGGCGGAAAAATACGCTGCCCGCGACGTCGAGCTGCGCGGCTGCCCGCGTACCCTATCCATCCTGCCCCACATTCAGACGGCCTCCGAAGAAGACTGGGACACCGAATACCTCGCCCCCATCCTCTCCGTCAAAATCGTCGACAGCCTCGAAGAAGCCGTCGCCCACATCAACACCCACGGCAGCCACCACACCGACAGCATCGTAACCGAATCCTACACCGACGCCCGCACCTTCCTGCGCACGGTCGACAGCGCCAGCGTCATGGTCAATGCCTCCACCCGCTTCGCCGACGGCTTCGAGTACGGTCTCGGCGCGGAAATCGGCATTTCCACCGACAAAATCCACGTCCGCGGCCCCGTCGGCCTGCACGGTCTGACTTCGCAGAAATGGATAGTGTTGGGCGACGGACAGGTTCGGTCGTAATTCCATTGCTTTCTTGAGGGATAAAACAACAAAAGGTCGTCTGAAAAACAATTTTCAGACGAC
>KV797001.1:21371-37028 GCA_001809325.1 Neisseria sp. HMSC077D05 | reverse complement strand
GGTCGTCTGAAAAACAATTTTCAGACGACCTTCTTTCTGCAACGGCAAATCTTGTCGCTCTTTCTTAGTTTTGCGGCAACGCAATATCGGCATACGGCTGTCATCAAACTAACTATTCCATTATAATCATTCAAATTTCCATAACGGCTTAACCGTAATCCGATACGACGATTTTAAGTTTGATGTATCCGCGCTCAGTATCTGCGCCCAAGAGGTCGTCTGAAACCACCCCGATTCCCATAAATCATCATCAAAAGGAAACCAGCATAATGTCGGACAAACCCGCCCAAACGGACAAAAAACCGCGCAAGCTGTACCTTACGCTGCTCTTTACCGTTTACGCCTTGTGTTACGGCGTTTTACTCGTGTTTCTCACCGTTCAGCTTGGCGTAGCTTCCGGCGCAGTGGCGGCTTTTTTTACATCTATGCTCTACGGCGGTATTTTCGGACTGGTCGCCGGCAGTCTGGCTACTGTGACTGCAATGATTACCTATTCGCTCTATATGCTCGGCATGCTCGGCTATATGCTGGTTTGGGGCATATTTACCGGTCTGATGATGACGCAGCTGCGTTTGCGTAGAAACCTGAAGCATATCTTGACCGCCATGCTCATCAGCTTTGTCTGTTCCTACATAGCCACGATATTGTTTGCGCTGTTTTTGTCAAAAGATGTAGAGATGCTGTTTACTTCTTATTTCAACGAAATAACGGCATTCAGCCTATTGAATGCGTTTGCCGTTATTCCCTTTGGGCTGGTGTTTTTACCTAGTGAAAGCGGGTATAAACGGGAGCGGGAAATTGCCGTGAAAACCGTAAAGGCGGGCATTCATGCGGGGCAAGTTATTTTTGAACATGCAACTGAAAAAAAAGGCGTTTTTTCTTACCGCTGGTGGATTTTGCTGACTTTTGCTTTGGCAGGCACACCGATTTTCCTGACTTGCACCTTCCTGATGCAGCCGGACTCTGCCTTCCCCGACATACAAGCTTGGAGTGCACACTTTATCCCGATGACTTTCTTTGGCTTTGCCGCCATGGTGGCAAGCGGTTTGACGGCAATGCTGATGCGTCTGCGCAAAGACCAAAAAGGCATTTTGAGCTGCCTTGCCCTATCGTCTGCCTACTTCGGCGTTATGGTTTATCTGCCGCCCATCAAAAATCCCGATTTGAACCCCTACGCCCATTTGCTCAATCCGTATTGGCTGCTGGCGGCTTGGCTGATATCGGTCGGCGTCTGCAGTTGGTTGTCGTTTAAGAAAGTAGATGGCGGCAATAGCTAATAAAACTGATGAGGGGTCGTCTGAAAGGCGTTTCAGACGACCCCTTTGTCCATTTTATCGCCGCCATCTTTCTTGTCCAAATACACACAAATCTTTCCCAATTTGAAACAATCCCCTGATTTTGTTATTATTCCTTCAAACAAAGAAATAATCATCATCCATTTTGTCTCACCCGGCCCTCATTACGGCTCATTCATCTGTGCGTTTTTACTCTCTTTTTCCCTTGTTTTTCATCCGGCAGGACGGTTTAAACGCTATTCGTTTTTTGTCTGCGTTTTATAGTGGATTACCAAAAATCGGGAAAGTCTCGGACCCTGTCCGACAGACCATGTTTTATTCCTAGTTTTTGTTAATCAACCATATACAGCCTTGCGCCCGCGTCCGCCTGCCTCACCATCCCAAAGGAGGTCAAGGTTTGTCTTTATTTCATTTCTTACGCAACCGCTCTTCGTTCAATCCCTTCGTTGTTTCCGTTACGCTGTCCTTCGTGCTGCTGGTCATCGGCATCGCACTTTTGATTCCGCAGCAGGCAGAAACCGTCCTCAATGCCGCCAAAACGGGCATTTTCAAAAACTTCAGTTGGTTTTACATCTTGGCGTTTTCAGCCTTCTTCTTCTTCCTGCTCGCACTTTCGGTCAGCAGCTTCGGCAACATCAAACTGGGCAGCAACGAAGAAGAGCCTGAATTTAGCTTTTGGTCTTGGCTCGCCATGCTGTTCGCGGCGGGTATGGGCGTTGGGTTGATGTTTTTCGGCGTCGCCGAACCGCTCACCCACTATCTGTCCCCAATTACCGAAGGAGGCAGCGGCGCAAGGCAGCAGGATGCGTTGCTCCACACCCTCTTCCACTGGGGCGTACATGCCTGGTCGGTTTACGCCGCCATGGCGTTGGCGCTCGCCTATTTCGCCTTCCGCTACAAGCTCCCGCTTTCCCTGCGTTCCTGCTTTTATCCGCTGCTAAAAGAGAAAATCGACGGTAAGGCGGGCGACATCATCGACATCCTCGCGCTGGTCGCCACCCTGTTCGGTATCATTACCACGCTCGGCTTCGGCGCGACGCAGTTGGGTGCGGGCTTGGCACAAATCGGCTGGATAAGCGAAAACACTTTTTCCGTACAAACCATCGTGATTTTCGCCGTCATGGGTTTGGCGGTCGCCTCCGCCGCCTCCGGCATAGGCAAAGGCGTCAAAATATTGAGCGAGATGAACTTGACCCTTGCCTTCGTACTGATGGTCTTCGTCCTCGCTACCGGCCCGACCCTCCACCTGCTCTCCGCCTTCAACGACAACCTCGGCACTTACCTGAGCAACCTCGTACAACTCAGTTTCAAAACGTACAGCTACGAACAAAACCATACCGAATGGTTCGGCGGCTGGACCATCTTATACTGGGCATGGTGGTGTTCTTGGGCGCCTTTCGTCGGACTCTTCATCGCCCGCATCTCGCGCGGACGCACCATACGCGAATTCATTTTCGGCGTTTTGGCGGTTCCCTCCCTGTTCTGCGTCATCTGGTTCACCATCTTCGGCGACACCGCCATCTGGATTAACGACCACACCGCAGCAGGCGCATTGGGCGCATTGACCGGCACGCCTGAAAAACTCCTCTTCCGCTTCCTCGAATACCTGCCCCTGCCGACCCTCACAGGGCTTGTCAGCCTCATGGTGATCGCCCTCTTCTTCATCACCTCCGCCGACTCCGGTATTTACGTCCTCAACAACATCGCCTCCCGCGACAAAAGCGTGGCCGCCCCGCGCTGGCAGGCAGTGATGTGGGGGCTGTTGATGTCCGCCGCCGCCATTGTCCTTTTGCGCTTCGGCGGACTGCCCACCCTGCAAACCATGACCCTCATCGTCGCCCTGCCTTTCGCCATGCTCATGCTGATCATGTGTTTCAGCCTATGGCGCGGATTAAACGCCGACCACAAATACTTCACGACCGCCGTCACCCCCTCCAGTGTCTATTGGAGCGGCGACAATTGGCAGGACAGGCTCGAGCGTATGCTGAACCAAACGCAGGAACAAGACATTCTAAAATTCCTCAAAACCACCGCCCTGCCCGCCATGCGCGAACTGGGCGAGGAACTGTCCGACAAATACAGCCTGAGCGTCAACATCCAAACCCACTTCGACCGCGAAGAGCCTGCCGTCGAATTTACCATCCACAAAGAGTCCCTGCGCGACTTCATGTACGGCATTAAAACCATCAAGCGCGAAGTGTCCGAACAGCTTATCAAAGACGGCCACCTCCCGCACATCCGCCACAACGTAACCTACGAACCCTACACCTACTTCTTCGACGGCCGCAGCGGCTACGACGTGCAATACATGAACCGCCGCGAACTCATCGCCGACATCCTCAAGCAGTACGAGCGTTATCTCACCCTCCTGACCGATGTCGGACAAGAACTCATGTCGCACCAGCAAACCGAATTGGCGGAATAAGTTTTTGTCAAACAGGTGGTAACCAAGGTCGTCTGAAAACAGATTTCCCATTTTCAGACGACCTTTCTTCATGCGTTCAAACAAACCACACATCCCATCCACAATCTAACCGTAGCGTGGGCTTTGCCCACGAAAAACACCGCCCAATCTATTATCTTTAAAAAAAACAAATAAAAACGTCGTCTGAAACGGGTTTCCCATTTTCAGACGACCTTTCTCCATGCGTTCAAATCAAACCACACGTTCCATCCACAATCCAACTGTAGCGTGGGCTTTGCCCACGAAAAACCACCGTCCAATCCATTTTTAAAAAAACCAAATAAAAAACGTCGTCTGAAAACCCAAAATCCGGTTTTTCAGACGACCCCTTTTTCCATAACCCGTAACACCAATCCGCCCCACACAAAGCACTCTTTCATTACCCGACTGCCTTAACCCGACTTAGGCCGTCTGAAAAAAAGACCGAAACCGAGTACAATCCGCCACATGAAAAAACGCTCCAATCCCCTCCCGCTTTTAAACGGCGTCAAACCCAGCTATTTGGTTCTGCCGCACGAAAAACCGTTTTATGGCCTGCCCCTGTTGCATTTCCTCTGCATCCGCTTCCCCTTTGTCGGCGAAGACAACTGGCGCAGGCGTTTGAACAGCGGCTTCGTCGTCGATGCAGACGGTGCGCCGTTTGACGAACACACGCTGTTCGAGCCGGGCAAAACCATGTTTTATTACCGCGAAACCAGCAGCGACAACGAACCCATCATTCCGTTTGAAGAAAAAATCCTGCACATCGACGACCATCTGATTGTCGTTGACAAACCGCATTTTCTGCCCGTTATTCCCAGCGGACGTTTTTTGCGCGAAACCCTGCTCACCCGCCTGCGCCTGCGGCCGGAATTGCAGCATTTGAACGTAGCAGACATTACGCCGGCCCACCGTTTGGACAAAGATACGGCGGGCGTGATGCTGCTGTCGCACAATCCTGCCACGCGCCGCGATTATCAAACGATGTTTCAGGAAAAAAGCGTCCGTAAAACCTATCACGCCGTCGCGCCGACGCGGACGGATTTGGTATATCCGTTGGACGTAGTTTCGCGCATGGTGCGCGGGGAACGGTTTTTCACGACGCAGGAAACCGAAGGCGAGCCGAACGCCCATACAACGGTCGAATTGCTTGAAAACCGCGGCGAATTCAGCCTCTACCGGCTGACGCCGCATACGGGGAAAAAACACCAGCTTCGGGTGCATATGATGCGTTTGGGTATGCCGCTGCTAAACGACGCGCTTTATCCCACCCCTTTGGCGGCGGGGGATGAAGATTATGAAAAACCTTTGAAACTACTGGCAAAACGCATTGAATTTACCGACCCGATCAGCGGAGAAGAACGGATGTTTGAAAGCGGATTTGAGTTATAAAGACTTTGCCGTCGTCCTGTTCACATCCAAAACAAAGGTCGTCTGAAAACCATTTTCAGACGACCTTTACACATCAACTCAGCTTATTTCGAACTGCTGCCGAACAAGCCTTTGAACCACAATACGATATCATCCCACATCCGTCTGAACCAGCTGCCTTCTTCAACGGAATGGAGTGCGACGACGTTTTTCTCGGTAATGACTTTGCCGTCTTTGACGATTTTGAGTTTGCCCAAGCTTTGACCTTTTCGTATCGGAGCGACAACAGGCTGGACGGTTTCTAAAATCGGTTTGATGTTTTGTCCGGCATCGTGAGGAATCGTGATGTATACGTCTTCGAGGAAGCCGACGTTCACCGATTTGCTGCTGCCTTTATAAACTTTGACCTTGGAAATGATTTCGCCGCCGTTGTAGAGCTTGGGCGTGTCGAATGCCTGCAATGCCCAGTTGAGCAATTTGCCGCTTTCGGACGCGCGGGCTTCGGTGGAATCGGTACCGACAACAATGGAAACGATGCGTCTGCCGTTGCGTTTGCTGGACGCGGCAAGGTTGTAGCCTACGCTTTCGGAATGTCCTGCCTTCAGGCCGTCCACGCTGGAGTCGCGGTAGAGCAAAAGGTTGCGGTTGGGCTGTTCGACATTGTTGTATTTGAAGGATTTAATCGAAAATACAGGATAGTATTTCGAATAATCGTGTATCAGCGCGGCGGACAAAATGGCTAAATCGCCGACGGTGGAAACGTGGCCTTCGGCAGCCAATCCGGTCGGGTTTTTAAAGTGGGTTTTGGTCATGCCCAAACGCTTGGCTTCTTCGTTCATTTGTTGGACGAACACATCCACCGAGCCTCCTCCCATGGCTTCGGCAAGCGTAGTGGCGGCATCGTTTCCGGATTGGACAATCATGCCTTTAATCAAATCACTCACGCTGGCGGGGACTTTGGGATTGAGGAACATCCGCGAGCCTTCGATTTTCCAGCCTGCGTCAGACACGGTCAGCATTTGGTCGGCGCGCAATGTGCCGTTTTCCAAAGCCTTGAACGTGAGGTAGGCGGTCATCATTTTGGTCAGCGAAGCCGGTTCGATCTGCGTGTCGATATTGTTAGAGGCAAGCACTTGATGGCTGTGCAAATCGGTAACAATGTATGCGGCGGCGGCAATGGCAGGCGGCGCATCGGGGCTGTTGATGCTGGGCATCATGGCTTCGGGCTGGGACGCGGCGGCAGGAGCCGGCTCGGAAGCGGCAACTGCGGGAGCTGCGTTGTTTTTAGCCGCTTGCGGCGCGGCTTGCGCGGCGGTAATCATCATCGCCGCGATCAATACGGATAATGTTTTTTTCATTGGAATGTGGTGCGGAAATAGAAATAAAAACAACTGCGTTGTGCGGTTTGGCGCAAAAGGCTGTCATTATACCGCCGCATCTTCGCTTTGCTAAGATTTTTCTTGATTTCAGACGACCTCGCGGGTATGGTTTTACCTTTCCGCCGTTTTGTTGACAAAGTTTGACGCGGACGGCGGACACTCCTTTCGAAAATAATCCTCCGGCACACAAAACCATGAACAACCGCCCATCTTATTCCGATTACCTCATCCGCATCCTGACCGCCTCCGTTTACGACGTTGCCGTCGAGACCCCGCTCGAACCCGCCATCGGGCTGTCAGGTCGTCTGAACAACAACGTCCTGCTCAAACGCGAAGACCTGCAACCCGTGTTTTCCTTCAAAATCCGCGGCGCGTACAACAAAATGGCGAAGCTGCCCAAAGAAGCACTCGCCTGCGGCGTGATCGCTGCCAGCGCGGGCAACCACGCACAAGGCGTCGCACTTTCGGCACAGCGTCTAGGCTGCCGCGCCGTCATCGTCATGCCCGAAACCACGCCCCAAATCAAAATCGACGCCGTCAAAAGCCGCGGCGGCGAAGTCGTCCTCAAAGGCGTTTCCTACAACGATGCCTATGATTACGCGATGGAATTGGCAGAAAAAGAAAAACTGACCTACATCGCCCCATTTGACGACCCCGACGTGATTGCAGGACAAGGCACGGTCGGCATGGAAATCGTTCGCCAGCGTCCCGACGACATCCACGCCATCTTCGTCCCCATCGGCGGTGGCGGACTGGCGGCAGGCGTTGCCGCGTTCGTCAAACAAGTCCGACCAAGCATCAAAGTCATCGGCGTGCAAACACACGACTCCTGTTGCATGAAACAATCCGTCGAAGCCGGAAAAGTCGTCAGCCTCAAAGACGTCGGACTCTTCTCCGACGGCACTGCCGTCAAAGTCGTCGGCGACGAAACCTTCCGCCTCTGCCGCGATCTCTTGGACGACATCATCACCGTCGACACCGACGCCATCTGCGGCGCCATCAAAGACATCTTCGACGACACCCGCAGCATCACCGAACCCGCCGGCGCGCTCGCCCTTGCCGGCTTGAAAACCTATGCCACCCGCAACCGCATCCAAAACCAAACCCTCGTCGCCGTCACCAGCGGCGCCAACATGAATTTCCACCGCCTGCGCCACGTCTCCGAACGCAGCGAATTGGGCGAAGGCAACGAAGGTATTTTCGCCGTTACCATCCCCGAAGAGCGCGGCAGCTTCCTCAAATTCGTCAACCTGCTCGGCAGCCGCAACATCACCGAGTTCAACTACCGCTACGGCGACGACCAAAAAGCCCACATCTTCGTCGGTCTGCAAACCGCAGGTTCCCAAGACCTTGCCGTCATCAGCCGCCAACTGACCGAAGCCGGACTGCCCAATGTCGACCTGACCGACGACGAAATCTCCAAAATCCACATCCGTTATATGGTCGGCGGACGCACAACAAAAGTTGCCCACGAACGCTTAATCAGCTTCGAGTTCCCCGAACGCCCCGGCGCACTCGCCCGCTTCCTCAACCATATGCAGGGCGGCTGGAACATTACCCTTTTCCACTACCGCAACCACGGCGCCGACTACGGCCGCATCCTCGTCGGCATCGATGTCCCGTCCACTGACGATGAAGCATTCGAAGACTTCCTCGAAAGCCTCGGTTACAGCTATCAGGACGAAACCCAAAACGCCGCATACCGCCTGTTCCTTGCTTGATTGGAAGGGAAAAATAAAGGTCGTCTGAAACCCTGTTTGATGGTTTCAGACGACCTTTATGATTTGCACAGACTTGGTTTACAAATAAATTTCTACAAAAAAGGAAATACAGGCTGCAACTTGCCATACCAACTACGCAGCTTGATTTTCACACACAATGACTGCTTCCAGCCCCACCGATGATGAAATATAGTAAAAATCATATGACTCATGCCGTCTTTGTTCTACATAAAAACTGATGGATGGAAACCACTCAATCAACCATTCAGGACATGATTGATTGTGATAGGTCTGAATATCAAAAATAACATTCTGCGTACCGATATTATCAAAATCAAAAAACACTACATCCTGAAAATCCAATATTGAATCATCGTCGAGGAAAAATTTTAGGATTTGTTTTTTTTCCTTATAAACATAGCCGATAATTTCTGCGTCGTGGTAATCCTTATCAAAGTTTTTCATACTCTCCTCACTAACCTAAAGCTATACGTGCATCTTCCGAAAAAACTGATTTATCTTCAATTAGCTGCTTAAGATACAATTTAATGAAAGGCAGTTTCCGATGAAATGTCAAAACTTGGAGTGCAGCACTGCTTATTAACTCATTTTCATTTTTCTTGATGACATTCATTGCAAACTCTGCTTCCTTAACAGTTATTGGCGCTCTTTTTAAAATACTCAGCGCCTCAATCCTAAGATAAATATCCTCATCAAGACTCCCAACAAAATCAATTATTTTTTCAAAAATATAACTATAATCAAATTCGCCTATATACACCCTCAAGATACTGAATGCTTCATGGCGGGCAATATCGGATTCTTTTGAACTTAGACCGATATCCAAAAGAAAATTCGCCAACTCCTCAGACATATCCTCATCAACGTAATTTTGTAGAAATTCTTCTTTCTCACTATCATTCCTAAGTTTTTGATAGGATGATTTAAATTCTGCACCATTCATAATAATGATCTCAAAAATATTTTTTGAATTTAATTTTAGTCCCAATTTGGTCAGTTCATCAGACGCATATTTAAATTGCAGAGGATACTCAACGCAATCCACTATACCGCCCCATTTTTTGGGATTCAACCTTTGTTTTCAGACGACCTTCCCATCTCGTTTAGCTTCTGCCCTATAATACCGACCACAAATTTTTACCGTTCCCCTAAGGACAAATCATGAGCAATTACACCCGCACCTCGCGCGCTGCCGACAGCCTGCGCGACATCAAAATTACCCCGCACTTTCTGCCGCACGCCGACGGTTCGTGTCTGATCGAATGCGGCAACACCAAAGTTATCTGTACCGCTTCCATCGACGAAAACATCCCGCCGTTCCTTCGCGGCAAGGGTCAGGGTTGGGTTACTGCCGAATACGGAATGTTGCCCGCTTCCACTGCCTCGCGTATGCGCCGTGAAGCCGCGGCGGGCAAACAGTCGGGGCGCACCCAAGAAATCCAGCGCCTGATCGGGCGCTCGCTACGCGCCGTCGTGGATATGGAAAAACTCGGCGAACGCCAAATCCTGATTGACTGCGACGTGATTCAGGCAGACGGCGGAACGCGCACCGCGTCTATTACCGGCGCATTCGTCGCCCTGCAAATTGCGGTCAACAAGCTGCTTTCAGACGACCTCATCAGCGAAAATCCCATCCGCGAAGCCGTTGCCGCCGTATCCGCAGGCGTAGTAAACGGCGTGCCGCTTTTGGATTTGGATTACCCCGAAGACTCCGGCTGCGACAGCGACGTCAACATCGTTATGACCGCTTCGGGCAAAATCATCGAAATCCAAGGCACGGCGGAAGGCGCGCTGTTCAGCTTGGACGAATTGGGCAAACTGATTGCGCTGGCGCAGAAAGGCATTGCCGAGTTGACGGCACACCAGCAAAACGCCCTGTCCTCTTAAGCAAATTATATAATCTATTGAAATAAAATATTTTTCTTAAAAACCAACCTTATTAAAAGCAGATTCAAGGTAAAACCCGTCAAGGTTTAAACACCTTACGGGCGTCTCTACCCCGAATCTGCTTTTTTTTCATCTTAAATCAATTCATTGCTTGAAATTGAGTGTCGAAAAAAGGGCAATCAGCATGCCCTGCCCAACCTGCTTTTTATCTCTGAAAATTTAAAAAAAGCCTGCTTATCCAATACGATATTTATGACAAAAGATTTCAAAATCCGCCCCAAGCTCTGACGAGCGGTTCTAAAACGAGATTAGCGTTAGTTGTATAAATTCAAACACTTATTTAAAATATATGGTTCGCTTCGACTTGCCAAACCTATATTCGGGGCATCTGAATAATAAAAATTTCAAGGAACACTTATGCCGTTGCTGTCGATTGAATTCGCGGTATTTTTTATTGCTTTTTTGCCTATTTATTGGGCATTTGTCCGTATGCCGTCGGTGCAGAATGTTTTGCTTCTGCTGGCTGGGATGGGCTGGCTGTATCACTTGAATCCCATCTTTGCCGCCATAATTACCTGCTATTCGTCCTGCGTGCATTTGCTCGGTCTGTTGATGTCGTCTGAAAACGAAAACGTACGGAAATTCTGGCTGGGCTTCGGCGTAGCGACTGCTTTGGCAGTATTGTGTTTCTTCAAATATTTCGACTTTTTCCGCCCGTTTATCCGCCAGTACACGGGACAGAGCGAGATTGTCGATATCTTGATGCCTTTGGGGCTGTCTTATTACACGTTTCAATCTTTGGCTTATTTGGTGTACTGCTGCCGCCATCCGATGGGCGACCGCTTTGCGTGGCATGAGTTGCTGCTGCATTTGAGCTTTTTCCCGACGATTACTTCCGGGCCGATTATCCGTGCGGCGGCGTTTAAAAGCATAGACGGCGAACAGGCGGGGGCTTTGGAACAGATTCGGACTGCCGAACCGCGCGCATTGGTGCGACCCGCGCTGGCGGTGTGCTTGATTTTGCTGGGTATTGCAAAGAAATGGTGGCTGGCGGGTGCGCTGGGAGACGGCTGGGTATCGCCCGTTTTCGAGAATCCCGCCCAGTTTGACGGCTGGGGCGTGTTGTCGGGGGTGTACGGCTATACTTTCCAGCTTTTCTTTGATTTTTCAGGCTATTCGGATTTGGTAATCGGGATGGCGATGCTGCTCGGTTTCCGCCTGCCGAAAAACTTTGCCGCTCCGCTGCGCGCGTTCAATATCCGCGACTTCTGGAACCGTTGGCACATCAGCCTTTCCACTTGGATACGCGACTATATTTATATCCCTTTAGGCGGCAGCAAACACGGCTTCGTCCTGACGCAGTTCAACTTGCTGCTGGCGATGGTGTTGTCGGGCGTTTGGCACGGCTACGGCTGGAATTTCCTGCTTTGGGGCGCGCTGCACGGCGTGGCATTAATTTTGCTCAACTGCGGCGATAAAATATTCGGGCGGGATGGCTCACGTCGTCTGAAAATCTTGCGTCCGCTTGCCTGGTTCGTTACTTTCCATTTCGTCTGCTTCACTTTCGTCGTGTTCAACACCGGCAGCCTCGCCGATACGCAGATGGTGTTTGATGCCTTATTCGCCAACGAAGCAGGTTGGGCCGCGCCGAAACAGGCGGATATCCTGCTGCTTGCCGCGTTTGGTCTGATGATTTTGCTCTACCCGTATTTGCTTCGCCTGTTTGACGGCGCAGTAGCGACGTTGGAAAAAATGCCGATGTGGCTGTGGTTTATACCGCTGATGCTGGTGTTAGTGTTGATTATCGTATTGGCGCCGTCAGGCATCCCGGGCTTTATTTACGCCGATTTTTAAAAGGACAATCAGAATATGAAACGCTTTATTTCCCTGTTTGCCTCCCTTTTGGTTTGCGCCTTTGGCGCGGCGTGGTTCAGTCAAGATTCCATCAATGCCTATTGGCAGCAAACCTATCATCAGGCTTCTCCGCTGGAGCCTTTATCCGAATACGAATGGTGGCGCACGGGCGCGAAGCTGCAACAAGACGCGTACGCCTTTTCAGACGACCTCAAAGCACGTTTATCAGGACAGCCTGTAATTGCCGAACCGGAACCTCAAATCGCTGAAGAAGATGGGTCGTCTGAACAAAATGCGCAGCTTAATGCGTCCGAACCGCACGAAAAAAACAGTCCCGCCGACGGACGCCAACCTCAAACGGCACAACACGGCGGACAACCCGACACACACAGTCTCCCCATTGTCCCGCCCGCCAATATCGTTCTTGGACAAGGCGATAAGGTCTTTTTTGCGGGCGACTCGATGATGCAGGGCGTTGCGCCTTTTGTCGAAAGAAGCCTGAAAAAACAATACGGTATCCAGTCGGTGAACTTAAGCAAACAAAGCACCGGATTGTCCTATCCCAAGTTTTTCGACTGGCCGAACACCATCGAGCAAACGCTGAAACAACAAACCGACATCCGCCTTCTGGTCGTCTTCCTCGGTCCTAACGACCCGTGGGACTTCCCCAAAGGCAAAAAATACCTGAAATTCGCCTCGCCCGAATGGTCGGAAGAATACCTCAGCCGCGTCAACCGCATCCTAACCGCCGCCGAGCAACACCACGTCCAAGTCATTTGGATGGGCATTCCTTATATGAAACAGGCAAAACTTAACAAGCAAATGCGATATCTCGACAAACTTTTAGCAGACGAGATCAGTCCAAAAGCCTTGTGGATACCGACCGACAAGCTCCTCAGCAACGGCTCGGACACCTACGCCGACTCGGTCAACATCAATGGAAAAATCATCCGCTACCGCAGCAAAGACGGCATCCACTTCTCTGCTGAAGGACAAAAACTGCTCGCGGATAAAATCATGGAAAAAATCGTTTTTCAGACGACCCCTGAAATGAACGGCGAAGAACGCACGGAACAATTATCCGCACGTTAAGCCCGTATCGGCAGCAAAAGGACGGCGTTTTGTTTATCCAATGCCGTCTTTTTCGTTACAATAGCCCTCCGCCGCGTCAAAAGACGTCGTCTGAAAACCACACACAGGAAACTCATGAACATCAAAACCCTGTCCGTATCCCTTACCGCATTGTGCCTGTCTGCCGCCGCCCCCGCCGCCGATATGCTGCTGGAAAACTACGGCAGCAGCCGTCCCACCTGGCTCTCCAAGCTCAAAAAACTCGACCGCAGCTCGGACGGCAAATTCCGCATCCTCCAAATTGGCGATTCACACACCGCCGGCGACCTTTTTACCGAACAACTGCGCCTGCGCCTCCAACAAAAATGGGGCGACGGCGGCATAGGCTGGGTTTACCCCTCTACCGTCAAAGGTCAGCGCAGCGCAGCCGTCCGCTATGACGGCTCATGGCAAACCGTCAGCAGCCGCAGCGTTTCAGACGACTTCCCCTTAGGCGGCATCATCGCCAAAGCCAACGGCAGCAGCGTTACCATCAGCGCCAAAGACGGCAGCAGCGGCGATAAGCAGATTTCCATCTTCGCCAAACCCGTCCTGCCCGAACAAACCCTTTCATTCAACGGACGCGAAGTTCCTGCCGGAAACAGCGGCTGGCAAATCATCCGCAGCAACGGCCGCCTGCCCCTGACCCTCAGCAGCTCCATGCCTTGGGACATCGGCTACATCAATATCGAAAATCCCGGACGCGGCGTAACCGTTTCCGCACTCGGTATCAACGGCGCGCAACTGACCCACTGGTCCAAATGGCGTCCCTCTTGGCAGGATGACCTTGCCCAAACCCGCGCCGACCTCGTTATCATCGCCTACGGCACCAACGAAGCCTTCGCCCGCGATTTGGACATTACAGCCACCGAACAAAGCTGGCGCAGCTACATCCGCCAAATCAAACAAAGCCTGCCCGACGCGGGCATCCTGATTCTCGGCGCACCCGAATCCCTTAAAAGCACTTCAGGAAGCTGCGGCACACGCCCCGCCACCTTAAGCAGCATCCAACAAATGCAGCAGCGCGTCGCCCGCGATGAAAAAGTCATGTATTGGTCGTGGCAAAACGCGATGGGCGGCGAATGCAGCATGAAAAGCTGGATGAGCCAAGGTCTCGCCGCCAAAGACGGTGTCCACTTCTCAGGCAAAGGCTACCGCCAAGCCGCCGACCGTCTCGCCGACAGCTTGATACAAATGGCAGATTAAACAAAAGTCGTCTGAAAATTTTCAGACGACCTTTTTTTGATGACGACACTGTTCTATAGTGGATTAAATTTAAATCAGGACAAGGCGACGAAGCTGCAGACAGTACAGATAGTACGGCAAGGCGAGGCAACGCCGTACTGGTTTAAAGTTAATCCACTATATTTTCTCTTGAAGACGGTCAATCCGCCTTAACTGCCTATCGAACGGTTTCGCAGCGTTTCAGCCCGTTCCCGATAATCAGTATCGAATTTCCGTTTTCAGACGACCTTTGCTTACTCTTTGGCAAATTGCTGTGTAAAGCGGATAAATTCTTCTTTTTTCGCTTTTGCCTTGCCTGAATCGATGGCAGCTTCGGCGGCTTTGACACCGTCCGCCAACGAAGGCACGACATTGCCGGCATAAAGGGCGGCGGCGGCGTTGAGCAGGACGATGTCGCGTGCCGCGCCATGTTTGCCGCTCAACACTTCATCCATTTTTTCCAAAGACTCTTGCGCATTGGCGACTTTGATTTCGTCTAAATCGCGGCGGATTTCAATGCCGAAATCCGCAGGGCTGATGTCGTATTCGCGGATTTCTCCGTCTTTCAGCTCGGCAACGCGGGTTTTGCCGGTCAGCGTGATTTCGTCCAAACCGCCTTCGCCGCACACGACCAAAACGTGTTTGGAACCAAGCTGTTTCAATACGCGCGACAGGATGCCGCATAAGTCGATGTGAAACACGCCCAAAAGCTGGTTTGGCGCACCGGCGGGGTTGGTCAGCGGGCCCAAGATATTGAAAATACTTCTAAACCCGAGCGAGCGGCGCACGGGCGCGACGTGGCGCATCGCGCTGTGGTGGTTTTGGGCAAACATAAAGCCCAAGCCTGTTTGACGGATGCTTTCGGCGACTTGCTCCGGTGTAATGTTCAACACCGCGCCCATCTGCTCCATCACGTCTGCCGCGCCGCTGGACGAAGAAACGGAACGCCCGCCGTGTTTGGCGACTTTCGCGCCTGCCGCCGCCGCGACAAACATCGAAGTCGTCGAAATATTGAAGGTTTTTGCACCGTCCCCGCCCGTGCCGACAATATCGACGAGGTCGTCTGAATTTTCCAGCGGCACTTTGGCGGCAAATTCGCGCATGACGGCGGCGGCGGCGGTGATTTCCGATACGGTTTCGACTTTAATCCGCAATCCGGTCAAGATGGCGGCGATTTGTTCGGGCGGCACCTGTCCGCTCATAATCTGGCGCATCAGGTCGGTCATTTCGTCGTAAAACAATTCGTTGTTGCTGATTAATCGTTCGATGGCTTGTTGCGGTGTAATCATGGTTCAATCCTTTTTACGGGTATTTTTACGTCAAACGTCGTCTGAAAATTTTCAGACGACGTT
>KV797001.1:7121-21271 GCA_001809325.1 Neisseria sp. HMSC077D05 | reverse complement strand
AACGTCGTCTGAAAATTTTCAGACGACGTTTGGTTTAAGCGACGGACGCTTGGAAGTCTTTAAATTCTTCCAAAAAGTTTTTCAACATATCGTGTCCGTGTTCGGTCAACAGGGCTTCGGGGTGGAACTGCACGCCTTCGACGGCGTATTCCTTGTGCCGCACACCCATGATTTCCTGATCTTCCGTCCATGCGGTTACTTCCAAGCAATCGGGCAGCGTATCGCGGGCGATGACAAGGCTGTGATAACGCGTGCAGGTAACGGGATCGGGCAAATCTTTAAACATGCCTTTGTTCAAATGGAACACGGGCGAAACTTTGCCGTGCATCAGCGTTTTTGCCCGCACCACATCCCCGCCGAACGCTTCGCCTATCGTCTGATGCCCGAGGCACACACCCATAATCGGCAGCTTGCCGGCGAAATGGCGCATGGCGGCGACAGAAATGCCCGCCTCTTTCGGCGAACAAGGACCCGGACCGATAACGAGATATTGCGGTTTCAAAGCTTCGATTTCTTCAAGCGTAATATCGTCGTTGCGGCGGACGACGACTTCCTGACCGAGTTCGGCGAAATATTGGACGATGTTGTAGGTGAAGCTGTCATAATTATCGAGAAATAAAAGCATGGGGGTACGGCCTTTTAGGGTTGTTTGACGGCGGCGATGTTTTCGGGCGAATTGATAAACGCCCACATCTGCTCTTCGGTTCGGAAAACGCCGTTACGGACAATATAATGCAGCGGATGCTTAATCAGCGCATCCGCTTTGCGGACAAATACACGCATATTGCTGCTGTTTGCCGCCATTTCCAACACTTTGGCGGCAAAAGCGGGGCGGTGCAGCTTGTCGTGCATCAGCGGATGGCGGGCGATGTATTCGTTCAGAGGCTTGCCACTGCTGTGGAAATCCGTGTGCAGCGGGTCGAGGAATACAATAAAAAAAGGCATCTTGCCCAAATAATCGTCTGCATCGTTCATAAGCGTTTCGGACGGAATATTTATATCGACATAATATCACAGTTAACCGCGATTCTTGATTCCAATCAGGTCGTCTGAAACATCGCTTGCCTCCTTCCGAAATATTCACTTAAAATCAGTCTTACATTCCAAAAAGAGATTTGCTTATGGGTTTCAAACTTACTCCGATTGATGTTGTTGATGACATCAGCCGCGAAGATTTTTATCAGAATTATCTCAAGCCGCGCCGTCCCGTCGTGATCAAAGGACTGACCCGCAACTGGCCTGCCCGTGACAAATGGTCGCTGGACTATATGAAAGAAACCGTCGGCGATATCGTCGTCCCCTTGTACGACAGCGCCAAAGCCGACCCTTCCGCGCCGATTAACGCCGCCAGTACGGAAATGCGCTTCAGCGATTATATCGATCTGATCAAACGCGAGCCGACGGATTTGCGGATTTTTTTATTTGACCCCATCAAACACGCTCCCGCCTTGCTGAACGATTACGTTTTCCCCAAAGAGCTGATGGGCGGATTCTTAGACCGCTACCCTACCCTGTTTTTCGGCGGTGCAGGTTCGGAAACCTTCCTGCACTACGACATCGATATGGCACACATCTTCCATACGCATTTCGGCAAGAAACACATTATCTTGTTCGATTACAAATGGAAAGAGCGCCTGTTCCGCATTCCTTTTGCCACTTATGCGCTGGAAGACTACCACGTCGACAACCCCGATACGGAACGTTTCCCCGAGCTTGAAGGCATCGAAGGCATCGAATGTTTCCTCGAATACGGCGATACCTTGTTCATGCCGACCGGCTGGTGGCATTGGATGAAATACCTTGACGGCTCATTCTCCATCTCCCTGCGCGCATGGGATGAAAGCTGGGCGGTTAAGGCGCATAGTTTGTGGAACCTGACCGTACAGCGCAAGTTCGACGACTTCATGAAAGCCCGCTTTAAAGCACGCTACATGAATTGGAAAGAACAGCTTGCCTGCAAACGCGCCCGCCGCGCATGGGAACGCGGCCTGCCTCGTTAAAACACGCTTAAAGGTCGTCTGAAAACGGTATTTCAGACAACCTTTATCCGCAAATTGCCCCGTATCCAGCGCAAAAATTGAAGCAATGAATGGCATTGCTTACTCAATACCGACACGGCGCATAAGGCAAAAATGCAACAAATGCGAAATACAAATCGCATATTTTTTTAAACGTTGGCGACAGCTGAAACCAATCTGTCAAAGCGGGCGGATTGACCCTGCTCCTGCCTGCTTTGCACCATTTTTTTAACTGGAGTGCATCATGCAAACACCTCTAAAATTCTTAACCGCCCTTATCTTAACGGCATCGGCATTCTCAGCATCCGCTCACGGCATGCATAAACATAAACCGCTGACCTTTGAAGAGCTGCCCAAAATCTGCCAACAATACTTCACGCGCGCGGAGAATTGTTACAAAAAGGCGGGCGCCAAATCCGATTTTCAGCGCAACAATACAAAATTCCTGTTTCAATCCCTGCCTGCCGCCGATTTAACGCAGCGTGAAACCATGTGCAAAATTGCTATGGATTCGTTCGCCGAAAAAACGCGCTCGCTTCATTGCGAATAAGATTTTTGCTGAAAAGATATAGCAAAGGTCGTCTGAAAACCTATTTTGTGTTTTCAGACGACCTTTTTTCAGACGACCTTAAAAGAAGTAATTCGCTAGCAGCAAACCGAATACCAAGCTGAACGCCATGCTCAAGAGGCCGGGAATCATAAAGCTGTGGTTGAAAATAAATTTGCCGATTTTGGTCGAACCCGTGCTGTCAAAATCAATCGCCGCGATAATCGGACCGTAGTTCGGGATGAAGAAGTAGCCGTTCACCGCGACAAACGTGCCGATGATAATTGGAGCGGGAATGCCCAGCGAAATACCGATGGGGAACAGTGTTGCAACGGTCGCCCCTTGGCTGTTGACCAAGACGGACAAAACGAACAGGGCAAACGCAAAAGTCCACGGCGCGGTTTCGACCAAATGCGATACGGTTTCTTTGACTTCGGCCAGATGACCGTGCATCAATGTGTCGCCCAGCCATGCCACGCCGAATACGGCGATAACGGCGCGCATCCCCGCGTGGAACACCGAGCCTTTGGTAATCGCGTTACCATTCGGTTTGCAAAGCAGGATAATCAGCGCGGCAGCGGAAAGCATGACGATTTCGATGGTGTGCGCCATGCCCATCAGTTTCGGACCTTCTTCCGTTTGGAAGGTCGGGCGCAACTCCGGTACGGCACCCATGACCACCACCAGCAATGCGGCGGCAAGGAAAATCCCGACCGAAAGTTTCGCCTCTTTGCTGACAGGCGCATTGGATACTTCAGTCGAATCTTTTTCGTTGGCTTCTACATATTCCGGGTCTTTCAGCAACGCCTGATAATGCGGGTCATCTTTCAATTCTTTACCGAGCTTGTTGACGAATATACAGGCAAGGCCGATACCTAAAATAGTTGAAGGAACAGTCACTTTCAGCACATCAGCCATCGTGATGTGTTGCGGCTCAAGGTAGGTTACGCAGGCAACGACCGCGGCCGCAATCGGGCTGGCAACAATGGCAAATTGCGACGCAATAACCGCCATCGTCAGCGGGCGGGAAGGACGGATGCCGTTGCGGCGGCTGACTTCGGCGATAACGGGCAAGACCGAATAAGCGACGTGTCCCGTGCCTGCCAGTACGGTAAACAGATAAGTCACCATAGGCGCGATGAAAGTGATGTATTTCGGATTGCGGTGTAAAACGCGGGTGGCGATTTTAATCATGTAGTCCAAGCCGCCGCTTGCCTGCATAGACGCGGCGGCGGAAACGACCGCCATAATCATCAGCATCACGTCAATCGGCGGACTGGTCGGCTCAAGATGAAAACCAAAAGCCAAAACCGCCAGCCCGACACCGCCAAGTACGCCCAAACCGATACCGCCGACCCGTGCGCCGATTAAGATACACACCAGTACGATGGCAAACTGGATAAAAAACATTGTGGACATGAACACTCCATTGTTTGTAAAAAAAATCTTGAAGAGGAAACGGATTAAAGCGGATATCGATGGAAGCTGCTGTTGCATTACATCTGATATCCATATTTTTGTTTTTATTTTAAATACCAACACTTTATTCGATTAAATCGGGCGTGATTATAGAGTAAGCACTCGTTATTAACAATGTTTTACTGAAATTAAGACACCAAAGGTCGTCTGAAAACACCGAAATTCATTTTTCAGACGACCTTTTTTCAAGAAAGCCTGTTCAACGCAAGAATGTTTAGCGCGGTTGACTGCGTGCCTCATACGAAATTTATTTTTGACTTTGAGTCAATCCATTCAACAAGACTCGGTTTCCCATCCCAAGCCGCACCATCCTGATATATGGTGGATTAAATTTAAATCAGGACAAGGCGACGAAGCCGCAGACAGTACAGATAGTACGGAACCGATTCACTTGGTGCTTCAGCACCTTAGAGAATCGTCTCTTTGAGCTAAGGCGAGGCAACGCCGTACTGGTTTAAAGTTAATCCACTATAAATTTTCATTTTCTTGCATCCGGCCTTATCGAAATCAGCCGAAACATCCCCATAATACTGCCGTTATACCACTTCATATTTGAAAGAAAGCGATGACTGCCATCCTGATTATCCTCGGTCTGATTGCCATAGCGGTCGGCATTTTTGGCACGATTTACCCCGCCCTGCCGGGATTGGGCTTGATGTTTGTCGGCGCATGGCTGTTGGGCTACGCCGGCGACTATCAGGTTTTCGGTTCCGGCACACTCATTTTCCTTGCCGTTGTCGCCATTTTCGGTACGGCAATGGATTATATCGCGGGCGCGCTGGGTGCAAAATATACGGGGGCGAGTAAAACCGCCGTCTGGGGAGCGTTTATCGGCGGCATTGTGGGCGCATTCTTCGCCATCCCCGGCCTGCTGTTAGGCCCTCTGATTGGTGCAGCCAGCGGCGAATTCATCGCCCGCAAAGACAGTTGGCAGGCTGGCAAAGTCGGCATCGGTACGTTTATCGGCTTTATCATCGGTACGGTTGCCAAAATCGGCTGCGCGCTGACCATTATGCTGACTGTCCTATCCGTATGGTTGGCTTCGTTTTTCTAAGCCATATCTTCAAAACCAAAGGTCGTCTGAATTTTCAGACGACCTCTGGTTTTTGAACGCTTATTTGTTACAGCAGGCTTTGTATTTCTTACCGCTGCCGCAAGGGCAAGGGTCGTTGCGTCCGGTTTTGTCACCTTCGCGGCGTACCGTTTGCGGTTTGTTGATGATTGCCTGCCAATACCAATAAATATCCAGCAACACATGCGGCAGCTCAGATTCGAGCTGGGCGAGTTCTTTTTCGGTCAGGTGCAGGATGATTTCACCGTTTCGCTCTTCATCGTAAATCCCGCCCAAAGCCATAATCGGATAGAACAAATCTTCAAATTCTTCCTGATCAACCGCCTCAAACCAATCGGTCGGAACGATATCCAAAGCATACAGATAAGCGTTACACCAAGTATAAATATCGGGATTGGAGGCGGCATCTTCGTATAACCACAAATTGGGCAGCATTTTTTTACTGAGTTTGATGCGCAAATCCGCCGCCAAGCCGATGACCAAACGCTCGATTTCGGTGCGCTCTTTGGCATCAAATAAGGATTCGTCGCCCAAAACTTCAGGCAGCCAGTCATTCGGGTTCAGCGCATCGGGACCGCTCAACAAAGCCATCATAAACGCCTGCACCTCATCGCAGCGCATGGTGTTGTGGTGTTCCGATTTGGCATCGAGCAGCTCCATCAGGCGTACGCGTGACGCTTCGTCAAATGCTTGCAATTGCATGGTTATTCCTTAATTTTAAATGGTATGTTTATAGTGGATTAACTTTAAACCAGTACGGCGTTGCCTCGCCTTGTCCTGATTTAAATTTAATCCACTATATTCTCTAAGGGGTCGTCTGAAAACGGTTTAGGCGATACGTTGGCGCATTTGCTCGAAAAGGCATACCGTTGCCGCCATGGCGACGTTTAACGATTCGGTCTGTCCCAGCATCGGGATTCTGACGCTGCCGTCGACTTTTTCCAAAATTTCCCGACTCACGCCGCTGCCTTCATTGCCGAAAACCCAAGCGCAAGGGGCGTTTAAATCCAGTTGGTACAAATCGGAAGGATTGCGCCCGTCCAAAGCGGTTGCCCATATTTTGTCCTGATAAGCATCCAACCATTGCGGTAGAAAAACGCGGCTGTATATATCCAGCAGAAAATGCGCCCCCATACCCGCGCGCAATACTTTGGGCGACCAAATATCGACGCAGTCATTACCCAACACAATCTGCCGAATGCCCGAAGCTGCCGCGCTGCGTAAAACCGTCCCGACATTGCCCGGGTCTTGCAGCCTATCCAACACCACGCAGTCGCCGCTTAAAGGCAAATCACCTTGCGGCGGAATCTCTATCCAAGTCATCACATCGTCAGCATCGTTCAGACTGGTGATTTTAGACAAGGCTTCGTTTCCGACCCAAGTAATACCATCTTCGTCCAAGCTACTGATTAAATTTCGGATTTCAGGATGCGTGTTTTTACTTTCGGGCAAATACACTTGCTTGGGCGTGTATCCCGCCTCTAAATAGACCTGCAAAAGATGCACGCCTTCCAACACGGTTTGCCCGTATTCCCGGCGTGCTTTAGATTGTGTCAGCAGCTTGGACAAATGCTTGAGCTGCTCGTTTTGCGCGGAGGTAATCAATTTCATGTGCCGCATTATATAGCGGATTCAAATAAAAAGGATACAGCTCAATACCGTCCGACTTTGTTCAACCCGCTTTTTCAGACGACCTCAAGATGCATCCGATCAAAAACAAAATCCCTGCCCGAATAGCTCGGGAAGGGATTTCTCTACTTGATGGAAATCTGTATCTCTATGCAGCTTAATGAACGACAGAATCCTGTTGAACCTGCGTTTCGGTTCGAACTGTAGTCTGACTCACACCTTTGTCATTCTTTGCGGATTCAGGCATTACCACAGCATCCGAAGCATTTTTGGCTGTCGGATTGGCGGCTACAGGTACGATATTTTCCTGTTGGTTTTTGGTTTCAACAGCTTTTTCAGCAACCATGCCTGAAGAGTCGCCCTTCACTTGCGGACCGAATTGCCATACGGCTACGGCAACCGCTGCCACGCTGGCGGCGACGGCGAAGGATTTGAAGAAGGAACTGTTTGCAGCCTGTACTTCCTTAACAACAGGCATCACAGCGGCAACTTCGGCTTCATGACGCTGTTTGTGTTCTTCGCTGATTTCCGCAAGCGTAGCGGTAAATGCCGCGCTTTGCATGAAATCCGCATCACGCCCTGTCCCTTCTTTATAGCGCATGCAATCGCCTAACAGATGGTACTCGTACCACGCTTCGGCAGCGGCATCGTCGGACAACAGACGGTCAAGCATTTCTTCGCTTACTTGGTCTCCATCCATCAGCATGGAAACATATTCTCTTGTTGTATCCATAGTTGTTACCATTTTTTTACCACCTTTGATTTTCAGAGGTTTCCAGCAGCGGCCTCAAATCTTTTGCTATTACTTCCCGCGCCCTGAAAATACGGGAGCGGACCGTTCCTATCGGACAATCCATAATTTTGGCTATTTCCTCGTAAGACAAACCGTCCATTTCCCGCAGGGTAATGGCTTTGCGTAAGTCTTCGGGCAAATGCGAAATCGTTGATTCGACTGTTTGCAGGATTTCCCGATTGATCATTTCAGCTTCCGGCGTATGGTAATCCGCGATCTGATCCGATAAATCCAGAATATCCCCGTCTTCGTTAGCAGCCTCTGCACTGACGAACGGCTGCTTTCCTGATGTTACTAAGAAATTCTTGGCTGTATTGATGGCAATCCGGTACAACCAAGTATAAAAAGCACTCTCACCCCGGAAATTCGGCAAGGCCCGATAAGCCCTAATCATTGCCTCTTGCGCCACATCATTGACTTCGTGTTCGTCTTTGACAAAACGGGAAATCAATCGAATGAGCCGACGCTGATATTTGGACATCAGCAACTCGAATGCTTTTTGTTCGCCCTTCTGCGCGCGCTCTACCAAGGCCTGATCAATCTGGCGATCATTCATATCTTACCTTTTATAATAACTGCATTATAAGCTATAAAATAGTAAAGCGTGCCGTGCCAGTTAAAGACAACTGCCGCCGTATTTAGTTCCATTTATATCTCAAAAATTTTCCGTAAACCGGTAAAAAACCGTCAAACCCTTGAAAATCGTGGCTTACCGTAAGGTTAACAATAGCAATGCAGTTTCCGTCAGTATTTGTGATAATCGGCCAGCATTTTCTGACGAACGGTACAATATGGTTTTCTTGCAACACTTTCTTAACGTTTTTATACAAAAAACCTACATTCATCATATCATCACTGCCCGCCGTCCGAATGATTCCTTCTTCTTCCAAGACCGATTCCGGCAATCCGTTGCGGTGTGGTACCAGAAAAAAGCCGTTTTCTTGGAGAATATCTTTCAGACGACCTCTGACTTTTTTTCCCTTTATCCAATCTGCGTCTGCAAACTGGTTTTGTTTCAATATGAATAAAAAATCCCGGTATAAACATACCGATGTTTCGCCGAACTGCCATTGTGCAGTTTCTGCTTCCAACAGTATCCGCGCGAAATCCGCCAGCTTTCTCGGAGAACTTTCCACAATCTCATTCTCTTTAAAAAACCGCCAAAGAATCCGGCTACGGCGCGCTTCGCTGAATGTCTGCCAACGGCTGACTTGGAAGCGTCCGCTCTCGCAAACCGTTTGATAATCCGCATCGACAACTTCGTCCAAAATCGCCAAATCGGTTTGTAACGAACGGATGTTGGCACAAACATGACGGTCAAAATTCGGAATGCGCTCCCGCCAAACCGGCAACGCCTCGTAACGCATCCAATTTCTTAAAAAGGCTGTATCGGCATTACTTTCATCTTCGATGTTCGGCAGGTTACAGGCAGCGGCGTAGTTTTCCAATTCTTTTCGGGGAAACGTCAGCAGCGGCCGCCAAATTTGCGTTTCCTCATCCAGTTTGCGCCATTGCGGCATGGCGGCAAGTGCTTTAATACCGCCGCCGCGAACCGCCGCGAGCATAAACGTTTCAATCTGGTCATCCTGATGGTGCGCCAAGGCGATGACACCGGAAGGGTCGTCTGAAAACGCCTGATAACGCGCTTTCCGTGCGGCGGCTTCGATTCCCAACCCGTCTTTTTTGACTTCAACTTTTACGCTTCTGAACGGCACATTCCATTCTTGGCATAAGCGTGTGCAAAAGGACAACCATTCATCCGCATTGCGGCTTAAACCGTGATGAACGTGTAAAGCGTGTACGTCCAATCCAAGCTCTTCCCGCAAACACGCGAGCATATGCAGCAACACCACCGAATCCAAACCGCCGCTCAATCCAACCGTTACCATGCAACCATCCGGAAGCGAACGCGCCGAAAGACGCAGGGTTTCTAACAAACTGCGGCATTGAGGCGGAAGGTTTTCAAACGACGTCGGGTTCATATGGCGTAATCTATGCTTTGTCGGCAAGGCAAGTTCTTAGAAATGAAAAAGCAGGCAGGGGGGCTTCTGCCTGCTTTTCTGCACATTAATTGTTTACTTATCCGTAAACTTGCCGTAAGCCATAATCCGGTCAAAACGGCGGGACAGCAAATCCGCCATCGGCATATTTTGCGCTTCGTGCAACTCGGTTTCCAACACCGTTTTGACGTTTTTCATGGTTGTTTCAAAATCGCGGTGCGCCCCGCCCAAAGGCTCGTTGATCACGCTATCGATCAAATCCAACTCTTGCAGGCGTTTGGCGGTAATACCCAAGGCTTGCGCGGCATCTGCCGCTTTTTCGGCGGTTTTCCACAGAATAGACGCGCAGCCTTCCGGAGAAATAACCGAGTAAGTCGAATATTGCAACATATTGACGTAATCGCCGACCGCAATCGCCAGTGCGCCGCCGGAACCGCCCTCACCGATGATAGTACACAAAACCGGCACACGCAGGCGGGTCAATTCGTACAGGTTGCGTCCGATGGCTTCGGACTGACCGCGCTCTTCCGCGCCGATGCCCGGATAAGCGCCCGGCGTATCGACAAAAGTCATCACGGGAATATTGAATTTCTCGGCAGTCTGCATCAGGCGCAACGCTTTACGATAGCCTTCAGGACGCGGCATACCGAAATTGCGGCGGATTTTTTCTTTGGTATCTCGACCTTTTTGATGGCCGATAACCATCACACTTTGTCCGTTGAAGCGCGCCAAACCGCCGACGATGGCATGGTCGTCTGAATAATGGCGGTCGCCGTGCAACTCTTCAAAATCGGTGAAAATGGCTTGGATGTAATCTAAGGTGTAAGGACGTTGGGGATGGCGTGAAACCTGCGAAATCTGAGCGGGCGTCAGCTTGTTGAAAATCGATTTGGTTAGGTCGTTGCTTTTCTTCTGCAATCTGGCGATTTCATCGGAAATATCGACGGCGGACTCGCCCTGCACAAAGCGCAACTCTTCGATTTTATTGGTTAATTCGGCGATGGGTTGTTCAAAATCCAAAAAAACTGGTTTCATAGGGTGAAGCTCTCGGTAGGGACGCTGCCGCTATCATACGCCAATCAGGCATATTTGGCAGCATTTCTCATTGAGGATATGCCGTGCAAAACGGCAGATAATCGGGCGGATGCCTTTTCAGACGACCTTTTGCGGATGATATAGTATATCTGCACTAAACAAATGAAGTGCCGTATCTTATGATAAACTTCCATTCAGTTCAATCATTTCAAACAGGCTATGAAAAACGAACACGACAATACGGCGATGCGGCTAGACAAATGGCTTTGGGCTGCGCGCTTTTTCAAAACCCGCGCGCTGGCTCAAAAACATATCGAATTGGGCAGGGTTCAGGTCAACGGCGCCAAAGTCAAAAACAGCAAAAATATCAGCGCGGGCGACATCATCGACCTGACGCTCAATTCACTGCCTTACAAAATCAAAGTATTGGCACTCAACCACCAGCGCCGCCCCGCCCCCGAAGCGCGTCAGCTTTACGAAGAAGACATGAAAACCGCCGCCGAACGCGAAGCGCAAAAACAGCTCGACCAAGCAAGCCGCATCAGCGCGGCGTATCCCGACGGCAGGCCGACCAAACGCGACCGCCGCCAACTCGACCGCATGAAACGCGACAGCTGGTAGGGTTTTGTAAATTCAGTTTCAACTGCGATGTACAGCAGAACGGATATATTTGACCCCCGCCAAAAACAAATCATCCGTTTTTATTATTTCACGCAACTGACTTGACGGTTTTATCCGTCCGTTGTGTTGAGACTCCTGCCTGAATCCGCCGATTTCCGTAAAGTTGAAACGCATCAGAATCAGGTATAATCCATCCCTATTTCATTTTCAGACGACCTTGAGCCATTTAAGGATATCCCCATGAGCAAGAAACGCGTCCTCACAGGCGTAACCACCACCGGCATCCCGCATCTGGGCAACTACGTCGGCGCCATCCGCCCTGCCGTCCGCGCGGCGCAAAACCCCGATACCGAATCCTTCCTCTTCCTCGCCGACTACCACGGCATCATCAAATGCCACGAGCCGGAGATGATTCACCAATCCACCCAAGCCGTTGCCGCCACTTGGCTTGCCTGCGGACTCGACCCCGAGCGTACTACCTTCTACCGCCAAAGCGACATTCCCGAAGTGATGGAATTGAACTGGATTCTGACCTGCATCACCGCCAAAGGCCTGATGAACCGCGCCCACGCCTATAAAGCCGCCGTGCAGGCAAATGTCGAAAACAATCAGGAAGACCCCGATCACGGTGTAGAAATGGGTCTGTACAGCTACCCCATCCTGATGACCGCCGACATTCTGATGTTCAACGCCAATGAAGTGCCCGTCGGCCGCGACCAAATCCAACACGTCGAAATGGCGCGCGACATCGCCGGCCGCTTCAACCACCGCTTCAAAGAAGTCTTCACCCTGCCCGAAGTGAAAATCGACGAAAACGTCGAACTCTTGGTCGGCTTGGACGGACGCAAAATGTCCAAATCCTACGGCAACACCATTCCGCTTTGGGAAAACGACAAGAAAACCCAAAAATCGGTCAACAAAATCATCACCAATATGAAAGAGCCGGGCGAGCCGAAACAGCCCGACGAAAGCCCCTTGTTTGAAATCTACAAAGCCTTTTCCACGCCGTCTGAAACCGCAGCATTCACACAAATGCTTGCCGAAGGCTTGGCATGGGGCGAAGCCAAAAAACTCTTGGCCGCCAAAATCAACGCCGAGCTGGCAGAACCGCGCGAACGCTACAACGCGCTGACCGCCAATCCTTCGCAAATCGAAGACATCCTGCAGGCAGGCGCAGCCAAAGCGCGCAAAGAAGCACGCGAACTGCTGGACCAAGTACGCGACGCCGTCGGCATCCGCCCATTGAAGTAAATCTCAAAAGGTCGTCTGAAAAAGCAG
Organism: Neisseria sp. HMSC077D05; assembly: GCA_001809325.1. Lineage (GTDB taxonomy): Bacteria > Pseudomonadota > Gammaproteobacteria > Burkholderiales > Neisseriaceae > Neisseria. Next base: position 8,799 of record KV797001.1, on the reverse strand, counting down.
CCCGCTATTTTCAGACGACCTTTTCCTGTTTAAAACAAGGAATATCCGATGAAAGCCTTTCCGATTCTCTTATCCGCCCTCCTGCTTGCCGCCTGCGGCAAATCCGAAGCTCCTGCCGAGCCCGCCCAAAATGCCGCCGAAGCCGCGCCAAAGCCCGCGTTTAAAGTCAAATACATCGACAACAACGCCATCGCAGGCTTGGATTTAGGACAAAGCAGCGAAGGCAAAACCAACGACGGCAAAAAACAAATCAGCTATCCGATTAACGGCTTGTCCGAACAAAACGTCATCCAACTGATCGGCAACCACCCCAACGATTTGGAAGTCATCAGCGGCAAATGTATGGAAACCGGCAACAAAGGCGAGCCTTTGGGCTGGACTGAAAACGGCAAATGCCATGCCTTGTTTGCCAAACTGGTCGGCAACATCGCCGAAGACGGCGACAAACTAACCGGCTATCTCCTCTCCCACGCCGCCCTGCAACCCTATCAGGCAGGCAAAAGCGGTTATGCAGCCGTTCAAAACGGCCGCTACATCCTCGAACTCGACAGCGAAGGAATGTTCTACTTCCGCCGCCGCCACTATTGATCGAGCGGGTGCCGCCCATGACCGTACACACCTTAATCCGCGCCCTGCCTAAAGCCGAATTGCACGTCCATATCGAAGGCACGTTCGAGCCGGAATTGATGTTCGCCATCGCCGAGCGCAACGGCGTTTCCATTCCCTATGCGGATGTGGACGCCGTGCGCCGCGCTTACGATTTTCACAACCTGCAATCCTTCCTCGATATTTACTACGCTGCGGCGGCGGTCTTGCTCCACGAGCAGGATTTTTACGACCTGACCACCGCCTATTTCGCCCGTTGCCGCGAGGACAACGTCGTCCACACCGAAATCTTCTTCGACCCGCAAACCCATACCGCGCGCGGCGTACCGTTTGAAACCGTCATCAACGGCATTACCCGCGCCCGCCTGGATGCGCAGGAAAAATGGGGCATTTCCAGCAGGCTGATTATGTGTTTCCTGCGGCATTTGAGCGAAGAATCCGCGTTCGAAACGCTTGCCCAAGCGCAGCCTTTCAGACGACATATCGACGGCATCGGACTGGATTCGGGCGAACTCGGCAACCCGCCCTCGAAATTCGAGCGCGTCTTCGCCCATGCCCGCGTGCAAGGTTTTCCCGCCGTCGCCCACGCCGGCGAAGAAGGCCCGCCCGAATACGTTTGGGAAGCGTTGGATTTGTTGAAAGTCGTCCGCATCGACCACGGCGTGCGCTCCGAAGAAGACGAAACCCTTATGCAGCGACTGATTGCCGAACAAATGCCCCTGACCGTCTGCCCATTGAGCAATCTCAAACTCAAAGTCGTCAGCGACCTGTCCCGACACAACCTGCGCCGTATGCTTGAGCGCGGCGTATTGGTTACCGTCAATTCAGACGACCCCGCCTACTTCGGCGGCTACCTCAACCAAAACTTTATCGAACTTGCCGACGCATTGGATTTGAATGAAGCAGACCTCCGCGCCTTGTGCAAAAACTCGTTCAAAGCCTCGTTTTTAAACGAGGAAGAAAAAGCAAAACGGTACGCCGAAATCGACAGCATCCATGTTTAGACACAAAGCCGACCTGAAAAACAATCCGGTCGGCTTTGTTTTTATAGTGGATTAACAAAAATCAGGAC
>KV797001.1:0-7021 GCA_001809325.1 Neisseria sp. HMSC077D05 | reverse complement strand
CGTACTGGTTTAAATTTAATCCACTATATCTAAAAATGCAAATCCTCTAACCACAGTCAATTCCCTACCAAACCACTCAACTATCCGCCTGAAATCTGTTAAAATACCGACCTATCCTAATAAATATAGCATCAAAAGGCACACAATCATGGCTCTTTTGCAGATTTCCGAACCCGGCATGTCCGCCACTCCGCATCAACACCGCCTCGCCGTCGGCATCGACTTGGGTACGACCAACAGCCTGGTTGCCACCGTCCGCAGCGGCAGCCCGGTTTGTCTGACCGATATTGACGGGCGCACCACCCTGCCCTCCGTCGTCCGCTACGGCGAAGGCGACGCTGTCGAAGTCGGCAAAACCGCCCTTTCCGCCCAAAAAACCGACCCGCTGAACACCGTCAGTTCCGCCAAACGCCTGATTGGCCGCACACTTACCGACCTCGCGCATGAGGCGCAATACCTGCCCTACCGGTTTACACCCAACGAGCGCGTGGTTGAGTTGAACACCCGCCAAGGTGCCAAAACGCCTATCGAAGTGTCGTCTGAAATCCTCAAGGCCCTCAAATCGCGTGCCGAAGAAACTTTAGGCGGCGATTTGGTCGGCGCCGTCATTACCGTTCCCGCCTATTTCGACGATGCCCAACGCCAAGCCACCAAAGACGCCGCGCGTTTGGCAGGCTTGAACGTCTTGCGCCTCCTTAACGAGCCGACCGCCGCCGCGATTGCCTACGGGCTGGACAACGCCTCCGAAGGCACGTTTGTCGTTTACGACTTGGGCGGCGGTACGTTCGACGTATCCGTATTGCAACTGACCAAAGGGCTGTTTGAAGTCAAAGCCACCGGCGGCAACAGCGCATTGGGCGGCGATGATTTCGACCACCGCCTGTTCTGCAACTTACTCGAACAAAACGACCTTTCCAAACTCAACGAGCGCGACAGCCAGCTTCTGCTTTCCCTTGTCCGCGCCGCCAAAGAACAATTAACCAACCAAACCGAAGCCGTCGTCGAAGCCACGCTTTCAGACGACCGCAAAATCCATACCGTCATTACCCGCCAAGAATTTCACCACCTGACGCAAAATCTGGTGCAAAAAACCATAGAGCCGGTCAAACAGGCCCTGAAAGACGCGGGCGTGACCAAAGCCGACATCAAAGGCGTGATTATGGTCGGCGGTTCCACCCGTATGCTGCACGTTCAACAAGCGGTCGCCACCTTCTTCGGACAAACCCCGCTGAACAACCTCAACCCCGACGAAGTCGTCGCGCTCGGCGCCGCCATACAGGCGAACATCCTTGCCGGCAACAAAACCGACGGCGAATGGCTGCTGCTGGACGTTACCCCCTTGTCGCTCGGCTTGGAAACCTACGGCGGTCTCGCCGAAAAAATCATCCCGCGCAATTCCACCATCCCCACCGCGCGCGCGCAGGATTTCACCACCTTCAAAGACGGTCAAACCGCCATGACGATACACGTCGTACAAGGCGAGCGCGAACTCGTTTCCGACTGCCGCAGCCTTGCCAAATTCACCCTGCGCGGCATTCCACCCATGACCGCAGGCGCGGCGCGTATCCGCGTTACCTTCCAAGTTGACGCCGACGGCCTGCTGTCCGTTTCCGCCCAAGAACAAAGCACCGGCGTACAGGCGCAAATCGAAGTCAAACCTTCCTACGGCTTGGACGACGACACCATCACCCAAATGCTCAAAGACAGCATGAGCAACGCCGCCGAAGACATGGCGGCACGCGCCCGCGCCGAAGCCGTCGTCGAAGCCGAAAGCCTGACCGACGCCGTCAACGCCGCCCTTGAATTGGATAGCGATTTGCTGGATGCCGAAGAATTGCAACAAATCCAGCAAGACATCGCCGATTTGCAAGGTCGTCTGAAAAACGGCAACGCCGAAGACATCCGCGCCGCCGTCGCCAACCTCAGCCGCAGCACCGACAACTTCGCCGCCAAACGCATGAACCGCAACATCCAACGTGCGCTGACAGGGCAAAGTGTGGACGATATTTGATGGCAAACAGTTTCAGACGACCTCGAAAGACACAAAGGTCGTCTGAAAAAATTCAAACACTATTTTTCAGACGACCCCATCCTATGCAAAACCCTTCCATCCCCCAAGACTGGAACGTTTATTTCAGCCGCATTGGCGACGCACCCGCCGCCTTACGCATCAACCTTGCCTTAATCGAAGTCGCGCCGCTGGCAGAGTATCCGCAGCATGTGCGCGTCAGTATGAAATTGGAACAAACCAACGAACACGGCTTCCCGACGCCCGAAGAAAGCGAAGCGGTTTACGACCTCGAAGACCAAATCGACCGACTGGCGGGCAACGACAACATTCCCGCAGGCATAGTCACCACAAACGGCGCGGCAAATTGGCATTTTTACAGCCGCGATGCCGAAACCTTCGCCCAAGCCTGCCGTACCTTGCTGACACAAAACGACCGCGTTTGCGACATCACAATCAGCGAAGATGCCGAATGGTCGTTTTATCAAGAATTCCTGTATCCGGACAGCTACGAGTTGCAAGCTATCCGCAACGAGCAGGTTTTACGCCGTTTCCGACAAGACGGCGACCGCCTCGATAAGCCCCGCCCCATCGACCACTGGCTGTTTTTCCACACCGAAGCAGACCTGAATGCAGCAGCCGCCAAAGTCGGCACATTAGGCTATACCGTCAGCGACAGCGGCCGCATCGAGCAGGAAGAAGACCACCCGAGCTACCGTCTGCAACTTTCCAAAAACGCCCCGCTCACCGACATCGACAACGACACATGGGAGTTGATCGATATCGCCCAAGAAAACAACGGCGACTACGACGGCTGGGGCAGCATATTAGTCCAATAAAGCATCAGGTCGTCTGAAAACACACCGGCAGCCCCGTTCAGACGACCCGCATCCACTTTGACCTTAGGAGAATCCCATGAGCGAATCCATTGTTTACGGTATCGATCAGGAAAATGAACTCATGAACCGCACCTTCGAACAGGCACGTTCCACATTCAAATATTTCTGGCGCGAGCTGTATTGGGAAAACCGCCGCATCATACCCGCCTTGGATTTTGCCATGGTCAAAGTACCTTTTTTCCAAGACAGCGAAGACGGCGAAATTTGCGAACATATGTGGATAAACGACATCTACTTCGACGGCCTCCACATTTTCGGCACGCTGGTCAACGAACCCAACGACCTGACCAATGTAGAACAAGGCGAAAGCGTTTGCGTTCCGGTTGACGATATCAGCGACTGGATGTTCCTGTGTAACGGCATCCCCTACGGCGGCTTCACCGTACAGGCAGTCCGCATCCAAATGACGCCGCAAGAGCGCGCAGAACACGATGCTGCATGGGGAATCGACTTTGGCGATCCCGAAGAAGTCTTGCTGGTTTACGAAGAAAAAGAACACCCCGAAAATCTGGACGAACATCCGATGTGCCGAAACTGTCTGGACGACTTCCGCCAACAGCTGGCACAAAACCCGGATTACCTGCGCGAGCAAGACGAAGACGGCTACACACCGCTCCATCACGAAGCCATCGCAGGCAACGCGCCCCTGGTCAAAGCCATGCTCGAATTGGGTGCAGACCCGGCCGCCACCACGCAAGAAGGACTGACCGCCCTAGACTTTGCCCGCCTTATGGACTGGCAAAACGTCATCGAGATACTCGAACCACGCCACTAAACCATAGGTCGTCTGAAAAAAGAAAAGAAAAATGTCCGATCGATTTCGACTAATCATACCGACAATACTGAAATTCATTTGGGCCCTTGTTTGGCGGCTGACCGTCTCTATTTCGCTCGGAAAGACCGTATCTCATTTTTTACCACACGAACACGAAACTTACACCCAAGGCAGCAAAATAAACGCCTTGTTTCAAATCGCCGTTCGCCCAACTGATGACAGTAGTTGTGCAGTGAAACCATGGAATGAGTTCAATGCCGAGCAGGATAAAGTGTGTACGTACCGCCTTGATCAAAATGATTGCTACGTAAATTCGAAAATTACTTGCAATGTAAAACGTATCAGTACTGAAGAATACGAACTCATTTATACTGACCCCTTCTTCACAGAGGAAAGAACCAGTCATTACCGTATAACTGAAGGTCGTGTAGAACCCTTGTCTTTTACCTTCGACTCATCCTCACGCAGATTTGAAGCAGGACTACTAGCCGGCATCTTCACCCTTCTTCTGACTTTAGTACCGCTACTTTACTGTACGTGGCGACGCCGTAGAAAAATTCAGGCGGCAGCCAAGAAAGCAAGAATGACCGAACAACATAAAGACTGACCATACTCAATGCCGCACACCTTCTTGACCGACAAACAGTCATCAAGATATTTGAACCACCCGACTAAACAAAAGGTCGTCTGAAAACCAAGATACAATTTCAGACGACCTCCAACCCACCAAACATGAGACTTTGGCACCAAACCCTTATCCCGCTACTTCCCCGCGCCCAGCTTCTAGGGCAACACCGCGAATGCGCCGCGCTTCGCGGAGCAGGCTGGGGCAGGCCGCACGCGACGGTGAATTACGTTTTCACCCATTCGCCTTACAAACTCTATCTGTATCACGCGCTGATTATGGAAGAAATGGAAAAACGCGGCTACAAACCCGACCCGTTGTGGAAAGACCCGCTGTACCGCGGCAAGGCGGTTGCCCCTTATGCCGCACACGATACCGAAGCCGCCGATTCGCCGATTTACCCCGAACACGATGACGCTTATTTGGACGAATGTCTGGAAAATTTAAAAAGCAAAGGCATCGTGTTATAGTGGATTAAATTTAAATCAGGACAAGGCGAGGCAACGCCGTACTGGTTTAAATTTAATCCACTATATAAACGGTTTCAGACGACCCCTTCATTACAAAAGGTCGTCTGAAATAATAAACAGCCTAAATATGAGCAAACCATGAACAAACTTACAAATCTCCCGTTCAAGGAAAAAGTTAACGAACTCAATGAAAATCTCATTGCTTTTGCAGAACCAGAAACTGTATTCTGTGAAAAACAGTCATGGCTAAAAAATCATTTTTTGCCCATGATGAGTATAGATTTAGGAGAATTTAAAACAGAATGGAGTGGCACTATCGTCCATCTTATCAACCCAATCGAACCTTATGGATACAATATAGGTGGCTGCACACCCGCTTACCACAATGAATTTATTGGTGAAAACTGGCTGGCTTTCCGTTTGACAGACGATAACAAATATGAATTTTTGGGAGAAGAAGGCTATTTCACCCGCAGTCCTCAATACAGAGAGAACTTAAAACAAATACTTTGCGCCGATTTCGATCCCAATGCTTTTGAAAACAAAGACATTCTGGAAACGTGTAAAGAAGAATTTTATCAAGAAGCACTGAAGTATTTCGATGAATCTGTTCAAATCTATCAAGAGAACAAATCAGATTTTGAAAAACGAGAGGGGCTGTACGGCGACGAGCCTTACGATAATACCTATTCTGGTCTATATCTTGATAGATTAGGCGGAGTGATTAAAGGTGGAAATTGGGTAGATACTAGTCCCATTCCTCCCGCCTTCACTCTAAAAGAAGACAAGGATTGGAACGTATTCATAGAACACCAGGGCAATCCTTTCTACCATATTGCCTCATGCTCAGGATATGGATACTCCAACGGAGCAGATGACGTAATTCTGCTCTACGAACCCGTCAGCCGGATTGCATTATTTACATTCGAATGGACATAGAACACAGAATATTGTTAAACCCCACCATTATCAAACCACTCATTACAAGAGACAATAAAAATGCCCAAAATCACCGTACTCCCACACGCCGTATTATGCCCCGAAGGCGCAGTCATTGAAGACGCGCCCGAAGGCAAAACCGTCCTTGACGTACTGCTCGACCACGACATCGAAGTCGATCACGCCTGTGAAAAATCCTGTGCCTGCACCACTTGCCACGTCATCATCCGCAAAGGCTTCGACAGTTTGGAAGAGCCGAGCGAGCTGGAAGAAGACCTGCTCGACCAAGCATGGGGCTTGGAAGCCGACTCGCGCCTGAGCTGTCAGGCAGTGGTTGCCGACGAAGACTTGGTGGTGGAAATCCCCAAATACACCATCAACCACGCGCGCGAAGATCACTGATGCAAAGAGGTCGTCTGAAACGGATACAGCAATGTTCAGACAACCCCTGCCAAATTTTGAGCAAACAAAAAGTCGTCTGAAACTGCCTTACCGACCGTTTTCAGACGACCTTCCGTCAAATCGCTGCCAAATCGTTTATTTGGAACGTGGAACGACAAACCTTAAGCGGGATACTTTCATCGAAGCGACGGTTTGCGCAACAGGATAATTTTCCACTCTGCCTTTGGCGTTCAGCATACTGAGGCTGCTGCCATGACGGGTAATGATGCTCTTAGGTTCGGGCTTCGGTGCCGGTTCGTTTTTTGTTGCGTCTGTGACGGATTTCGGCGGTTCGGGTACATATCCCGCCAAACCGAAGCGTTTGATGATTTCGTTTGCAGCATCCATATAACGCTGTTTTGCTTCTTCGTTCTCCACCACCATATCGTCAAGCGCAACAGACACGTCGTTGCCACAGCCGACAATGCGTTCCGCAATACGCGAATACACCATCCAGCGTTTCAAACGCAAAGCGCCCGCATCTTCGTCCGGCGCGGCGGCATCCAAAGCAATCATGCCGTAACGCTTGCCATAACGGAGGCGCAGCGAAAGCCGCTTCAGCCCCTCACTCTCGTCCAGCATCTGATAAAGCTCGCGGATAAGCAGCAGCAGGCGGTCGAACACGCCCGCTTTAGCAAGATAATTAGGATCATCGGAGGCGAGCGCGTAAATAAGTTTGGATAATTTGGCATTGAGTGCGTTGTTCATCGATTTTCCTGTTATTCATACTATAATGGATTTCTTTAAGAACCATTCCAAATGATTTGGTTGCATGACAAAGTGTAAATTTTCCTTAGTGAAAGTCAGAAAAATGTATTAACGTACGCCTTGAAAATATAGTCAATTAAAAATAAAATAGTACAA
>KV797000.1:5217-6532 GCA_001809325.1 Neisseria sp. HMSC077D05 | reverse complement strand
TTATGAGTGTCCAAGATTTGGGGGCCAGTTCACCTCGCTAAAGCGTTTTCAGACGACCTTTTGAGTTTGTTTATAGATAAAGCACAGGAACCGGGTTGCTAAGGCTGGCTTGGGTTTTGACAATCAAGCCAGCGGGGCGAGCAGTTTGTCGAAGGCTTCTTCAAACTGTTTCAAACCGTCTTCCTGCAAGCGGTTGGCGAGGGTTTCTACGTCTATGCCGAGTGCGGCGGTTTTGGCAAGCTGCGCTTGTGCTTCTTCTACACCTTCGGTCAGCGTGGCTTTGGCTGTGCCGTGGTCGATGAAGGCTTTGAGGGTGACATCGGGGACGGTGTTGACGGTGTGCGCGCCGATCAGGCTGTCAACGTAGAGCGTGTCAGGATAGGCGGGGTTTTTGACGCCTGTGGATGCCCATAAGAGTTGCACGCGGTTTGCGCCTTTGGCTTCCAGCGCGGCAAATTCGGGGCTGCCGAAGTATTGCGCCCAGTCTTGGTAGGCGGCTTTGGCAAGGGCGATGGCGATTTTGCCTTTGAGGTGGTCGGGCAGCGTGGCGTCCAGCGCGCCGTCCACGCGGGAGATGAAGAAGCTGGCAACGGCTTGGATATGGGCAACGCTTTGCCCGGCTGCCAAGCGTTTGGCGATGCCGCGCGCGTAGGCTGCGTAGGCTTTGAGGGTTTGGGCGCGTGAGAACAGCAGGGTCAGGTTCACGCTGATGCCGTCGACGATGAGGGTTTCGAGTGCTTCGATGCCTGCGTCGGTGGCGGGAACTTTAATCATGGCGTTTTTACGCGCGATGGCGGCATGGAGGCGGCGGGCTTCTTCTACCGTGCCTTGTGCGTCTTTGGCAAGCTCGGGGGAAACTTCAAGGCTGACGAAACCGGTTTTGCCGCCGGTGGATTTGTGTTCGGCAAGGCAAACGTCGCAGGCTGCCTGTACGTCGGCAATCGCCATGGTTTCGTAGCGTTGTTTGGGGCTGAGGTCTTGTTGTTTGAGGGCGGCGACCTCGTCGGCGTAAAGCGCGTCGCCGGCGAAGGCTTTTTGGAAGATGGCGGGATTGGAAGTGACGCCGCACACGCCTTGTTTCAGCATTTGCGCCAATTCGCCGCTTTGTACGAGCGAGCGGGAAAGGTTGTCCAGCCAGATTTGTTGTCCTAATGCTTTAACGTCCGATAAAATAGTCATCTCTGATTCCTTTAAATATAGGTTATTTGCAAAGCAGGCGGTAATGCTACCCCTATTCGGAAAATTTGGATAGTTTATTAGGGCATTTAATGATGTCCAAAACGATATATAGTGGATTAACTTTAAACCAGTACGG
>KV797000.1:0-5117 GCA_001809325.1 Neisseria sp. HMSC077D05 | reverse complement strand
GTCCTGATTTAAATTTAATCCACTATAAAACGAACACAAAAAGGCATGAAATTATGGCAGGAAACGGTCAATATCTCGATTGGGCGCGCGAAGTGTTGCACACCGAAGCGGAAGGCTTGCGTGAAATTGCGGCGGAACTGGACGAAAACTTCGTCTTTGCGGCAGACGCGCTGCTGCACTGCAAAGGCAGGGTCGTCATCACGGGCATGGGCAAGTCGGGACATATCGGGCGCAAAATAGCGGCGACTATGGCTTCGACCGGCACACCCGCGTTTTTCGTCCATCCTGCAGAAGCGGCACACGGCGATTTGGGCATGATTGTGGACAACGACGTCGTCGTCGCAATTTCCAATTCCGGCGAAAGCGACGAAATTGCCGCCATCATCCCTGCGCTCAAACGCAAAAACATTACCCTCATCTGCATTACCGCCCGCTCCGATTCGACCATGGCGAGCCATGCCGACATTCACATCACCGCGTCGGTTTCCAAAGAAGCCTGCCCGCTGGGACTTGCCCCGACCAGCAGCACCACCGCCGTCATGGCTTTGGGCGACGCATTGGCAGTTGTCCTTTTGCGCGCACGCGCGTTCACACCCGACGATTTCGCCTTGAGCCACCCCGCCGGCAGCCTCGGCAAACGACTGCTTTTACGCGTTGCGGACATCATGCACCAAGACGACGCGCTGCCCGCCGTCCGACTCGGCACGCCCTTAAAAGAAGCCATCGTCAGCATGAGCGAAAAAGGCTTGGGCATGCTGGCGGTAACAGACAATGAAGGTCGTCTGAAAGGCGTGTTCACCGACGGCGATTTGCGCCGCCTGTTCCAACAGCGCGACCGTTTTGACGGGCTGACCGTCGATGAAATCATGCATCCCTCCCCCAAAACCATCCCCGCCGAACGCCTCGCCACCGAAGCCCTGAAAGTCATGCAGGCAAACCATGTGAACGGGCTTTTGGTAACCGACGCCGACGGCGTGCTGACCGGCGCGCTGAATATGCACGATTTACTGATGGCGCGGATTGTGTAAAGGCGGGCTAACCGTTTTCAGACGACCTTTATGTTAGAATAGGTCGTCTGAAACCTAGCAATCCGCAAGGAAACACTATGCAAACCTTAGACCCCGAGCTGCAACAGCGCGCGGCGCATATCAAGCTGCTGATATTGGATGTGGACGGCGTTTTGACCGACGGCCGCATCTTCATCCGCGACGACGGCGAAGAAATCAAATCGTTCCACACCTTGGACGGGCACGGCTTGAAGATGCTTCAGGCAAGCGGCGTGCAGACTGCGGTTATCACAGGTCGGGACGCGCCCTCCGTTGGCATCCGCGTCAAACAGTTGGGCATCAACTACTACTTCAAAGGCATTTCGGACAAACGTGCCGCCTATGAAGAATTGCGTGCGAAAGCGGGCGTAGAAGAAGGCGAGTGCGCCTTTGTCGGCGATGACGTGGTCGATTTGCCGGTAATGGTGCGCTGCGGATTGCCGGTTGCCGTGCCTGACGCGCATTGGTTTGCGCTGCAACACGCCGCCTATATTACGAAACATGCGGGCGGCGCAGGCGCGGTGCGCGAAGTGTGCGACCTGATTATGCGCGCGAAAGGTACGCTGGGCGCGGCTTTGAACGAGTACATCAAATGAAAGTAAGATGGCGGTACGGAATTGCATTCCCTTTGGTGCTGGCGGTCGCGCTCGGAGGATTGTCGGCATGGCTGGGGCGCATCAGCGAAATCGACATTGAAGAAGTCAAACTCAACCCCAACCAGCCGCAATACACGATGGACGGCATAGACGGGCGGCGGTTTGACGAACAAGGTCGTCTAAAAGAGCATCTGAGCGCAAAAGGGGCGAAACAGTTTCCCGAAAGCAACGACGTCCATTTTGAGCTGCCGCACCTCGTCTTCTTCCAAGAAGGCAGCCGGCTTTACGACGTCGGCAGCGACGAAGCCGTGTACAACACCCAAACCAAACAACTCCTGTTCAAACACAACGTCGTCCTGACCAAAGCCGCCGATGCCAAGCGGCAGGCGGGCGTCGTCAAAACCGATCTCCTGCACGTCGACACCGAATCGCAATACGCCCAAACCGACACGCCCGTTACCTTCCAATACGGCGAATCGAGCGGCAACGCCGAAGGTCTGACGTATGACCACAAAAAAGGTTTGTTGAACTTCCCATCCAGAGTGAAAGCCACGATTTATGATACAAAAAATATGTAAGGCATGTGTTTTAACCGCATTTTTCGCCACCGCCCCAGCCTACGCCCTGCAAAGCGACAGCAAGCAGCCGATACAGATTGAAGCCGACCAAGGCTCGCTCGACCAAAACAACCAAAGCACCACCTTCACCGGCAACGTCATCATCAAACAAGGCACGCTCAACATCCGCGCAGGCAGCGTCAACGTCTCCCGCAACGACAAAGGCGAACAGTTTATGAAAGCCAGCGGCTCGCCCGTCCGCTTCAGCCAGACGCTCGACGACAACAAAGGCACGGTTAACGGACAAGCCAACAACGTAACCTACTCCTCCGCCATTAACCTCGTTACCCTGACCGGCAACGCCAAAGTCCAACGTGGCGGCGATGTAGCCGAAGGCGCAGTCATCACCTACAACACCAAAACCGAAGTCTATACCATCAACGGCAGCTCGAAATCAGGCGCCAAATCCGCCGCCAAATCCGGCAGGGTTAGCGTCGTCATCCAGCCGTCCAGCACCCAAAAAAACAAATAACCCGCATCTGACAACACAAAAGGTCGTCTGAAAACCAAAGCAGCAAAAAACCCAAACAACATTTTCAGACGACCTCCGAACCAAGAGTCATTTATGAGCGAAAACACCAGCCGCCTCGTCGTTCAAAACCTGCAAAAAAGTTTCAAAAAACGCCAAGTCGTCAAAAGCTTCTCCCTCGAAATCGAAAGCGGCGAAGTCATCGGCCTGCTCGGTCCCAACGGCGCAGGCAAAACCACCAGCTTCTACATGATCGTCGGACTCATCGCCGCCGACGCAGGCAGTGTTACCCTCGATGGGCAAGAACTGCGCCACCTGCCCATACACGAACGCGCCCGCCTCGGCGTCGGCTACCTGCCCCAAGAAGCCTCGATTTTCCGAAAAATGACCGTCGAACAAAACATCCGCGCCATTTTAGAAATCAGCACCAAAGACAAAAGCCGCATCGATGGCGAAGTCGAAAAACTGCTTGCCGACCTCAACATCGGCCACCTGCGCCACAACCCCGCCCCCTCCCTGTCCGGCGGCGAACGCCGACGCGTCGAAATCGCCCGCGTACTCGCCATGCAGCCGCGCTTCATCCTCTTGGACGAACCCTTCGCCGGCGTAGACCCCATTGCCGTCATCGACATCCAAAAAATCATCGACTTCCTCAAATCGCGCGGCATCGGCGTACTCATTACCGACCACAACGTACGCGAAACCCTCAGCATCTGCGACAGAGCCTACATCATCAGCGACGGCACCGTCCTCGCCTCCGGCAAGCCGGACGATTTGGTCAACAACGAACAAGTCCGCTCCGTCTATCTCGGCGAAAACTTCAAATACTGATTTCAAATACTGATAATGACAAACCGCACAATCAATTGTGCGGTTTTAAAATAACGAAACGTCAGAAAGGTCGTCTGAAAACGTTTTCAGACGACCTTTCGGGTAGGTTGGAGTGAAAACCCAACATTGCAGAAGATTCAACTCTTAACCCAAACTAAACGTACCCAAAAGGAAAACACCCATGTCCAAACTCACCCTTCTCCTCTTATCCTCCCTCCTCGCCGCTTCTGCCATCGCCGACACCCTGCCCGTACAACCTTGGAAAAATATGGGGGGATACGACGGCATTGTTCTCCCAAACGACAAAATCATCACCGGTATGGTTACCGCGACCGTACTCATAAACGAACAAGGTCATATCGAACAAACCGAATGGCAAGGCGAACCCCAAGAATTAGTCGAACTCGCCCAACGCACCAGACTGCCCGCATATGTCGAACCCTATCAAAGCTGTACATACGACGAAACCCAAACACAGCAAATTTGCACCCCATCGGCAAGCCAGAAAAAATTCAGGTTTTTCTATATGTTACCCAAGCACTTGAGAAAAGAAGCATTTACAAAACCTGTTAAAATACAGAAGCCTCCCTATCCTGCTCTTGCTCAAGAAGCGGGAGAAGAAGGCACTGTCATCATAGGCGCATTCGTCCCTCCTACCGGCTCAACGTTTCTCTATACAATAAAAAGTAGCGGTTCTCGAAGACTCGATAAAGCCGCCTATTCCGCAGTACGTGCTTCGCTTCCTTTACACCCTGCGACATACAAAAAACAACCCGTTGCCATCGCATACCAAATTCCCATCAAATTCTCCCTAGAATCCGAACCAAACACAGACTCGACGAAGGCGGAAAAAACCATTGATTCAACTCAAAAGACAACAAAAAATACAAAAAAACCAAAAAGGAAGAAGACAAGAAACACCAAAAAATAAACCGGTTTCAGACGACCTTTCAGGTAGGTTGGGTTGAAAACCCAACATTGCAAACACTCAACAGACTTTATTGGGTCTCGACCCAACCTACACTGACCACGTTGATAGAACCATCCTGTAGCGAGGGCTTTGCCCACGAAAGCCGTTTAAAAATCTTGAACCAAAGAAGAGTCATAAAACCGAATGGACAATGACTATTTCAAAACAAATGTCGTCTGAAAACAGATAGCCAGTTTCGCCAAAACGTTTTCAGACGACCTTTTGGGTAGGTTGGGTTGAAAACCCAACACCGCAGGGGATTCAACAGATTTTGTTGGGTCACGACCCAACCTTGTATATCGGAACACCCGTATCATAGCAACAAACCGCCCGGTCGCCACCCGCATCCGACCAAGGCAAACAACCGTTGCGTAGCTCAGGGAGCGGTCGGGCAACCCATCGACACAACCGGACAGTTGCCAGACAACACAACCGAATGCAAGGCAGGTTTATGATGAGTACCCAATACAATTACGCAGGCATCGACATCGCCAAACGAAACTTCGTCATCGGCATCACGTCTTTGCAGCGCACCAAAACCGAAACCAACAACCCAAAAGGTATCGCCCATACTATCGAATACCTTAA
>KV796999.1:27727-33564 GCA_001809325.1 Neisseria sp. HMSC077D05 | reverse complement strand
ACTTGAAATCCGAATCCAAGGTCGTCTGAAAATCTAAATCCGTTTTCAGACGACCTTTTGTTTTCCATCGGCTTTATTGTCCGCGTAAAAACAGTGCATCCAGTTCTTTCAGCGTCAGTTTCACCCAGGTCGGGCGGCCGTGGTTGCATTGGTTGCTGCGCGGGGTGTTTTCCATGTCGCGCAGGAGGGCGTTCATTTCGGGCAGGGTGAGCTGGCGGCCGGCGCGGACGGAGCCGTGGCAGGACATGGTGGCGAGGATGTGGTTTTCGTGTTCTTCGATGGTTTGGCTGCTGCCGACTTGGGCGAGTTCGCCCAATACGTCTTTGGCGAGCGAGACGACGTCGGCTTTGCCGAGCATGGCGGGGACGGCGCGGACGGCGAGGGTGTTGCCGCCCATGTCGGACAGTTCCAGCCCAAAGCCTGCCAGCGTGTCGGCATGGTCGGCGAGGGTGGCGCATTCTTCGTGGGACGCGGCGAAGGTAACGGGGATGAGCAGGCGTTGGCTTTGCAGGTTGCCGTTTTCCTGCCGCTGGCGTTTCATTTTTTCGTAGTTGACGCGCTCGGCGGCGGCGTGCATGTCGATGAGCAGCAGGCTGTCTTCGGCTTGGGCGAGGATGTAGATGCCTAATAGTTGGGCGATGGCGAAGCCCAGCGGCGGCAGTTCGGGTTTGGGGTCGTCTGAAAAGGTGTGTGCGGGGTTTTCAGACGACGTGGCGGATGTGGTGCCGAAGCGGGCTTGTTCGAATTGTGCCAACTCGATATCGGCTTCATCGGCTGCGGTGTTTTTGAAAAGTTCGGCGTAGGTGTTGAGGGCGGCACGGCTCTCGCGCAGGGACAGGCTGCGTTGCTGCGGCGCGCGTGCTGCCTGATAGGGCATGGGAGCGGTTTTGCCGGAACCGAAGGCGTTGCGCGGTTCGGAGGCGTGTGTATTTGGTACGGCGGCAAAAATGTTTTCAGACGACGCGGTCGGGTTTGGGCGGAACCCACTAGGCTCGTTTTCAGACGACGTTGCCGCGGGACGGATGCCTGTGATTTCGTGTAACACTTCGCCTGCGTTGCCGACGCTTTCGGTCAAGTCGGCGCGGGTGTCGGCGAGGGCTTTGTTGAGGGTGTGGAACACGAGTTGGTGTACCTGCTGGCTGTCGCGGAAGCGGATTTCGGTTTTGGTGGGGTGAACGTTGACGTCCACGGCTTCGGGCGGCAGGTCGAGGAAGAGGACGAAGGCGGGGGTGAGGGCGTTGTGCAATACGTCGCGGTATGCCTGTTTGACGGCGTGGAGCATGACTTTGTCGCGCACGAAACGGTGGTTGACGAAACAGTATTGTTTGTCGGTTTTGCCTTTGGCGAAGGTGGGCTTGGCGATGGCGCCGTAGAGCCGCAGCGCGCCGTTGCCGCTGTCGATTTCTAAGGATGCCGCCTGAAAGTCTTCGCCGACGATGGCGGCTATGCGTTCGTGCAGGTTTTGGGCGGGGAGTTTGAACACTTGCTTGCCGTCGCGTTTGAGCGAGAAGGCGATGTGCGGATGCGCCAGCGCGAGGCGTTCGAGCATGGTGGCGCAGTGGGCGTATTCGGTGTTTTCGGATTTGAGGAATTTGCGCCGCGCGGGGGTGTTGAAGAAGAGTTCGGCGGCTTCGATGGTGGTGCCGACGGGATGGGCGGCGGCGGTGGGGCTGCTGAGTTTGCCGTCTTCGGCTTTGACTTGGGTCGCGTGCGCGCTGCCGTCTTGGCGGCTGGTCAGGGTCAGGCGGCTGACGGAGGCGATGCTTGCCAAGCCTTCGCCGCGAAAGCCCATGCTGGCGACGTGTTCCAAATCGTTTAAGGTTTTGATTTTGCTGGTGGCGTGGCGGTGGAGCGCGAGTTCGATGTCGTCGGGGTGGATACCGCCGCCGTTGTCGCTGACGCGGATGAGGCGGATGCCGCCGCCCGCCAACTCGACTTCAATCGCCGTCGCGCCTGCGTCTATGCTGTTTTCGACGATTTCTTTCAAGGCGTTGGCGGGGCGTTCGACCACTTCGCCGGCGGCGATTTGGTTGACGAGGTGGTCGGGCAGGGCGGCGATTCGGGACATGGGTTTCTTCCGTTTTCAAACTGGCGGGTATTATAGCAAAAGGTCGTCTGAAAACCGGAATCGGGTTTCAGACGACCTTTTGATAAGACGGGCGGTTTATTTGTTTTCTGCTTCTTCAAAGCCGACGACTTCCAAGCCGAAGCCGGTCAGTCCGGTGAAGGCGGAGGGCTGTCCTAACACGCGCAGTTTGCCGACGTTGAGGCCGGCGAGGATTTGTGCGCCGATGCCGTAGCTTTTGCTGTCCCATTTGTAGGCTTGGTTGGCGCCTTTGGGCAGGGTGCGGTCGAGCAGGGTGGCGCCGTCTTCGGTGCGGTGCAGGAGGATGACGACGCCGCTTTCGGCTTGCTGGATGCGTTCAAGGGCTTTGGGCAGCGACCAGGAGTGGCGCGGGTTGGCTTGGATGAAGTCCATGACGCTGAAGGGTTCGTGTACGCGGACAAGGGTTTCGGTGTCGGCGGCGGGTTTGCCTTTGACGAGGGCGAGGTGGGTTTCGCCGGAGAGTTTGTCGACGTAAACGTGTTGCTGGAATTCGCCCCACGGGGTTTGTACGGGGGCGTTGCCCATGTCTTCGAGCAGGCTTTCGGTGCGGCTGCGGTATTCGATAAGGTCGGTAATTGTGCCGATTTTGAGGTTGTGTTCTTCGGCGAACTTCATCAGTTCGGGCATACGCGCCATGGTGCCGTCGTCGTTGATGATTTCGCAGATGACGGCAGCGGGGATGAGTCCGTTCATTTGTGCCAAGTCAACGCCGGCTTCGGTGTGTCCGGCGCGTACTAGGACGCCGCCTTTTTGCGCACGCAAGGGGAAAATATGACCGGGTTGGACGATGTCTTCGGGTTTGGCGGTCGGAGAAACGGCGGTTTGGATGGTCAGGGCGCGGTCGGCGGCGGAAATGCCGGTGGTGATGCCTTGTGCTGCTTCGATGGAAACAGTGAAGTTGGTGCCGTATTGCGCGCCGTTTTTCTGGGTCATCATGGACAGGCCGAGCCGCTCGACCATGCTGCCTTCCATCGGCAGGCAAACCAGTCCGCGCGCGTGTTTGATCATGAAATTGATGGCTTCGGGGGTAACGAACTGCGCCGCCATCAGCAAATCGCCTTCGTTTTCGCGGTCTTCCGCGTCGGTGATGATGACCATTTTGCCGGCTTTGATGTCGGCGAGGATTTCGGGGATGGAGGAAATGTGGGGCATGGTGCGTCTTTCTTGATGGTCGGGTTGGGCCGGGGCGTGTTCTTGATCCAGCCACATGGCGGGCATTTGCGCCGCCTGTTCGATCTTGCGGGCTTTTTTCTCGCCGAAGGATTTGTTTTTCAGAAGGGCGGACAATTCGCCTTGGTTGATGGCGATGGCTTCGGCAAAACGGGTTTGCTGGCCGCCGTATTTGTCCGCTATCCATTGCCGCAGGTTGCGGCGGCGCAGGTCGGTGGTGTTCATGATGTGTTGCGTGGCTGAAAAGATGTAGGCGATTGTAGTCTTGTCTTTACCAAAAGGCAAACTGTGTTTGATGGCGGATTTTTATTACCTTTTGGTAATGTTTCGACAGGAGGTCGTCTGAAAAACAAAAATGGCGTTTTCAGACGATCTTTGCTTGAAATCTGAACATTTGAAAGAATATGGGCGTTATAGTGGATTAAAATAAAAATGAGACAAGGCGGCAATGCCCGCCGTGTACGGGTAGTACATAAGGGCGTTGGCAACGCCGTATCATTGCAATTTTAATCCACTATAAGTTTAACGCAACCGGAAAGGGTCTAACCTGATGAAAATGGTTTACCGATTGATTTTAATATCTATTTTTTGTGCGCTCGCAGCGGCGGGCGGCTGGTTTTATGCCCAGCACCGC
The DNA here is from genome assembly GCA_001809325.1 of Neisseria sp. HMSC077D05. Lineage (GTDB taxonomy): Bacteria > Pseudomonadota > Gammaproteobacteria > Burkholderiales > Neisseriaceae > Neisseria. Next base: position 29,653 of record KV796999.1, on the reverse strand, counting down.
AACGACAACGCCCATGAAGCGATTTCGCGCGAAGGCGTTTTGATGCAGATTAAGCAGATGAACCGCTTGGAAAGCACGGCTTTTTACATCGACACCATCATCCGCACGGAGAAAAAAGGCGACTGGCGCAGATTGTGGCAGGATGCTCAAAGCGGCCTGTTTATTGTGCGCGGCAAAGTGTTGGCGGGCTTGGATTTGGACAAACTTCACGCCGACAACGTCAATATCGTGGACGGAAAAGTCCTCATCAGCCTGCCGCCCGTAGAAATCCTCAGCGTCGATTTGGAAAATATCGAGGTGTACGACATCCAAACCGGCTCGTTCAACCTTTTGCCCGTGGATAAGGCAGTGTTCAAAACCGTGCAGGACGAAGCCAAAAAACAAGTCCTCGCCAGCGCGTGCAAAGCCCAAATTTTGGATCACGCCAACCGCCAAGCGCAAACGCAGCTTGAAAACCTGTTTGCCCTGACGCAGACGCAGGTATCGGTTTATCCGGCGGCAGTGGGGCAGTGCAAATAGCGGCAGTGCAAAACAAGGATTAAGCACTGAATGCAAACAAGGTCGTCTGAAAACGAAAGCAGCGGGTTCGCCAAATCGTTTTCAGACGACCTTTTGTTCAGCGTTGATACGCTTTACATCAAGCGCGCGTGTGCATCATCCAAGCGTTAAAGATAATCATCGATATTCGGGCTTCTGCCGAACACGGCTTCATGCGCCTGACTGATGGTCAGCCGGTTGAACATCAGCCGCTGGGTTTGGTTGCCGTCGATAATCTTTACCCTGCCTTCCAATTTCGGCGCGTCTTGGTGAAAAGTGTTTTTAAACGCAAGCCAGCGGTCGGTTTGCAGGTGGACGACGGCAAACATATCGTGCGAAATATTTACGCCGACGCTGATGAGTTTCGGCGAAGCCTGAAGGCAGAAACTGCTGTCGCCAAAGAGGCACAGCCCCTCGTTTTCGGCATAGCGGAACAGCTCGATTTTCACCGCATCGGGTTCGGCGAATATGGTGCAAAACAGCCGCTCAAACAGCGACGGCTGCGCCACGCCTTCGCTCAACATGCCGTAAAGCCCCGCCAGCCAATCGACATAGCCGAGAAACGAAAAACGGTAGTTTTGCATGATGGCTTCGATGCGGCTCGGATCGCGCTTGCTGATCAGGCGCACGAACTCAAACCCGACCTCCGGCAGCCGCGCCCGAACGGCCTCATGCAGGCGGTGGGCGAACAGGTTTTTATGGTTGTGCGGATTGCGCAGGATGCCGAGGAATTTCAGCCGCAATATCCGCCACAACGCATCGGGAACTTTGACCGTATCGGGTTCGCCCGTTTTCAGACGGCCTTCGGGCAACGTGCGCAGATGGTTGCAGGCTTCTTCGTAGCCGCTTTCGTGGCGGTTGAACCAGCTTTCCAAATTGTACTGGTTGGCGGTGTTTTCCACGAAAGTCAGCGTGTAGAGGTTTTTCGCCGCCAGATTGCCGATGATGTTGACACTCGCCGCCGCACCGCGATTTTCGTTCCTGCCGCGAACCTTGTCGCCGGAGCGGGAGCGTCGGGCGGCAGCCGGTTCGCGGAACATGGACAAAGGCAGCTTGTAAACATTCTGATTCTGCGGGCTGACCTGCGGATTATGCGCGTGCTGCCGCTGCTCGGTCTGGGCGATATAGTGATGTTCCTTGGTCGGATTCGCCGTCAACAGCGCATAAGGCTTTTCGCCGCATTCGGAAAATTCGCAATCACTGAGGATAAAGGCTTGTCGGGTCATGGTGTCGGAAAGGGTCGTTTGAATGTGCCGATTATAGTTGATGGGGAGCTAAGGGGATTATACGGAATGATACTTCTGCTTGCAGAATACGCCGATAGAATGCCGATAATGGGAATCCAAAAAATACTTCGCCGCCGTCATTCCCGCGCAGGCGGGAATCCAG